>QIKE01000028.1 GCA_003232915.1 Bacteroidota bacterium | reverse complement strand
ATAAAATATCGAAAGTTTAGTCTGTTTTTATGTTTTTTCTTCGTCTGACACATGCTGGAAACTTTCTGCGAAAAACTCCAGGAAATAAAAACAAAAATTGATTCCACAAATAATGAAGGTGTACAACTCTCTCACCGGATTAGTTCAACATTCAGCACATATTACAACTTCGCTCCACTGCGTTATGCTGCGCCGTAATACGATGCTTAGTTGTTATGCACTTGCATTTTACATTGTTTTATTTAATTTTTTAATCTTACTGTAATAACCAATCAATAACATTTAACTTTTGAATGCCATCTATATTTGCATTATCATAATCAAGTGTTAAAAGATATTTTGGATAATTGTCATTAATTCTTTTAATTGCAGAAATCTCTCTCTTGAATGTTTTTTCGTCATTAACAGTAAATGCAACCTGATAATATTCTCTTTCATTATTTGATTTTTGCACTACAAAATCAATCTCTTTGTCATTATGCTTTCCAACATATACTTTACCTCCACGTCTAAATAATTCAAAATAAACTACATTTTCTAATTTATGTCCTATATCCGTGTCATATTTATTGGTTGCTGTAATATTCCTCAACCCCAAATCTACAACATAGTATTTTTCATTTGTAGTAAGTAATTCTTTGCCTTTTATATCATAACGAGGTGCTACATATAAAATGTAAGATTGAGTAAGATAATCTAAATACTTAATAATTGTGTTATGTGATATCTGTTTTTTTGAATTTTTATTGAGTTCCTTTGCAATATTTGTCGGCGAAACATAAGACCCAATTGAATTAAATAAAAAACTAATAACGCGATGCAAATTATGAATATTTCTCAACTTATAGCGTTGTGCAATATCTTTAATTATAACAGTATCATAAATTGATTGTAGGTAATCATTTACTAAATCTTTGCTTTTTTGAGAAAGCGTAACTGCCTCAGGGAAACAGCTTTCGTTTATATACTTACGAAAAAGACGATCCGTATTTTTTTCATCTTTATATGCTAATGTATATTCTTTAAATGAATAAGGTTGAATATTAATAGCAATGTATCTACCCGTTAAAAGTGTTGCTAGCTCGCTTGATAATAAGTAAGCATTTGAGCCGGTTATGTATAAATCAATATTCTTTTTAGTATACAAACTATTAATGAGTTTCTCAAAATCATTTATCAATTGCACCTCGTCTAGAAAAATGTAATATTTATTATCTGTATCTATGGCTTTTATGATTTCATCATATAATTCTGTCCAGTCTGTAAAGTTTAGATTTTCACGCTCTTCAAAATTGACAAAAATTATATTCTTCGAAAAAACACCACTATATATTAATTCATTCTTAAAAATTTCCAATAGAGTTGATTTCCCACTCCGTCTAATGCCTGTAATAACTTTTATTAGATTTTGGTCTTTGAGTTGCCTTAACTTATTTAAATATATTTCTCGTTGTATCATTATTTTTTTCAGCAAAGATATATCTTAATGACGATATATCAAAATATTATTACTTTCCGTCATTAATCTATTCTTGCTTGTTCATAACGGTTTGAATATGCTGCGTGCCGCATTTTGAAACGATTATTTTTCAAGTTACGACAATCTTTATTGTATGTATTAACTTACATATTTACAACTAATTGCGGCATGCAGTATATTTTTTGTTAGCAACCGGTTTAGCCTTTATTTTTCTTTGTGCGTTGGGGCAGACAAGCTTATTGGCAGGTTTTTCCTAAAGTCTCCGAGATTTACCGGATTAGCTTGTGCAACCTGCCAATGTGCTTGGATGCTGAAGGGCAGGGATTACAGGGCAGGGATTACCTGATTATTATTTTCTTTGTAACAATACCATATTTACTTCGTATTTTCATAAAATACAAACCGCTTTTTAATTTATCCGTATTTATTGTTGTTATTAATGACTTCGGTTTTGTGGTTAACAATAATTTTCCATTAATGTCAAAAATTGAAATTAATGCGTTACTTAATAAGCCTTTATTAGTAAATTTTAATTTTATCGTTTCTTTTGCAGGATTAGGATAAACCCTTACCAAAGCTTCTATTTCAGGGTGGGTTTCTTTTACTCCTACCGTACTGTCGTAGAGTTCGGCTATGCGGACATCGGGCCATGGATTTCCATCGGAATAACATCGCCAATTATATGTTGTTGTACCGATGGCCAAAATATAATCCCAGTCGCTTTTTTGTATAACACCCCGATATATCATTTCGTCATCTCTGCCCCCATAGCAGTATTGCCAAAGCAGATTACCGACACTATCAATTTTTGCAAACCAGACATCGTATATTCCATAACCGGTTCCATAGTTATTATTCCCCGACACATCGCCGTCGTTTGAGCCGGTTTTCCCAACTATCATAAAGCCGTCGTCGGTGGTGGGGAAGATGTTGCGGGCAAAGTCGTCATACGTGCCGCCGAGGCACCGTTGCCACAATAGGTTGCCGCTTTTGTCGGTTTTAAAAACCCAAATATCGCCGCCATATTTGCTGTTGGGGCCGGGAATGCTATGGTAACCCGATACATCGCCGTCGTTGGACATGGTATGGGATAGAAATATGTTAGTTCATAATATAGGTTGACGTTAAGTTTGGTTAATAACTTTCATAAATTTGAGGATTATGAAAAAATCAAACAGACGTTACAGGA
>QIKE01000160.1 GCA_003232915.1 Bacteroidota bacterium | reverse complement strand
ATATTGCCGATAAACTCTTTATTAGTGTGCGTACGGTCGAAACGCATAAAAACAATATTATGAAGAAAATAAATCTGAAAAATACCGTTGATCTTGTAAAATTCGCCATCAAAAACAATATTATCGAATTGGATTAAAACAGACTATGTATAGTTAAGTATATTTTCAAAATAAAAATGCCTATAAAAATTTCCATTTGCACTTCCAAAACAGCTGTTTGCAATTTACGTTTATTCTGATTTTTAGGAAAAAATTTAAGCGAAATCATTTTCGTAAATTATCCGTAAATTTGACAACTTTTTAATTAAAATATTAAGCTATGTTTATCATTTATCACAACCATATTAAGCTATGTTTATCATTTATCACAACCCAAGATGTAAAAAATCGCGTGCCGGCTTGCTGTATCTACAAAGTAAAACCGATGACATAAAAATTGCCGAATACTTAAAACATACAATTAGCGAACAAGAATTTAAAGACTTGCTGATGAAGTTGAACAAAAAACCGCAGGAGATGATTCGTGTGCAGGAGAGTATTTATAAACAAAATTTTAAAGGTAAAAATTTTACGGATGACGAATGGGTAAAAATTATGGTAGAAAACCCCAAATTAATAAAACGACCTATTGTTGTAAAAGACCATAAAGCCGTTTGGGGTGATCCTGCCGAAAACATAGAGGTATTGTTTAAATAAGAACTTATATTTATAAAACATAAAACAATGAAATACAGAATTGAGTACGACACCATGGGCGAAGTGCGAGTACCAGCCGGCAAATATTGGGGAGCACAAACGCAGCGCTCGAAAATGAATTTTAAGATCGGACAAGAAGCTTCCATGCCGCGAGAAATTATCAAGGCATTTGCTTATCTAAAAAAAGCAGCAGCTCTTACCAATGCCTATTTTGGTGTACTTGATAACGAAAAAGCCAAAATGATTGCCAAAGTAGCTGACGAAATTCTTGACGGAAAACTTTATGACCATTTTCCGTTGGTTATCTGGCAAACGGGTTCGGGAACTCAGTCGAATATGAATGCTAATGAAGTTATTGCCAATCGCGGCCATGTATTGCATGGTGGCAAGTTGTCCGACAGCAAAAAATTTCTTCATCCTAATGACGATGTAAACAAGTCGCAATCGTCGAATGATACTTTTCCAACGGCTATGCATATAGCGGGATACAAAATGATAGTAGAAACCACCATTCCCGGTGTAAAAAGTTTGTGTGATGTGCTAATAGAAAAAGTCAAAACTTTTAAAGACATTGTTAAAACGGGACGTACCCATTGGATGGATGCAACACCGCTAACCCTCGGACAGGAATTTTCGGGTTACGTATCGCAACTTGACCACGGATTGAAAGCGCTTGATGCTACTTTAGAACATTTGACCGAACTGGCACTCGGTGGAACGGCAGTAGGTACCGGCTTGAACACACCAAAAGGCTATGATGAAAAAGTTGCCGAAAAAATTGCCGAACTCACAGCTTATCCGTTCAAAACCGCCAAAAATAAATACGAGGCTTTATCGGCTCACGATGCCATTGTAGAAACTTCGGGCGCTTTAAAACAACTTGCCGTCAGCCTGATGCATATTGCTAATAATATCCGCTATCTGGCGTCGGGACCACGCTGCAGTATTGGCGAAATTAATCTACCTGCCAATGAACCCGGTTCGTCAATTATGCCAGGAAAAGTTAATCCTACGCAAAACGAAGCGTTGACAATGGTTTGCGCTCAAGTTATCGGAAACGATGTGGCAATAACAGTAGCCGGTATGCAAGGCCATTTTCAGTTGAATGTTTTCAAACCGGTGATGATTGCTAATCTGTTGCAATCGGCACGACTGCTTGGCGATGCGTGTCAATCTTTTGCCAAAAATGCTGTAGTAGGTATCGAACCGAATCTGAAAAATATCCAACACAATCTCGAAAATTCATTGATGCTTGTTACCGCTTTGAATACACATATCGGTTACGAAAAAGCCGCAAAAATTGCAAAAAAAGCCCATACCGAAGAAACAACTTTGCGAAAGGCAGCATTAGAACTCGGCTTTCTTACCGATGAAGAATTTACTGAATGGGTAGATCCTAAAAAAATGGTATAAACAGTTAATATTAATTGTTTTGCAGAAATATGTAATTTTACTTACGGACTTTTTTTTTATTCAACCAAAATACTTTTTGTAAACCTGCAGAATCAGATGTGATAATAAAAATATATTTCGCCTTTCGGGTACCTAAGCATTTGTTCACTATTAAACGATACATTTATGGATAGATTTTATAATTCCAGTCGCCTCTAAACGTATCTTGTTCTAATTTTATACTTTTTAATTCTTCGTCTGTAACTTTCAAGCCTTTTTCATATTGTCTTTTGTCTGATAAGGCTTTTACTTTTAATCCCTTTTGCGTGGTAGTATTAGTAATAAGATTAACGATTACCTCTAAACTTACCAATGGTTTTCCACGCCGGTTTTTACTGATGAAAGAAAACAACCGATGCTCTATCTTGTTCCACTTGCTTGTTCCGGGAGGAAAATGGCACACTTTGATTTCTAATCCTGTCTCTGAAGCAAATAGTTGAAGTTCTTTTTTCCAAAGTCTGCTTC
>QIKE01000145.1 GCA_003232915.1 Bacteroidota bacterium | reverse complement strand
CTACCGGTATTAAGTCCCTAACGGGACAAAATGGCAAAATTAATAGCTTAACAATCAAAATATTAAACAATAAAGAAACAACTTTACTGTGTCTTGTCCTGTAGGGACAATATTTTGGTAGTCAATAAAAATAAAGAATAAAGAAGTGCCATTAGGTACGATATATTTTATTTTGAGGCGTACTATGAAAAAATCAGCAAACCCTACTTATCACCATATTTTTTTTTCCACTGTTGGCTAAAAGATTTTTTTGCAAACTCAGGCAAATTGCGGCGTGGTCCCCAAGCTTTAGAAGCAAAAACACCAATAATTTTGTTTTTTGTTGCTCCACCTGTCATATCAAGTATTTTGCGCGAGCCGAGTGCTATACCAGAAGCCTTTATCAAAGCTTTATCGAAAAAAGTATAAAAATTGTGCTTTATGGCATCGTTTCTATTAAGAAGCATCAAGTCGTGAAGCGGAATTTTTACCGGACACACTTCTGTACATTCTCCACAAATAGTGCAAGCAAAACTTAAATGATTGTAAGTACGTAAATCCTTTAAATATGGAGTAATAACAGATCCTATTGGCCCACTATAAGTTGTATCGTAAGTATGACCTCCTACATTTTTATAGATAGGACAAGCATTAAGACAGGCTCCACAACGAATGCACGACAACGAACGACGTTGCTGTTCTTGTGCCAGCAAATTGCTTCGACCATTGTCAAGCAAAATAAGATACATTTCGTCGGGTCCGTCTTTTTCGTTTGTATGTCGCGGCCCACTGATTATCGAATTATAAACCGTTAGGTGTTGACCTGTACCGTGTGTAGCCAAAAGTGGCCAAAATAAATCCAAATCGTCAAGTGAAGGCAATATTTTTTCAATACCTGCAATGGCCACATGAATACGTGGATATGACATAGAAAGCATAGCGTTGCCTTCGTTTTCGGTAAGTGCAATTGAACCTGTATCGGCTATCAGAAAATTAGCACCGCTAACACCCATATCTGCATCAACAAATTTTTTGCGTAATAAATGTCGCGTATATAACGTCAATTCTTTAGGAGTGAATTTTTCGTCGGTACCAAACTTCTTGTGATATAAAGCGGCAATGTCATGTTTCGACATATGCATAGCCGGTGTAACAATATGATAGGGTTTTTGACCTGCTTGCTGAACGATAAACTCACCAAGATCAGTTTCAAGCGACTCTATTTTTTGTTTTTCAAAAGCACGGTTAAGTTCTATTTCTTCGGTGGTCATCGATTTCGACTTTACCACTTTTTCAACATTATGATGTTTAGCAATTTTTATGATAGCGTCAATGGCTTCTTGCTCGGTCTCAGCCCAGATGATTTTTCCTCCGTTATTGATAAAATTATCTTCAAATTCAATCAAATTTTTTTCCAAATCGTTAATAACTTTATATTTGGTATAAGCAGCACGTTGACGAGCCAAATCAAGATTCTTATAAATCATTTTGCCCTTTAAAACTGCTTGATCATAACGTGAAATATTAAATTTTATCTTTTTGCGATGTTCAAGGTCGAAAGCAACTTTTTCTGACTTTGTAAGAAAAGTTTTATGTTCGGAAGTTTTTTTCACAATCTTATTTTCCTTTTAAATCAATATTTTTACAAAATAATTTTTTACCTTAATAGTTGTGATATTTTTTCTACTCTAAGTTGGTGTCTTCCGCCATCGAAAGGCGTATTTAAAAAAATTTGAACCATTTTCCAAGCCTCTTCAAATGGAACAAAACGACCCGCAAGTGAAATAATATTTGCATTGTTGTGCATACGTATTAATTTTACTTGTTCGACATTGCAGCATAAACCCGCTCTAACATTAAAATATTTATTTGCAGTCATTTGTGCACCGTTTCCGCTACCGCACATAATTATTCCCCGTTGATATTCACCTTCGTCAACAGCTTTAGCCAAAGGGTGTATAAAATCAGGATAATCAACACTTTCTTCCGAAAATGTACCATAATCTTTTACTTCGTAATTAGCACTATACAATTTTTCGATAAGATAGCTTTTCAATAAAAAACCACCATGATCGGAAGCTATCGGTAATATATTTTTCTTTATACCCATGTTCATAACATTTCTATTGGCAAAACTACGCAAAATTATGCGTCGAGTATAATTGCTTTGAAACTAATATGTTTTAAAATTTGCTTTCGCAGATGACTTTTTTCAAGCATTTAATTTCTATAGCTTTATATTTTATCAAACCGATTTTGTTCATAATTCGTATTGCCTGTTGATTATTTATGCATAAAAAATGAGTTATAAACAGCTATTTTAATTTTTCTTAGGGTTACGTTTTTCAGTGTGTTTTTTTAAATAATTATTATGTGCTTATAAACAATGAAAATATAGAAAACATAAAGAAATTTATTAAACATAAACAAATTTATTAAACATTTGAGTTATGAACAATTTGTTAACTTTGTAGCTAATTTTCTGATAAAAAATCTTTTATCTTTGTATAATATGTTAATAAATTTATGATAAATATGTTATTTTTAACAAGTCAAGTAA
>QIKE01000140.1 GCA_003232915.1 Bacteroidota bacterium | reverse complement strand
CAGCTAAATAATTAGAAATATGACTAATGTTTTTCTTTCGGGTGGACTATATTGAAGACATCAATATGTATTTAAAAGATCATCAAAATACGATACCTAACAATAATGTACCAAATTGCAATATAGTAGAAATAACATAATTAACACATTGATTATTAAAGTATTGATTTTTTTAAAAATCAAATCACAACAAACGTTACCTACATAATATCAATGAAATAAGATTTATTAGGAAAAATATTTCAATATTTATTAAATCCATTTTATTGTTTCAAGATGAATTTTTGCATTATAAACCAACTGAATAGTTGCGTGATTTTTCATGTGATTTTTAAATAATTAAAATAACATTCTATTACTACAACATTTTAACGGTTACTAATTGTATTTATGCTTTTTTCGATCGATTTCAGAGAAGATATGGAACAAACCAGGGGAAATTTTTTCCGAAAGAGAAATACAATGAGCAAGCAACAATTCGGGGGAAAAAGAAACTTATTTTTAGGGCATTACAAAATAATATTTAGCACAAACGATTTCTATGGGCGACAAATCCGTCAATTTTTCTATTTTTGACGATTGGTATGCATTTGAAAAAAAAAATATCGGCAATTATTATTACTCTTAACGAAGAAAAAAAAATAGGACAGTGCCTTGATTCGTTGAAAGATATTGCCGACGAGTTGGTGGTTGTTGACAGCTATTCGAGCGACAAAACAAAAGAGATAAGTGTAGAAAGAGGTGCCCGTTTTGTTGAACATTCTTTTAAAAATTACATTGAGCAAAAGAATTTTGCACTTAGCTGTGCTCAAAACGATTATGTACTTTCTCTAGATGCCGATGAGGTGATTTCGGATCGGCTTAAAGTGTCGTTATTAGCAGTAAAAGACGATTTAAGGTATTCCGGTTACACGATGAACCGTCTTACTTTTTTTGAGGAGAAAGGAATAAAACATTCGGGTTGGTATCCGGATGTAAAACTACGCTTGTTTGATCGGCGTAAAGGTGGGTGGGAAGGTTTAAGCGTGCATGAAAAATTCCGGTTTACGTACGATGAGCCGACAAAGCATCTTAAAGGCGACTTGTTGCATTATTCGTTTGACAGCGAGGATGATTTAATCTGCCAAACCGAAAATTTTGCTCGCCTTGGCGCCGAAGCCTATTTCCAAAACGGCAAAAAAGCACCTTTATGGAAAGTAAAGTTAAATCCGGTTTTCAGATTTGTACGTGATTATTTTTTACGAGGGGGACTTTGGCATGGTGCTATAGGTCTGAAAATAAGCTGTTATAATGCAAAAGGGACAAAACTTAAATACAGTATTCTCAGAGATTTGTACAAAACAAAACATTGATTTGGAAACTAAAAACAGCAAATGGTTAGTGTTGGTAAACCCACACGCAGGGGGTAAAAAGGCAGAAAGAGTTTGGCCGCACATCAGAAAAACACTCGAAAATAGAAAATTCGACATGCACTGTGTGTTTACCGAATACCGGGGTCATGCCATTAAAATTATTAAAGAAGCCATTGTTGAAGAAGGCTTTACAAAAATAATTGCTGTTGGTGGCGACGGCACTTTCAACGAGGTTATAAATGGAATTTTTAATCAATTGCGTTATTTTTCTACTGAGATACGACTTGGTATCATAACCGTAGGGACAGGCAACGACTGGGGACGAATGTACGATTTTCCTGACAGTTACGAAGAACAGATAAGTATTATCGCAAACGGGAAAAGTTTTTTACAGGATGTGGGAAAAGTATATTACAAATTTGATGCTTCCGCAACATACCGCTATTTCGTAAACATCGCGGGTATGGGTTACGATGCGCTGGTGGCAAAAAAGTCGAATATGATGAAAGAAAAAGGGCATAGCGGAACTATGGCCTATCTTTTAAATCTTGTCGCGGGGTTATTTCAGTACAATAATGTTTTTCTGGAAATTGAAGCTGACGGTAAAAAAGTGTTTTCCGGCAAAGTGTTTAGCATGAACATCGGCATTTGCAAATTCAATGGTGGCGGTATGATGCAACTTCCCGACGCTATCTCCGACGATGGCCTTTTCGACCTTACTGTTATTGGCAAAATTACAAAATTCAAAGTAGTAAAAAATATCAAAAATCTTTACGACGGATCGTTTGTGGAGATGAAAGAAGTAAGCCGCTATCGCGGCCGGACATTTACTATCGGTAGCATTCCTCACAGCACTTTGTTTCTTGAAACCGACGGCGAATCGCTGGGTCATTCGCCACTTGTTTTTGAAATTCTACCCCGTGCTATAAAACTTTTTGTACCCTAAGCCAAACAGTCCTGATTTAAACTAAATAACAGTTTGTCAACGCATTAATCATAAAAGGCAACGCAGTTTCACTCCTTTACTGATTGTAAAAATAAAGTAATTTATCGCCTGTACGATATACGCAATATTTTCGGAACTCCTTATCTAATTTATTAGAAAACGTAAATTTCCTCGTTACGTTTGCTTTGAATCGGGTTTTACTTTACACTTTCTGTTCATAGCAAGGTCTGTGTCATTTATTTTACCAAAAAGTAGCAACGAATATAGATATTTATAAAA
>QIKE01000025.1 GCA_003232915.1 Bacteroidota bacterium | reverse complement strand
AAAAACACTATTTCCAAATGTTAATTCTCTCGGATCGCTTTTGAAAACTCGTCGACATGGCTTTTTGTCGTGCCTTTAAAAGCAATTTTCTCCCGTCTATATTCCTCGTGTAAATAAGTTTGTTATCTCCGACATATTTTCTCCACATCAGCGAAAAAAACTCTGCTGCTTTTTTATGAGTGCCGATTATTTGCGGGACTGTATGAAAATCTTCACGAAGTAAGAATTTCAAACGACTTTTTCTGATTAAAATGTACCGTGGATTTTCAACCGGATTTACAATATCCTCCAGACAATCGAGGAAAATCGATCTTTCATACGAAGTACTGCCTTCAAGACCACAAAATATTATTCCGTATTTATTCTTTTCTGTAATAACACGAAGTTTATTTACATCGGTTTTAATCACATCAATTTTGCAAAGTGTTTTTATCAGAGCATTTCCAATTTGCTTAATGCTTCCTGCAACAGGACCATTTCTTAATAAAAGCAAAAAGACTCTTAAAAGGCCGGGGAGTGATATGACAAGCGAAATAAGAAATACAATTCCAATAAACCATAAAATTACATTAAGATTTTCATATCTTCTATAACGCATTGATCCACTTAGTTTTTGTAAAAATTCCAAAAAGAAATATCCTCCGGCCAACAAACTTCGCCAAAAAAGGGCGAAAATAGTATTATAAAAAACAAAATTTCCCGGCAATAATTTTTTTTCGGTTTTAATTTCAGGAATAATATTTTTAACTTCACCATTTTTTAAAATCCTTTCCCATTTTTCTTTTACGGCCCTCCGATTAACCACCAAACCTTTAATTTTAAGATTTATTTTGTTAATATCTATTTCGCTGAAAGGCGGCATTCCTATATTCATTCGTTTAAACCCATTTTCAATTACGTTTTCATCTATAGATATTCCAACAAATGCTTTAAATCGTCTTTTTAAAGTTTCAAAATCGTGCCCGGGATAAAGGCTGTTTTTTTCGACTGATACCAAATGCCAAATATTGGATATTTTATCAGGACAGGATTCATCGGCACGGATTGCGCGACCGCGCATTTGATTCGAAAGCATAAACGACCCGACAAAGCTCGCTAAAACCAGAGTATTCACAGATGGTGCATCCCAACCCTCCCCTAAAAGTGATTTTGTTCCCACTAAGATTTCAATTTCACCACAACTAAAAACTTCGGTTATAAGATGTACGATTTTTTGATTATTTTCACCTCTAATTTCTACCTTTAAATAATTTTCGTCATGTGACAGTTTCGTTGTTTTGATATTTATTGCCGGAATTGCTAATTCCTTGGCCACGCGTTTTAAAGTTTCTCTTGCAGTCTTTGGAATAACTACTATTGAACCGCTTAAAATACCTATTTTATTAGTTCCTGAATATCCGCGGCGGATTTTCTCAAAAATTGGTACAACGCCTATTCGGCTCAATTTATTTTCCGGGGCTTCTTTGTCAGGGAAATATTCACTTCTGATGAAATCCGTTAAAATCACCATTCGTAATTTTTTCCCCAAACTTTTGTGTTCGAGTTTTACAATTTCCAAAATGGAATTTAATTTGTTCAGACTCTCCTTTAGAAGACGTTTAATTTGTGAATTGTCTCTTAAAAAAACATTTCTTTTTTCAATAGCGCCTCGTTTTTTGAGTTCCCGTTCTAAATTAACCAGAAAATATCTGTAATTTGTAAAATAAAATGGATCTCTATATAAAACATTCCCTAATAGAATTTCCGCCCATTCCTTTGAGAAATCCGGAATCCGCCATTTAGATCCGCCTAATATTTTAAAAAAACCTATTGGAATTTGATTTTTTACTTTATTCAAAAAAACAGCAATGCTTGAAAAATATGCCGGATTTCTTAAGATAATCTCAATATTTTGTTCGGGGTTTAAAATACACGGATGATTTTGTAAAAGCGAAATAAATTCTGAATTTCGTTCTAAATTACCAAGAAAAATATTAACATCCCGGCGGAATTTTTTAACCTGTTCATTTTCCTCTTGTGAAAGTGAATTTAAAAAAACATAATCCTGGTGCGGGCAAAGATCTTTTTCCTGCACTAGTTTTGGTACTGAAATCTCTGCATCGATGGGACCGCACAGTGTTTGATAATTTTTCCACTCCTGCAGAGATACATCATATGGAGGAGTAGCAGTCAATGAAATAACATACGGCTCTTTAATATTACTTTTTAAATAAGTTAGACTTTTCCACCACTCATTTCTCAAATGATGGGCTTCATCGAACACAAGAGTTTTAACCCTTTTTTGTTTTAATTTGCTTAGAATATTTTCCGAGCCGGAAAAAGGTTTGTAATTTTCAATTTCTTCCGATTCTGTATCTGTTTTTCCTCCCTGATCGGTAAAAGAGGCATGCAACCCTTGATAAGTCGAAACGGTTAAGAACCGGGGATTCCGGATATCACTTGAGATCCAGTCATGAACAATGTTAACTTGAAGAATATTTTTCCGTAAACCGGGCAATCCATTGATTTCGAATAGCAATTGATGGTACTAAGATCAAAGTGGGTTTGTTAATTCGAAGCATCACTTCGAGCCCCAGAATTGTTTTCCC
>QIKE01000036.1 GCA_003232915.1 Bacteroidota bacterium | reverse complement strand
GGAGTGTTTGAGGTACGAAAATATTTCACTGCGATAAGGAGTTATTTCACTGTGGAAAGATTCAATTGAATATTGACGTTACGGTTTCAAGAGTTTACGCGTTTATTCTGTAATGATAAGGTACTCTTCTAAAAAATATTTTATATATTATTTTTGTTAAAGAACAGTGTCTTAACGCCTTACAATTTGTTTTGTATATTTAATAAATAATAGTACGCATGCATACTAAATTTCTGAAATTTTACGATATTTGTACAAAAATTAGAGATAACAAAATATTTAAAGAATGAAAATACTTGTTTTAATAAGCAATGTACCTGACACCACTACTAAAGTCAGGTTGACAGGAGATAATAAAGCTTTTGACACTACCGGTATTCAGTGGATTATCAATCCATGGGACGAACTCGCCCTTACACGTGCGGTAGAATTGAAAGAGGCAGGAGGAGTAGAAAAAATTACTGTTGCCAATGTAGGTTCAAAAATTACCGAATCTACTTTACGTAAAGCTTTAGCTGTTGGTGCCGACGATGCGTTTCGTATTGATGCCGAGCCTTCGGATGCTTATTATGTGGCTAAACAACTGATGCAAGTTGCAGGGAGCTACGATTTGATAATGGCTGGTATCGAAGCTTCCGATTATAATGGTTCGGGCGTTGGCGGAATGTTGGCCGAAATGCTTGGGATAAATTCCGTTTCGGCGGTGTCGGGTGTTGATATCGAAAACGGCGAGTTGAAAATACGTCGCGACCTCGACGGAGCTTCGCAAGTTTTATCTATACCAACACCGGTGCTTATCATTGTGCAGAAAGGTATTGCAATCGATCCGCGAATTCCGGCTATGCGGGGCATTATGATGGCTCGAAAAAAAAACCTCAATGTATTGCCTGCCATTGATGCTACTGCACGAACCGAATTTCTGAACTACGAATTACCTGCCCCGAAAGCCGCCTGTAAAATTGTGGACGAAGACAATGCAAAAGAATTGATTACACTTTTGCACGAAGATGCTAAGGTGATTTAATGTGTTAAGATGGTTAAATTCTTGCGTTCTGCCGGTCAGTTTAAAACCTTTTCAAAAATTCAATCCGATATGTCTTTGGAATTAAACCGTTTGATAAAGCTTGCCAACATATGATAAAAGTATTAACACAACAATAAAATAAACATTAAAATAAAAATAAAAAATCATGTCAATATTAGTTTATACTGAAAACTGGGACGGTAAATTCAAAAAATTAAGTTGCGAAATAGTTTCTTTTGCTGCTGCCATTGCAAAAAAGATGAACTCGTCGGTAACTGCACTTTCTATTGGCCACGTTAGCGACGACGAACTGAACATGTTAGGAAACTATGGTGCTACTAAAGTGCTGAATGTGCAGGACGACCGTTTTGAGTCGCTTGACAACAAAGCCCTTGCCGATGCCGTTGCCAAGGCTGCCCAAGCTGAATCTGCTAAACTGGTGATTTTTGCCCACAACAACGAGGGCAAAGCCATTGCGCCGCGTGTATCGATAAAACTGAATGCCGGAATGGTTTCGGGTGTTACCGGTTTACCGGTCAATTTTGAGCCTTTCACCGTGAAAAAGAAAGTGTTTACCGGCAAAGCATTTGCCAACATTGTCATCAACACGGATGTAAAAGTTATCACTTTTGCTCAAAATTCGTTTGAAGTTGTTGAAACCGACAATAATGTAAACATCCTAGTTTTCGATCCACAAATTACCGATAACGAATTTGTTACCAAAGTTCTTGATACCCATAAAGCTACGGGAAAAGTATTGCTTACCGATGCCGAAATTGTAATTTCGGGTGGGCGCGGTATGAAAGGCCCCGGAAATTGGGGCGGTCTCGAAGAATTAGCCGGCATACTTGGCGCAGGGTTGGCCTGTTCGCGTCCTGTTTCCGACGAAGGATGGCGTTCGCACGAAGAACACGTAGGACAAACTGGTAAAATTATTGCCCCTAACGTCTACATCGCTTTCGGTATTTCGGGAGCTATTCAACATCTTGGAGGAGTAAGTTCTTCGAAATTTATTGTAGCTGTCAACAAAGACCCCGAAGCACCCATTTTCGAGGTAGCCGATTTCGGTATTGTTGGCGACGCTTTCAAAGTAATCCCGCAACTTATTGAAGCCGCAAAAGAATTGAGAGCCACCAATTAATAAAGGTAAATGTTATTTCGAAAAAATTCTCTATGCTACTCCGGCGATAAAGAGTTTTTTTTAATATTATTTTTTAGGGCGGCCTAAACGGCTGTCCGTTCTATCCCCGCAAGGCTTTGGCGTGTTTCGTAAAAACATCAAAGGAGCTTCCTACGGTCGCTCTTTGCTGTTTACTTCACATCGCCAAAGCCTTACGGGGGATGCCTCTTCCATCCGTGCCGCAAATTTCCGTTGAATTTTCTATCCTTCTCCGGTAAGTAATTAGTGCTTACTGAAAAACGTCAACTCCTTTGTTAAACCAGCTTCGAATATTAATCATCTACTCTAATAAACTATAAGAATTCAAAACTACCCTAGCCCGAACTTGAAGGTCTCTAATTAGACATAACAATAAAATAAATTCATATGTTTAGTTCTTTAGACAATTATTACTAAGTATTTGATAATCTGGAAAATAAAATGCCCGATTCTTTTTGAGGTATAAAACAACC
>QIKE01000156.1 GCA_003232915.1 Bacteroidota bacterium | reverse complement strand
GGTAATTTTTCCGGGGAAATTGGTAGGTTTTCAATAGTTTTTAAAGGAAAGAAACCTCTTTTATATAAAAAACGCATGGAAAGAAATTCTTGTTGAGTTATTAACAGGAAAAGAGCCATTCTAACAGGCCATAAAAACGACTTCGCCGTTCTTTGTTAATATCGTTATATCTCAACAGCTTAAAAAGCCGATACTTTTGTAATGCAAATGAAAACAAGCCGTATCCAATCTTGAAATAAGGTTTTGAATCACCAAAATAATGCTAAATAAAATTTATAATACAATGACAAATACAATGACAAAAGTTAAACCATTAGCAATTAACCCGGACTTGGAAAAATTATTTGTTTATTTTCCTTTTCTGATTCAAGTAAAAGATGAAACAAAAATAAAAATGACAGCATGGGAAAAGATTGATAATTCAGAGTATCAATACCTGTATAAGGTATTTTCGTCAAGAAAGCTAAAAGTAAAATTGGATGATGTTGGATTTATCTTCAATTATTTAAAATTCATTTACAAGGTCTCAAAGTCAAGTTTTAATACTGAAAATGAATTATTGGACAATGGATTGAAAGAACTATGGCCTTTTTTCCAAATGATAGAGCAACAAAAAAAGTTAAAAAGAATTTCAATTCAAACAGAAGATTTAAAAACCGTAAAAATAACATCGGAATATGCGTTAAAACTCTTTTTTAAAATCTTTGAGCACAGCATTAAGTATTTATCGGGCATGAGTTACACAAAAAAATATCTGTTAGAAATACAGCAGAACGGTTATTTGAATAGTATTTTAAAAAGAAGGCCGGGCAACAAAATTGATTATACCGAAACAGTTCTGAAGCAAGCTGTAACCATGTTTAAAAACTATCTCATAGCCGAAACTGTTACTGATGGAAAGAAACGTATATCAAACCATACCATCATTGGGGAAATCTTAGCACATATCGGGTTTATCGAAGTTTATGATGATGATATGAAAGAATATTTGACAGCAGCAGAATATTACAATAAAATGGCATCCTATCGTGATTTAGAAAAAGGACTCAAGAAAACTTCTAAAATTAAAGACGAACTATTTCCTCCTCATTTTCTGATACAATTAAACGATAATTTAATTTAAGAAGTATCAATTTTGTAAAAATTTTTATCCGTTTATTAGTGTTTATTCCCTGAAAAAGAAAGTGCTTTTTCAGGGTTTTTATTTTCTTATACTACCCGGTTAGCATTCTCATTATATTGAGTACAAATACCATATAACTACAGGCATTATTTTCTGAAATTACTTGAACTTCCAAAAATACAGCGATGGAGAAAGTTAGTGGCATTTTCTGTTCAGTCTTTCGTAAATGCTCTCATTTACAGTTATTTACCTTTGTCGCATTATTTACAAATTTAAATCAAAAGCCATGGAGGTTATAACAGTTGAAACAAATGCTTTTAGAAAGATTGAAGAAAATCTAAAGCAAATTAGAGAAGAAATCGGAAAAACCAGACTTCAAAACATTGAAGATATCTGGCTCTCGTCTAAGCAAGTGCAAAAGGTCTTAGGAATCAGTCAAAAAACGTGGCAGACCTACAGAGATAAACGATTAATCAGATTCTCTCAAGTTGGCCAGAAAATCTACGTCAAGGCCTCATGGCTGCAAGATTTTTTAGAAAAACATGCTATTGACTGCAAATTCAACAATAATACCATTAAAACGAAAGGAGGTAAATAATGGATATTGAAACACTTAAAAAAAACATGGCTTTTACTAAAGGCATCATACTGCAAATAGAAGGCTCCGACCTTTTTACCTTTGCTGACAAGCTGGTAAAAGATACGGCCTCAAAGGTTGAGCAGCGGATAAAAGCTGAAAATAAGCCTGATGAATTGTTAACGAGACAACAGGTAGGTAAAATGTTGGGCGTAACCCTTTCAACCCTATGGCGTTGGGACAATAATGGAGTATTAACCGCTATCAGGATTGGTAATAAAGTGCGTTACCGCTACTCAGACATAGAGGCTACAATAACAAAAAAAGGGTAAACCATGACAAATAAAAAAAGCCCACATTTGGAGGATGCAGGCAAGACACTAAGACAGATTAAAAATACAAAAAAAAGAAGGAGAATTATATTTCCTGAATATCAATTGAGGGATATTTATTCAGATAATCGGATTTTAGTGTGGGAAAGGAGGGTGATGTGGGAGCAGTAGAGGTAAATCCTGTATTTGAGCCTCTGAGTAAGGCTAAAATGTTTCTTAATCATTTCCATGAACTCAAAGACCATGCGGCAAAAGCAAAGGAAAACAAAGGTTTATTTAGGGTAATGCCAGCTAATAAATGGATGGAACAGGCAAAAAATCGGCCAATTCCTAAAATGCTATTCAATGAGCTATGGTTTGAGACCGAGTTATGTATTTTATTTGCTGATACAAATTTAGGAAAATCAATTTTAGCCGTTCAGATTGGTAATAGCATAAGCAGAGGTGAGCCTATACCGGGTTTTAAATTTGAAGCAGAAAAGCAGCCGGTTTTATATTTTGATTTTGAACTTTCGGACAAGCAATTTGAAAACCGATACTCTGAAAATTTTGAAAATCATTACATTTTTGATAAAGTTTTTTTAAGAGTTGAAATTGACCCGGATACTGAGATTCCCGAAAAAGGAGGTTTTGAAAACTTTCTTAATCAGTCTTTGGAACAAAGTATAATAGAAACGGGCGCTAAAATATTAATCATTGATAATCTTACGTATCTCAAAAACGAAACCGAAAGGGCAAAGGACGCTTTACCATTGATGAAGTATTTGAAGTCATTAAAAAGCAAATATGGACTTTCCATTTTGGCACTTCACCAAAAAGGGACTTGTCAAAGCCTGTTACAAGGAACGATTTACAAGGCAGTAAGATGCTTATTAATTTTTGTGATAGTGCATTTGCTATTGGTGAAAGTTTTCAGGATAAAAATTTACGCTATATCAAACAAATCAAAGCCCGGAATACAGAGATAATCTATGATACTGAAAACGTAGTTGTTTGCCAGATAAATAAGCCATATAATTTCCTCAAGATGGAGTTTTTAAATTATGGCACTGAAAGAGAACATTTGAGGCAACTTTCTGAAAGTGATAAAGCAGAATTGGAAGCCAATATCTTAGAATTAAAAAAAGAAAGAGTTATGGACAAATAGCTAAACAGTTGGGAACTAATAAGATGAAGGTAAAAAGAGTTATTGACAGTAACACCCCGTAACACCCGTAACACCCGTAACACCTGTTACGACTGTTACGACTGTTACGACTGTTACGCTTTAAAAAATAAATAAACGGAGTTTATGGAGACAGTAAAAAGGGAAATAATAAGAACTAAAATTCAATGCCATGATAATCATTAAACCATTCTTAACATTACAGGAAAATATCACTTTTCTCTATTATGCGTTACGCACCTTAGAGATAGCTGCACTTCTCTATTTGATTTATGCTGTTTTTCGCATGATAAAAGCCTTACGATAATGAACGAATACAGGTACACTTTAGAAAAAGGCAGTAAGACATTTATTTGTCCTAATTGTGGTAGAAAATCTTTTGTTAGATACATTGATATTGAAACAGGCGACTATTTACCCGAAAAATACGGCCGATGCAACCATGAAGATAGCTGTATTCCCCATTATCACCTAAACCCATACAAAGACGGATACGCCAAAAAAACAAAAGAACAACAATATAAGCCAATAATTCATAAGAAACAGGATGTAAAGCTTAAACCTGTACCCATTCCGGTTGAGGTATTAAAACAAACCCTTGCAGGATACGAAAAGAACGTATTTATTCAAAACCTACTTTTACGGGTTGCATTTCCCTTTGAAGTGCAAGATATTGAAAAGGTTATTTCCTGGTACTATTTAGGAACCGTCTCCCATGGGTATAGAGCTGGAGCAATTGCGTTCCCCTTTATTGATATTGACAACAATACACGAGCTATTCAGATAAAGCAATTTGATAAAGCCAACCACACGACCGGAACAGACTTTTTACACTCAATCATTGAGAAATATTACATTAAAAATAAGAAGCCATTACCTCAATGGTTACAAAAATACAATAACAACGACAAGAAGGTGTCCTGCCTATTCGGTGAACATTTGTTGAGTAAGTACCCACACAGTCCCATAGCCCTTGTAGAAGCCCCGAAAACGGCTGTTTATGGCACGTTATATTTTGGCTTTCCTGAACAGTCTGAAAACTTACTATGGCTTGCAGTCTATAATAAAAGTAGTTTCAGTTTTGATAAATTGAGAGTGTTACAAGGCCGGGATGTATTTGTTTTCCCTGACTTATCAAAAGACGGTAATACGTTTAAAGAATGGGAGCAAAAAGCAAAAGAGTATGAACAACAATTACCCGGTACAAGGTTTATTTTTTCAGACTTACTGGAGCAGTTGGCCACAGAAACAGACAAAGTAAAAGGTAATGACATTGCAGACGTTTTAATAAAATTAGATTGGCGAAAATTCAGAAAAACAACCGAGAAACAACCGAATAACAGCCGAACAATAGTTGAGAAACAGCCACTTCCAACCGAACTCGTTAAAAAAGAATTTAAGGTATTTGAAAAGGAAAAGCCCGAAGACTGGAGCAAGGATATTTCAGAACTTGAAAACTATTTTGCAAATATTGAATTACCAACGGAGTCTGTTAAACTAAACACATGGACTACGATAGTGGATATACTTTTATTTGTTGAAAGCAGCCTTGCCGCTGTAAAGCGTTACAACGGGAATAGAACATTTTTACCCGACCTTAACCGATTGAAAAGCCTTAAAAAATTATTGGAATGAGTAAAAAAACCAAAGTGTAACAACTTGAATCGTAAACCCCGTAACAATCTGTATTTATAAAATATCAGTGTAACAAACAAACCAACTAAATTAGGAAACTATGCAGGAAAACCAGCGAAAAGGTATTTACGAATAATCGAACAAATACAGAAAGTTGAAAGCATACAACGTAATTAAACGTGTAATGTTAAGCTGAAATATTAGACGGAAAGTTTCTTAATTCCCGGTTTGGAAGACCTCAACCTAAAATCCTATTAATTTTTATAGAAATAAATATTTTACTGTCGGTTTCATTGAGACAGAAGCTAAAAAAGGGCAATGCCGAAACGTTACCCCTAAACTTTTGCCTCAAATCACTAAGGCAATACAAAAATATGAAATTCTATTAAACCCATCTAAGATAAAAACAACGGAAAACAACGGAAAAACGGAGCAGTGGTTGCAAGGGTGGTTGCAATAAAAATAAACCAAAAAACTATTACTTTGTAACACAGCAAATTAACACTCTAAGGTTGTAGCCTCACCAGGACTCGAACCTGGATCTAGAGTTTAGGAAACTCCTATTCTATCCCTTGAACTATGAGGCCGGAAATACCGGGCTG
>QIKE01000149.1 GCA_003232915.1 Bacteroidota bacterium | reverse complement strand
ACTAATAATAGTAGAATCGGTTTCATTACTTTTATTTTAAAACGAAAAGGACGGATATTTAGTATAAAAAACCGAAGACCAAGAAAAAACCTAAACTACGAAAATCCTAAAAATCTATTTTATAAATTTGTAAACCAAAAAGTTGCCTACCCCTCCGGCAGGTGGGCATTTACTAGTTGAATCTACCCTGTTAATCAATGATGAAAAAACTTGTTGCTTTGTGATGTAAATTATGATGACTCAATATTTTTTTATTCTCCAAGTTCAATATCTTTAGCTACCATTCGCATTTCGCTATAGGTAAACTTATCGTCTATTTTATTTTTAAGCTCAGATAAGCCTTCAAATTTTGTTGACTTCATTATTTTTTTAAGCTCCAAGTATTTGCTTTCAGGTATAAGGTCTGTAACTTTTATGTCTCCTGTTGCAATAAATTGGGTAAGATGGCTTTCAATAGTAGTAATCACAAAGTCTCTTTCTTTAGCAATTTCAGGAATTGTCAATCCGCTTTTAAATAATTGAAGTGATATGTCTTGAGTGCTTCCTTTTTTAGGTGTTATTGTTCCTTGTGTGTCTCCTTTTGGTTCAATGTTGTTTTTGGTGCAATATTCTTTTATGATTTCAAGGATTTCTTCGCCATATTTTTGCACCCTTATTTTTCCCATTCCGTTAATAGCGCGTAATTGTTTTGTCGTTACAGGAAGTATTTCGCACATTTCATAAAGTGATTTTTGCGTAAAAATTTGATAGCGTTCCACATCTGCATTTTCAGCAAAAACAGTACGTAATTCGCGTAATTCTGAAAACAATGTAGGATGTTCTGTTATGTCAGTATATTCTTTTTTAACAGTAGCTGCTTTGCTTTTTTGCAACACTGCTTTTGCTCGTAGGTCTAAATATTTTGTGCTGCTATAACCTTCGGCTAACCCATTAAGGCAATACAATTTGTTAGATATGTGTTCTTCAATTAGATTTAGTTGTTTCTCAATATCTTTGTTAAGTGCTTTGTTTTCTGTTGAATAAGTTAATTCTGTTAAAGACATTTTAATATGTTCTTCGGTATGTTTTATAAAATACGTGAGTGCTTTTTGAATCCTTCCTTGAATAATAGTGCTTTTCTCTAGATCAATTATATCAGCACTTAATTCTTTTAATTGAAACATAAAGCTAGTGTTAACCTTTAAAAGTTTGGTTATTCCTTCGTCTTTTATGGTTGTTAATGGTGCAATTATATTACCTTTTAAACTACTTTTGTTTTTATAATAAATGTCTATTAAACGTTTTATAGGATATAAAAATGTGTAATAGTTAAACAATTCTTCAATGAGATTTAGCTGATATATTTTCTGCGACTCGTTTAATATTTCTGGATTTGGCGGATTGTTTTCTACATCTTTGTTAAACGACGTAACCCTCGTGTCATTAATAATACTATTGGCATTAATAGGGTTTTTTAACACAATACCTTCGAGGGTTCTACACCTGCTTAATGCTACATAGGTTTGTCCATGGGCAAAAGATGCTTGGGCATCAATAATGGCTTTTTCGAATGTGAGTCCTTGACTTTTATGAATAGTTATTGCCCAGGCAAGTCGTAAAGGCATTTGCGAAAAAGAACCTGCAATATGTTCTGAAATTTCTTTTGTTTCCTGATTAATGGAATAACTAACATTCTCCCAAATTTCTGGTGTGGCTATAATATCGAAATCATCATCTATGCAGCGCACTATTACTTCTTCCTTGTTCAAATGAACTATTTTGCCTATCCTCCCATTAAAATATCTTTTTTCGGGAGTACTGTCGTTTTTTATAAACATTACTTGAGCGCCTACTTTTAGTTCAAGTTCTTCATGTGTTGGAAAAGAATAATCTGGAAATTTACCTTCAACTTCGGCAGTATAAAAATAACTTTTAGTTTTAATTTTATCCAACTCCAAAGCATTCATCCCGTTTGCTCTATTGTTATGAGTTGTTAAGGTGATATAGCCTTCGTCTTTGTTAGGAACAAAACCTGGCAAGTATCTTCTATTTAACTCATTTGCCGAATTACTTGTGAGTTTATTATTTCTGATTTCGTTTAGGATTTCAATAAACTTTTCATTGTCTTGTCTATAAATATGTTTTAGTTCGATGCTTATCGCATTGCATTGTTGAAAGACCTTGCTACTAAAAAAATACGGCGTTGTGTAATATGGTTTTAACAATTCCCATTCATTGTCTTTTACCACAGGTGAGAGTTGTTGCAAGTCGCCAATCATAAGCACTTGTACGCCACCAAAAACTTTAGTTCTGTCTTTATATCGTTTTAAAACGTGGTCGATGCCATCGAGCAAATCGGCACGAACCATACTTATTTCATCAATAATCAATAAGTCTAAAGACCTAATTATATTTATTTTGGTTCTATTAAATTTTCTCTGAAAACTTGCTTCAGTATTTTGTATTTGTGCTTCTTCTGGCAAAATAGGCCCAAAAGGCATCTGAAAAAATGAATGGATCGTAACACCTTTAGCATTAATTGCGGCAACACCTGTTGGAGCCACAACCACCAATCTTTTTAAAGAGTTCGCTTTTATAGTGTGCAAAAAAGTTGTTTTCCCTGTACCAGCTTTTCCTGTTAAAAAAACATTTCTGTCAGTTTTTTCAACAAAGTCCCTAGCTAATTCAAGTTCTGCATTTTTAGGCATTAACCTTGTTTATATATCCTCATTGAATAATTCAAAAACAAAGATAACGAATTAAGAAAATAGAAATATTCCTAAAAGTTGCCTGCCC
>QIKE01000051.1 GCA_003232915.1 Bacteroidota bacterium | reverse complement strand
GCCATAAAAACCGAAAGCAGCTGGGACTATCCCTGTTCTTCTTTTTGAAAAACTATAGCGTACATCGGTATTCTGATAATAAGATTTTTTTTCTGTAAAACGTTGGTTTCTATAACCTCTTAATCCGTCTAAACCCACTGCTGACTTTAGTCAGATTTAAAAACCTATGGGCTTTTAATCCATGGTTTAGTTAATTTGATTCTTTTTTGTATTGGTTAATTATTTTTATAAGTGCAAAATAGCCTTTTAAATAATCTAAGAAAATGGATTTATGATAAACGAAGAAGTGCCCTTAAAAACATTTTGAAAAGCAATAAAAGTTCAAAATTCAATAGTTTACCAGCACATCGGAAAGAACTGTTTTGAAAAGTGAAATGACAACTCATAATATCAATAACAAAAGTTTTACTATTAGATATAAACTACGTTAGTTCACTCAGCACATTCCCCTGCATTCCGCGAAAAGCTGCATTTCAAAAAAAAGCTTCTCTAAATAAGTCTTGGGCACAACCCCCAATTTAAGCTTTCCATTCCGCTAACCCTTCCCGATGCTCTGGGAAGGAACACTACATTCCCTAGCTAAAATTGTAAATTAAGTCCGCTTGACTAGGAATTCCATTTAATCATTTGGTTGGTCAGCAACGTACTGTTCAGATGGTGTCATTAGAAAAATGTGGATAAACTAATTTTTACAAAGAAAGAATAAAATATGGTTTACAAATTTAAAAATGCTAGGTACTTTATCTCAGATAGCAAAATCTATTTTCACAACTTAATATCATTATCTTTATTGTCCGATTTTATTTGAATTAATGACCGAAACAAACCGTATAGAGTATAAACGAGAGCTTACCGATGGACTTGAAAAAGAGGTTATCGCTTTTCTGAATTATCGCGAAGGTGGCATTCTACATATAGGTATTGATAGGAAAGGGAACACTTATGGTTTAGCAGATGCTGATGGCGACCAATTGAAAATCAAGGATAGACTCAAAAATAATATCCGTCCTTCAGCACTTGGTTTGTTCGATATTGTGAGTGAAGAAAGGGGCAGCAAGAACATTCTAAAAATCATTGTGGCAAGTGGTCCTGAAAAACCATATCATCTTAAAAAATATGGGATGAGTGAAAAGGGATGTTTCATTCGTTTGGGTTCAGCTGCTGAACCGATGCCACAAAAAATGATTGACGAGCTCTTTGCTAAACGTACCCGAAATTCCATTAGTAAGATTAAATCTGGTCGGCAGGATTTAAGCTTTAGCCAATTGAAAATTTACTATGAAGAAGCAGGATATACCCTCGGTAAAGCATTTTCAAAGAATTTAGAATTACTAACTGAGGATGGTGCATTTAATTATGCAGCCTATCTTTTGGCAGATAAAAACAATACCTCTATTAAGGTTGCTAAATATTCCGGCACAACCCGAACAGACTTAATAGAAAGCAATGAATACGGTCACGAATGTTTGGTAAAAGCTACTAAACAAGTAATTGATAAAATTGCTGTAGAGAACAGAACTACTACAAAAATTACAGCGAAAGAAAGGCAACAGGCTAATCTTTGGAATCCTATTGCATTGCGAGAGGCCATCATTAACGCCTTTGTGCATAATGACTATACGAATGAGATTACCCCAAAGGTTGAAATCTTTACCGATAGAATTGAAATCACATCGGCAGGTGGTTTGCCTGAAGGGTTGAGTAAGCAAGAATTTTTTGAGGGCTTTTCAGTACCACGTAATAAAGAACTGATGCGTATTTATAAGGATTTAGAACTGGTGGAACAATTAGGTTCTGGCATCCCTCGTATTTTGGGACATTATGGAAAAGAAAGTTTTAGTTTTTCTGATAATTTCCTAAAAATGACTTTTGCCGTTAAAGAAGATACTAATGAAACTGTCATTAAAGTTGATGATAGAGAAGGCAGTCAAAAAGGTGGTGTAATAGGTGGTGTAAAAGGTGGTGTAATAGGTGGTGTAATAGGTGGTGCAATTGATGCAGCTGAATCTCTAACTAAAAGACAAAAAGAAGTACTTAAACTTATTGCTGCACGCCCTTCCATAACATATAATGAGATAGCTGAAGCTTTAAGTATTAACGAATCTGCTGTTGGTAAACATATTACAGCTATTAAGAATAAAGGTTTTTTAGTACGTCAAGGAGATACGAGAGGCTATTGGCAAATCAACCTCGAAAACAATTAATAAAAATTCTTTTTGAAAAAAAACCCCCTTTTTCCCTTGGTCCTTTGTTAGTCACTTTCCCTTGGTCATTTTCTTTAACCAGTTTAAAGATACCTGTCTTTCCATCATAGGTTGTTTTGTATCTTACCCAGGCAATTTCTCCATCAATGGCTTCATCCAGAATTTCTACCTCGATTTCTTTATCAGAATCTGGCAGCATATTTTGAACCGTAATCAAACTGGCATATACTTCTGATGTTGTATGCTTTTTTAATGCTGATTCATCTTTTTAGAAAAAGTTTTTTGCAGCAATTTCTGTATGGGACATATTCTTATTTCCTGAACAAGGAATGAATAAAAGTACGAGTAAACAAATGACTATTCTTTTCATAATATTAGTAAATAATCCTTGGGGCAAGCCCACGAGGCATTTAGCGGAAGGTAGTTTTTTGATTGGATGAAAACTATCCGTTTTCAAACTTTCCTCCAAAATCGAGGCAGGCCTCTGGGAATTAAACCCAAAAGAGATTAAAATTAAAGAAGTAAATATATTTTCTAAAATCCAAACCCTAAGCCAAAAGAAAAACGAGTTCCGTCCGAGCTATTAAAAATACCAGCTCTTAGCGAAACAATATCAGCAGCATTTAGAAAGAGGCCTCCCCCGTATGAAGTATTCCATATATCTGAATCTTCATTGGGTTGCCAAACGCGGCCATAATCAAATCCGCCATAAAAACCGAAAGCAGCTGGGACTATCCCTGTTCTTCTTTTTGAAA
>QIKE01000089.1 GCA_003232915.1 Bacteroidota bacterium | reverse complement strand
AATATCAATGAAATAAGATTTTATTATGAAAAATATTTGAATATTTATTAAATCCATTATATCGTATCATGTTGAAATTTAGTATTATAAGCCGGCTGAATAGTTATAGTTCTTATTATATCAACAAAATATTTTTTGAGCTATTTTTGATTTACCAAAGTAGAATTACTAGATTTGTATATAACGATAACAGAACTAGTATAAACGGGTTATAAGTTTTGTAACAAGGATGTATATTATTGTAAGAGAATTTAAAGCGGCAGGGATGGCAGGGGTAGCTCGTGTGTTGTTTTGTCGATGTGGAGTAAAGCTGCATGAGCGACCGAAGGAAGCAACATTGCTGCTTTTACGGAACACGGCAAAGCAACACACGACTACAAGCGGACAGCCTGATACCGTGTGTGTTTGAAGTGGGATAGGCTTGTGGGTAGGGTTATAGGCAGGAAAAACGGTAGCCGCCCAACTACAAGAGCGACTTTGCTTAATATTATTTCAAGGGAAATTTTTGAAACCGATATTCAAGATAATTTTGTTTATTTTTGTAAACTTAACTTTTATAAAATAGAGTTTATCTATGATAAAATATCCGATGGTTGACTTAGTGAGTCAATATAAAAAAATCAAAATAGAAGTTGATGCTGCTGTTATCGAAGTTATGGAAACGGCGGCATTTATCAATGGCAAAGTTGTGAGGCATTTTCAAAGGTGCCTTGAGAAATATCTTGGCATTAAGCACGTTATACTTTGTGGCAATGGTACTGACGCTTTACAACTTGCTTTGATGGCGCTTGATTTGCAAGCTGGCGACGAGGTTATCACTACTTCTTTTACTTTTATTGCTACTGCCGAGGTTATTGCTTTGCTCAAACTAAGGCCGGTGTTGGTAGATGTATTGCCCGACACTTACAATATTGATCCAAAAGCTATTGAAAAAGCTATTACATCCAAAACCAAAGCTATTATACCGGTTCATCTTTTCGGGCAAACAGCCGATATTCATAGCATTTTAAAAATTGCCAAGAAGTATCATTTATTTGTGGTAGAAGATAATGCACAAGCTATTGGTGCCGACTATACTTGCCCAGAGAGTGGAAACGCTAAAAAAGCAGGAACTTTTGGCGACATTGGGTGTACTTCTTTTTTTCCGTCGAAAAATCTCGGAGCTTATGGCGACGGTGGGGCGGTGTTTACTAACGACGACGTCTTGGCCGCCAAACTCAAAATGTTGGCAAACCACGGGATGAAAGTTCGTTACTACCATGATTATGTGGGTATAAATTCGCGTCTTGATAGCATTCAGGCCGCTATTCTCAACATAAAACTTCGGTATCTTGACGAATATTCGGCTGCACGCCAGAAAGCCGCCACTTTTTATAACGATGCATTTGCTCATCATCAAAAAATAATAAGTCCGAAAACGGCTACTTTTACTACTCACGTTTTTCACCAATATACGCTTGTGTTGAAAGGTATTGACCGAGAAGGATTGATGCAACACCTTGCTTCAAAAGGTATTGCATCGGCAGTGTATTATCCCGTACCTTTGCATTTGCAAAAAGCTTATCGCGATAAACGTTACAAAATTGGCGATTTTCCAGTTACCGAAATGTTGAGTGCGTCGGTTGTTTCGTTGCCGATACATACTGAAATGACTCTTGAAATGCAGCAGGAAATTGTTCAGGCTGTTTTAGAATTTGTAAATTAAAATATATGGAAAAGGAATATTTTGCACACGAAACAGCCGTTATCGACAAAGGATGCGAAATTGGAAAAGGCACGAAAATATGGCATTTTTCGCATTTAATGACGGGTTGCAAATTGGGCGAAAACTGCAATATCGGACAAAATGTTGTTGTTTCGCCACAAGTAGTTTTAGGTAAAAATGTAAAGGTACAAAACAATGTATCTATTTATACAGGAGTAATTTGCGAAGATGATATTTTTTTGGGCCCGTCAATGGTTTTCACCAACGTTGTTAATCCGCGCAGCAACGTAAATCGTCGCGGGCAATATACCGAAACCATTGTCAAGCGTGGAGTTAGCATCGGTGCCAATGCTACTATCGTTTGTGGACACAACATCGGCGCATTTGCTTTTATCGGAGCCGGTGCCGTGGTTACTAAAGAGGTGTTGCCATATGCTCTTGTGGTTGGCAATCCGGCGCGGCAAGTCGGCTGGATGAGTGAATATGGCCATCGATTGCATTTTGATAAAGACGGAATGGCCGTTTGCCCCGAAAGCAAAGAAAAATATCAATTAATTGATGGAAAAGTAAATAGGGTCTGCTGATTTTTTCTCAGCCCTGATCATTATAAAACATATCGTACCTATGTCAATTCTTAATTCTTTTTCCTTTATTAAGTGCCAATATATGGCTACTTTAATGCCAACCATACAAAACTATTGATTTTACCTGTATATATTATTGAATCTCAATAGCTAACAATATTTTTATTAGTTCCGGCATTGACGACTTATTGGTAGAATTCAATATTAACGAGATGTCGAGTGCCGAAGGTATAAAATGTTTGTACGGTTAAATTTAGGATAAAGTAGTTTATTAACAATGCAAAGGTTTTGGTGTAGAGGTAAAAGAGCTGAAAACCTAGCATTTATTGTCTTATCTAATTATAAGATTTTATAGTAAATAATAGATTGACATCTATTTATACTTAAAACGGGATAAAATTATACATTTTCAGAGAAGAAAAAACTGCATGCAAAAGATTATGAAACCCCAGCTACCGCACGATTACATCGTGTGGTAAAAAAATATATTAAAGCCGTTACAAAATTTTTAAAACCATCTTTAAATGTATCGGTAATAGATTTTTGCCCTCTATTATCTGTTATGGTAATAAACGTAGCCCTTTGATTTTGCCATGTCCATGCCCAATGTTTATCGCCATTTACTTTCATTCCGGTTTCATCACTCCCCACGGCATATTGGGTATTCGATTGTATTCTTTGCTTTATTAATTCATAAGCAGGTTTGGCTTTTGTAATAAATTTGTCAAGAATATAATGTAATCCTCCTTCGCTAATGG
>QIKE01000054.1 GCA_003232915.1 Bacteroidota bacterium | reverse complement strand
AACCGTTACGGTCCAAATAGAGTTGGCTGGAGAGGTGCACTACAGCCCTTTGCAGATGTGTTCAAACTTTTGTTGAAAGAAGATATTATACCAACGGCGGCAGATAAAAAAATTCACGCATTAGCTCCTTTTATCGCTCTTTTCGTTGCTTTTTCAACCTATGCGGTTATTCCCATAGGTCCGGCTGTTAATTTATTCGGGCAAAAAATTAATTTGGCAATTGCAGATGTAAATATTGGAGTGTTGTATATTTTGGCGCTTACATCTCTCGGAGTTTATGGTATAACTTTAGCAGGATGGTCATCGGGGAGTAAATATTCGCTTCTAGGCGGTATTCGTTCAGCCGCACAAATGATTTCTTACGAGGTTTCGATGGGTTTTTCCGTTGCGGGGGTAATACTATTAGCCGGTTCACTTAGACCGATAGCTATTGTTAATGCCCAATATGGCTGGATGTGGAATATTATTTTACAACCGATTGGGTTTATAACTTTTGTAGTTGCCGCTTTTGCCGAAACAAACCGGCTTCCTTTCGATTTACCTGAAGCTGAACCTGAATTAGTAGGTGGTTATCATACTGAATACAGCAGTATGAAATTTGCCGGTTTCTATTTATCCGAATACGCTAATTTAGCTATTGCAAGCGCTTTGATTGTTACACTTTATTTGGGAGGGTGGCAAGTTCCTTATCTCGATAAAATTGGACTCGGCACTACATTAACCGTATTAATACAAATTGCGGCATTTTTAATTAAAGTAGCATTTTTTATATTCTTTTTTATTTGGGTTCGTTGGACTATTCCGCGATTTAGATATGACCAGCTTATGAATATTGGGTGGAAAGTGATGTTTCCGTTATCTTTGCTGAATTTGGTTTGGGTTGCATTTTTAATAATGGTATTTAAATTATAAAGGCGGAAAAATGGCTGTTAAAAGAAGGGAAAAAGATTTAACTTTTTTAGAAAAATTATATATTCCTGAAATAGTAAAGGGCTTGACTATTACTTTTAAGGAAATGTTAAAACCTCGATATACAATGCAGTATCCCGAAGAAAAATTTGTGCCGCCTGCATCGTATAGAGGAAGACCGGTTCTTGTTCAAGAAAGAAATGGAGTGGAACGCTGCGTTGCCTGCGGTTTGTGTGCACGTATTTGTCCTGCTTTAGCAATTGAAGTACAAGCTAATGAAACTGAGTTGGAAAAAGAACGTTACCCTGAAAAATTCGAAATCAATATGCTGAGATGTATCTTTTGCGGCTTTTGTGAGGAGGTTTGTCCCGAAGAAGCTATAGTTATGAGTAAAGATTATGAATTGGTTTTCACCAACCGCGAAGATGGTATTTATGGGAAAGATAAATTGCTTACCCCTGTTGACCATTTGGAAGATAGATTAGAGTTTTTGAGAAAGTTTAGATAATTTTTTAACCCCTGGAAAAATTAGCTTAACAATAAATTCAGGACTCCTGACCCCACTATAAATTAAAATGTCGCGATTTTAAGGGGAAAGTGGAAGCTGCATTTGCATAATTTATACTCACTTTTAATATAATATTACGACATTTTTATTAACGAACTATATCCGTAAATATACTGTTTTTGAATCGTATTCAAACTATGGAACAGGAATTTTGGAATTATGGCTACAACGATTTGGCTATGTTTAGTGTGGGGCTTTATTGCACTTAACTTTCAATTTACTGTTGATTTTTATTACTTGAATAATTTTTTAACATACGATGAAACCCGCATTAAATATAGCCTTTGTTGTGGTGTCGCAGGTTTTATAAAATTGTAAGTCCTCAGCAAAACAGGATAAACGATAGAAGCGTGTGGATAAAGGAGATGGGGAGTATTAAGGAATAAATTTTCGTACAATATTCAGAACTCCTGACCTATTACCAATAAAACAATAAGTTAGTAACTTTTGCACGTAAAATTGAATTGTCGTATTTTTGTAAAAAAGACACGAGTATCCAATGCAAATGCAACTTCCAATATTTCCAGCAACGACAAAAATGCTATCTCCTACATGGGGAGTTTTTGAGAAAGAGAATTTTGTATATTATCTACACAATGGTTCTCCGGTTCATGTCCATGATAAGAATGACCTAAATACATATCGATTTGTGATAGCCACATTAATAGTAACCCATTCCTGTAGTGCCTCAGCGCTAAGCAAGGTCTTTGGAGTAGGCGTACGTAATTTTGAAAGATACGCCAAACGCCTACGTGATTTTGGTCCGGACTCATTTTTCAAGCCGAATGACGGCAGGGGTAAATGCCATAAGATGACACCCGATAGACTAAAAGAAGCACAGGAATATTTGGATAATGGTTATTCCCAAATGCGAACTGCAAAACAAATAAATGTAAACGAAGCTTCAATACGTTATCATATTAAGAAAGGCACCTTAAAAAAAAACAAAAAACAAACCACCGGTTAAAAAGTATATCAGAACGAAACAGCGAAGACCTTGCAGCCGGCGAAAGTTTGGGAATAGGTGCTACTCGTTATGATGAACGTATGCTTGCATCAAAAGGTCAATTAGAAAAATCCCCGATAAAATTCTTACCAAGCGAGGGTATTGAATTTGGTGGAGTTCTTTTTTTACTTCCTTCTCTTTTGGCTACCGGGTTGTTGAGCTATAAAAATTATTATTCTGAACTATCGGGATATTACGATTTAGATACAATTATTTTATCTCCGGCATTCATGTATTTGTGCCGAATAAAAAATCCGGAGCAGTTAAAACATATTAGCCCCGGGGAATTTGGTAAACTTATTGGTCTAGATCGTATTGCAGAAGCTAAAAATTTACGTTTTAAGATATCTCAAATTGTAGAGCAAAAACAAGCGGGTAATTGGAATAGATCACTTGCAAAATCCTGGGTTGAAACAGAACAGACAGCATTATATTATATAGACGGACATGTAAAAGTTTACAGCGGATACAAAGCTAATCTGGGTAGAAAACACATTTCACGACTTAAACTCTGTCTGCCTGGTATGACTGAGTTTTGGATTAATAATTCCGAGGGATTACCTTTCTTTGTCGTAACCGGTGAAGTAAATGAGAAAATGCAAGAGATTA
>QIKE01000159.1 GCA_003232915.1 Bacteroidota bacterium | reverse complement strand
TTATAAATGTCTATATTCGTTGCTACTTTTTGGTAAAATAAATGACACAGACCTTGCTATGAACAGAAAGTGTAAAGTAAAACCCGTTAAAGGACGATCACTTTGGATACAAAAAAATTTTAACAGTAAAGATAGTCTTTTCTCTTCGCTTAATGGTTTTGTGTTGCGCGATAGTCGTAAGACGTCAAAGAGCAAAGGGCTTTTATTTCAAAGAATACTGGAGCAAACTATGAGATATATCCCTCTGAAATATATTTAGATAATGAATCTTAGGTAACCGTAGATGTACATACACCCATTGAAAAATATTAACAAATGATTGTTTATTATCGAAAGTACATAGTAACATTTTAATTTACAAACATTTCCCAATGCATTGTTGCCCTTCTCCTTTTTTCGGTACAAATGAAAAAGGTCAAAATTTTGATAGTTTTTGGCACTAAGTTTTAGCGTTTTTTGAACATACCTTTATTAGGCAACACATACAGGCTTTACAAAATCGCACCCGGTAATCGAAAAATTCTTTTCTAGAGAGTGCAACTTATTGTTTTTTCAATAATTATTTGATACGTTATGGCATTGCAAATGCGAAAAAACAACACTCGTTACAAACAATAGCTTGTATGTTAGAGTATTCGGATAGTTTTATTAGTTAATGTCTGCCTTTTTTCTTTTCTTTTTCATCTTTGTCCTATTTACTACTTTTCCTTTTGGAGCAGCAGTTTCCAAAACAAGTTTCACGTCGAAATATTTTGCGTTTTTAAATGAGCGGATTATCAGATCTTCAAATGCTTTATCCACCTCAAAGAAAGAGAAGTTTCGTAAAATTTCAATCTTACCAATTTCGATATGCCGATTGTTGGTAAGATCGTTTATCAGGCCTATTAATTTTGTAGCTTTAATGTTTTGTTTAGAGCCGATATTTATAAAAAACCTCTTAAAACCCTTAGCCGTATTATTGCTTCTTTGGTATTCGTCTTTGCGGGTGGTATTCGAGTTGATGTCGGCAGCATCTTTATAATATATGAGAAACCGGTTAAATTCTACCGAAACAAACCTTTTCAGCAGTTCGTCGCGGTCGAGCCAAGCCAGTTTTTTGTTAATAGTAGACAAAAACGGTTCGATTTGCTCTTCGTCAACCTCAATGTTTTCGATTTTGCCTATGAGGTTGTAAAGTCGCTTTTCACAAATATCTTTACCATTTGGCAGAAGTTTATGTTCAAATTTTTTTCCGAGTAATTTCTCAATTGCATTTATCTTTCTTCCATCGCGTGAGTGGCAAATACTAATGGCAATACCATGTTTGCCGGCTCTGCCGGTTCTTCCGCTGCGATGCAAATAAATTTCGGGGTCGTCGGGAAGGTTGTAGTTGAGCACATGAGTAAGGTCGTTAACATCAATACCACGTGCCGCCACATCGGTGGCCACCAACAGTTGTAATTGCCTGCGCCTGAAACGCTGCATAACCGTGTCGCGCTGTGCCTGCGACAGATCGCCATGAATGGCATCTGCATTATAACCGTCGCTGACGAGCTTTGCAGCAATCTCCTTCGTTTCGTTACGTGTACGACAAAAAACTATACCGTAAATATTCGGATTGATATCAGCAAGCCGTTTTAATGCCTGATACCGATCACTTGCTTTTACAGTATAATAATGATGCATAATATTTTCGGCACCACTGTTTTTCTTTCCAACCCAATATTCCACGGGATTGTGCATATATCTGTTGGCGATACGTCGTACCTCGTTGGGCATAGTAGCCGAAAAAAGCATTGTTTGTTTGTTTTCAGGTGTGTTTTTCAGGATGGCGTCTAACTCTTCGCGAAACCCCATGTTGAGCATTTCGTCGGCTTCGTCGAGCACTAACCACTTAATATTATTTATTTTCAACGCTTTTCTTTTTATTAAGTCAAGCGTTCTTCCGGGTGTTCCCACCACAATATTAGCTCCTTTTTTGAGGCCTTTGATTTGATTTTCGATACTAGCTCCACCATATACAGCCAAAACAATTATGTTATCCATAAATTTGCTATAGTTTTGTATATCCTTGGATATCTGTATACAAAGTTCTCTCGTTGGACACAAAACGATAGACTGAACACTTTTTTGTTCACTATCAATTTGTTGAAGGATGGGTAAACCGAAACACGCTGTTTTTCCTGTACCTGTTTGTGCCAGTGCAATTAAATCATTTCTCGACTCTAAAAGTACGGGTATGGTCTTTTCCTGAATAGGAGTAGGATTTACGAACCCTAATTCGGTTATTGCCAATACGATTTCATCGCAAAGATTGAATTCTTCAAATTTTATCATAAAGTAAATTTTGCCGGAAGGCCTTTATCAGGATATTTCCGGTGGTTTATAAAATTACGGGTGTAAAAAGATTGGCTACGCAGCCTGAAAAAACCCGTAAAACCTTAAAAACACCTGATTTTGTTTCAACAAATAAGCGGCAAAAGTAAACTATATTTCGATATGAAAAATAAACGATTAACCGGGATATCCGGTAATGATCCGCAGTTTTATTAAAAAATTTGATAATCAGTGAATTACGAAACTATTGTATGCTTTTTAATATTTCCATATAAATTTGTTTGCGTGTTTAACGGGAGAAGATCAGATACCCTATAACTATTATTTAAGCATTATTTAATAGCGAGATAATCGTGTGATCTTCCTAAGGGGGAAAGTGTGATTTTGGGTCGATAAAAGGGCTCCGTGCCAGATAAAATATAACGTAGAAACTATTTCACTATGATTATTAATCCGGAAACGATACAATGGCTGTGAAAATTAAAAAACTGGGCCAACTTAGAGATAGCAACGCACATTTTGTCTTTACGCCGCAATTGCCGAAATAATCCCAAAAATATTGACATCCCAGCTATCCAAAGGCACAACTTTAGAAGTTTAACTTAACAAGTTTCGATGTAATTGCTTATTTTCTACATATTATTTTCCACATATTCTTTTATTTCGTTTAGTTCGGCCCTGTGGCTCTTCGATGGCATTTTTCGGCCTGCTCGTTCGTACCAATAGTTGGCATTCCAGTCGTCGCCTTCTTTACGATGAAGGTATGCATGAAACCAACAGGCCATTTGATTTTCGTAATGCTGAACGATGCGATGAGCATTTTCCCAGTCGTCTTCAACATCCAATTCAATAGCCTCTAA
>QIKE01000109.1 GCA_003232915.1 Bacteroidota bacterium | reverse complement strand
CTATCCGTTTTATTTTTCAACTGATCGTATATATCTCGTATATTTATACATCATACGGGATAAATCAGGACATTTTTATTTTAAAAAAATCAGGACTTCAATGTCAAGTAAATTATTTAAACCGGTCTTTTGTTTTTGATTGGCTGATTAGAAAAATCCGGTTACGGACTTATGAAATTTGTCAGGGATTTCATAATATTTTGTATACAGTTTTTCCTTCTCTGAAATTGTATAAATTTATCCCGTTTTAAGTATAATCTGTTATATTAGTGCCATTAAGGTACGAGAGGGAAGCCATAATTTGGTTTTACAGAATTGTCTTGGTATAGAATACTTGTTTTTTTATGATGATATTCCTTAATTTTTACAGTAAGGTTTGATTTTTCCGCATTACTAACACCTATTCCAGTATTCGGGTTTTGTGTTTAAAGGATATAATTTTTGTAACTGTTCAGCCTGAATGACTTGGTTAACATATTGAATATTACAGTATTAATATTTTTAACCAAATCGCAACAAAACGTTACCAACATAATATCAATGAAATAAGATTTTATTATGAAAAATACTTGAATATTTATTAAATCTATTTTACCGTATCATGTTGATATATAGTATTATAAATCGGCTGAACAGTTACAAATATTTTTTGATAAAAATACAATTGTATTAAATCCACAGGCAATATTATCATGAATAAAAATCCCAAACAGACTTAATTTCCATCGTTGTGTTGTCCGGGTTCAAATTGATAGGCACCGAGATCAGGGGATTGGGTACGGTCATTTCCGAGTATATCAAGCGGTACGGAAGCTGCTATGTTGGGGTCGCCTTTCCCGATGACAGGCGACAAAGAGTCGATTCGGTAATCATTGTTTTGTGTATTGAGAAAAAGAGGATCTTTGTTAATAATGACATCTTTATAGTTTGGGCCATTGATTATTTTTTTTGTGGTACGAATCAAGCAATGGTCGAGCAGATAAAGCGAATCGGCACCGGGAACCATTTCGGTTTGAAATTCGTTTTCGTTGTAACCATAAACAATGCTATTGCCGAGAGTAAAGTCTATTGCAAAAGGTATCTGATTATCAAGAGAATCGAATAAAAAATTGTTTATATACAAGGCGGGATTATTTCGTGCCGAGTAAGGCCAATAATTGGCGAGTGTAGTTTGCTTAAAGTCATACGTTCCTCCACCGGTAAGAGCCATACAATATCCTCCACAATTGGCTATTACTATGTTTTTTCCTTCGATAACGAAATAGCGACTAAAAATCCCAACGCCATCCATATTTTCAATGACAACATTATCTAAAATCAACTTGTTTTCGGTGGTTTTCAAAAACGATTCGGCTTGTATGCCGATAAAACCGTTTTTAATCAATACGTTATGAAATTCGTCATCGAAACCCTGCCTACCGTCCATCAGCCAAATTCTATCCCATTGTCCAGGAAGATTGGCATAATCGGCTTCGAGACGATCGCCTTGAAAGATTACCGGGTTTTCAAGGCTTCCATTCACTTTCAAGGTGCCATCAGAATAAGCCCAAAGTCCCGAATTTTTATGAAAATAAATTTTTACACCTGCACTAATGTCCAACTCACCGTACGAATCAATTACTGCATAACCGTAAATAACATACGGTTTTTCGTTGGTCCAGTGCACTGTTTCAAGACTGTCTGCAACAATTCTATAATTGGGAAATCCTGCGGTGTGACGGTTGGCTACAATATACACTGCATTTTGTCCCCAAGCAACAAGTTTTACATTTTGCTCGTTTCCATTAGTTAAAAACCGGATATTGTCTTCCACAATAAAAGGGTTGTTAACATTGCTGGGATCGATAGTAACACGCGCAAACAAATACAGGCTGTCGCCCCCGTTGAGTTCAACGTCTTTGGCTTTATAAACCGGTTGACCGTCAATATTGATACGAAAAGGGGAACTTTGACCTTTTTCAAGTACTATACTCGAAATAATTACTTTATTTTGAGTTGGATTGTATATCATCAACTGCCGGGTGGCCGAACCTATGGAAGTGAAAACGGTATCGAAAATAATAGAATCGTTAGAAAACAAGAGCTTAAACGATGTATCGTTGCTAGTAATGTTTTTTTTTCGACAGGCCGAAAAAACCAAAAGTATGACTGTTACCGTTAATGCCGCTATTGTGAAATATCGCTTTGTCAATGTTTGATAATCTTAAAACAGTTTTTTTTTGAAGCCGCAAAAATACGGAACTATACTAATACGGAGGTAAAACAGAATTATTGTATTTTTGCAAAAAACATCACAAAATGAAAAAATCAAACTATCTATTTTTTTTGACACTATGTATATTTTTTTTGTTGACAACCCACACCGAAGCTCAATATCGAAATTTAAGCGGTGAAAGGCAACAAAAGCAAAAATCTTATGAACCAAGTCGTTGGTTTGCAGGTGGAATGCTTGGTGGCGGTTTTTCTTCAACCGATTCGTATATTCAGATAGCACCAATTATCGGCTATGAAGTTACTCCTGAGTTTCAAGTGGGCACACGTTTAAACTATATTTACCAAAGCTACAAAGATTTTTACGGACAAAAATATAATTTGAATAATTACGGTGGTAGTCTTTTTTTACGATATCGTTTTTTCAAATATCTATTTGCTCAAACCGAATACGAAATATTGAGTGTTCCTGTTTATCCTTACGAATTGAATCGTCGCGCTGTTAATAGCTTCTTCATCGGTGGCGGTATTATTCAAAGTCTTGGTGGCAGTGGATTTTTTACAATGACAATTTTATATAATTTACTTGATAGTGAATATTCACCTTATAGTAATCCCCTGTTCAGGGTTGGATTTGGATTTGGATTTTAATCTCTTAATAAAAACAATATTACTTAATGTTTTATTTGAAGTTTTGTGTTGTTTAAACTAATGATTTTGTATTTTCTTATTTTCTGGAAACATCTCTAACTTATGCCGTTGTAATTGAATATCATCAGGTTTGTTTTTCTTTGTTTTTAAGTTCTTTGAACTTTTCACGAAGTTACGGTTGTTAATACCGCTTCGCAGATTATTTCTTTATTAGTCGCTTTAACTCAACTTAAAAAATTCGAGTCGGAATTTCCAAACCCTATAACCCAACTTGCAAATCCATAAACGTATAACATTCATATACAGGTAAATACAAACTATAAGTTTACAATTGGGTCACTACTTTTGTTTTA
>QIKE01000107.1 GCA_003232915.1 Bacteroidota bacterium | reverse complement strand
TAATAAATTTTACCGCTACAAAAAACCAATTTGGCAATTTTACCCGTATCGGCCATGGCATCATCTATCACCTCTTGAAAACCTCCACCGGTAAATTCTTCAACCTTAGAAACAACACGGGCATGCCTTAAAAGGCTTTTGGGAGTAAACACTACTAGCGGTTTACGTATTGGCCTTTTCAATTGACGGCGTAACAAGTGGAAAAAACTTGCGGGTGTGGTACAATTGGCTATCTGAATATTACTTTCAGCGGCAAGAATCAAAAAACGTTCCATACGAGCACTCGAATGATCGGGACCTTGACCTTCGTAACCATGCGGCAACAAAACCACAAGATCGTTCATCACATTCCATTTGTCTTCGGCACTACTCAAAAATTGATCAAAAATCACCTGTGCCGCATTGGCAAAATCGCCAAACTGTGCTTCCCAAATGGTTAGCGAATAGGGCGATGTAAGTGCATAGCCATATTCAAAACCCAACACACCGTATTCCGATAAAGAAGAATTGTACACTTCAAATACAGCTTGCTTTTTGTCGATATTATTTAGCGGAACATATTTTTCTTCGGAATCTTCAACATGTAACACGGCATGACGATGCGAAAAAGTTCCCCTTTCCACATCTTGTCCGCTAAGGCGTACCCGAAAACCTTCATCAACAAGACTGCCATAAGCAAGTAATTCGCCCATAGCCCAGTCGAGTTGGTCTTTGTCCATTACCATAGCCTTGCGTTGCTGTTGCAAACGAACGATTTTTCGATAAAAGGTTTTCCCTTGTGGTAAAGTGGTAATCCGATCAACAATTTTTAACAGATCGTCCGTTTTTATAGAAGTATCGGGCGAATGCAAAAAGTCGTCGTCGGTGGCCCGGCGAATATCTTTCCATGTTTCTATCAAAAAACTGTTGATATATTCTTTTTTATGGGTTTTAGATTTCTCAAAATTCTTTTCAAGCGTCAGTTTAAACTTTTCTTCCTTTACGATACAATAGTCTTCATTTACAACTTTCTCGGCAAGTAAGCGCTGCTTATAAATTTGATATGGGTCAGGATGTTTTTCGATAGCTTTGTACAGCAAGGGCTGGGTAAAACGGGGTTCGTCGCCTTCGTTGTGCCCGTAACGACGATAACTTAAAATGTCGATAAACACATCTTTGTGAAAACGGTTACGGAATTCCATTGCAAGCTGAATGGCATACACCAATGCTTCGGGTTCGTCGCCATTGACGTGAAACACAGGCGAAAGTGTGATTTTGGCCACATCGGTACAATATGTGCTCGAACGTGCATCAAGATAGTCGGTGGTAAAGCCAATTTGGTTGTTCACCACAAGATGAATGGTGCCACCTGTGGAATAACCTTTCTGTTCGGACATTTGCACTACTTCGTAAACCACACCTTGCCCGGCAACGGACGCATCGCCATGTATAAGAATGGCGGCAATTTTGTTGGCATCACCCGCTTCCATTTCGTCAATCTTTGCCCGTGTAATGCCTTCAACCACAGGGTCAACGGCCTCGAGATGAGAGGGATTAGGCGCAAGTGTAAATTTTACCTTTTTTCCAGTACTTGTTTTTCGTTCTATGGTGTAGCCCAAATGATATTTTACATCGCCGAGAAGATTTTCGTCTTCATATTCTTTTCCTTCGAATTCGGAAAAAACATCTTCGAATGGCTTCCGCAAAATGTTTACTAAAACATTAAGCCTTCCACGGTGCGACATTCCAATCACAAACTCTTCTATACCAAGTTCCGAACCTTTTTCCATAATGGCATCAAGAGCCGGTATTAAACTTTCGGAACCTGCAAGTGAAAATCGTTTTTGACCAGGGAATTTCTTTTGTAAAAAATCTCCGAAAAAAACAGCTTTCATCAACTTCTGTAAAATATAGTGCTTTTCTTCAAGGGTATAATTCGGCGTATTCCGACTTGTCTCGAAATGCAAACGTAGCCACTCTACAATTTCCACATCGCGGATAAACAAATATTCAACACCGATAACATTGCAATAAGTTTTTTCGAGAAAAGCCACAATATCTTTTAACTTGGCCTTTCCGATGCCGATTTGTTTTCCCGCTTCAAATTTTCGTTCAAAATCTTCAACCGAAAGACCATAATTTTCGATAGATAATGTCGGTAAATATTTTCTCCTTTTTCTAACAGGATTGGTTTTGGTAAACAAATGACCACGCCGCCGATAATCGTTAATCAAATTTATGACTTTAAACTCGTCGGACGACGCTATAGAAATGCTCGCACTTTGTTGATAATTTTTTAATGCAAAATCGAAACCCGAAAAAAAACTGCGCCACGACTTATCAACGGAAGTAGCGTCGTTGCGAAATTTATTGTAAATATACTCAATCGTAGCATGATCACTTCCGTTTAAAAATTGATAATTATCCATTTATTAATTAAATCGAAATAAAAGACCAAAATTAGTAATAATTGCCTTCTATTTAGAATAATTTTAAATATTTGAACGAAATCGCTAAGTATAAATCTGGTGAGATAATATTGTTAGCAAACAATGATTCAATTCACCGAATTAATAGTTCCATTACACAACTTTTCACTTTTTTTAGGGCAGCTACCGTTTTCCCAACCCAAACCACCCCACAACCTAACCCTATCCTCACACACACGTTACCGGGCTGTCCGCTTATAGTCCCGTCTTATTTTGCCGTGTGTCGCAAAAGCCGCAAAGTAGCTTCCTTCGGTCGCTCTTTGCGGCTTGCTCCACATCGGCAATACAAGCCGTGAGCTACCGCTTCCATCCCTGCTGCCGTTCGAAGCCTAATCCAAGCCAGCCCATTTAACTATCACATTTTCGTAAGAAAACATAAACTTTGGGAACAGCAATGGTTTTTGTATTTTGTGTGCTGTGAAATTAAGTCCATTGCTAATGAAAGCTGGTAATAACAATTTTTATTATCCACATTACCTTGTAATATAAGCTGTTTTACTATTTTCCAAAAAATTAATCAGAGTGTCAGCTTGTGTCAATTACCTGAAATAATAACTTAAACTGGGGTAACCGATTATGACCCGTAATTTTGTTAATAAACTTGGTAATCTGCGACTTACGAAAATATTGTATGCTTTTTAATATTTTGATATAAACTTGTTTGCGTATTTAACGTGAGAAGATCAGATATCCTATTAATATGATTTTTTTCTCATAACGTGCCCGGCTATTGTTCATACTACATTCCAATTTT
>QIKE01000116.1 GCA_003232915.1 Bacteroidota bacterium | reverse complement strand
TCTTAGGCTACGAGCCATTAGAAACCCCGTAGATGAAACTGCTTTCAACGCTAAGTACAAAAGAGTATTGCCAATCTTGTCAAAAAGCAAGTGGGAGCATGGATATGAAATTTTATCACTTTTCTTAGCGTATTTTTCTCGGAAACACAATTCCCATTTCCCTGTGGGTAAGGTTTTTTGTATGCCTCAAAAAGAATCGGGCATTTTATTTTCCAGATTATCAAATACTTAGTAATAACTGTCTAAAGAACTAAACATATGAAAAACCGCCTCACAAACTATGAAGATATTATGACAGTCTTAAAAAAAATTCTTTCAATCTAAAAGAAAAGTTGTTCTTTGGTGGTTAGAACTCCAACTCAAGATTCATCCTATTTTTTAAATTGGTAAGTTTGGGATATTTCTTTTGCAGTTCGTCAAATCGCTCTCTGTCGGTATAGGCTTCTTTAGTTTGCTCAGTTTTTATAATTATAGTTTTTAGTTTCAACTGATTGTTATTTAATTCTTTAATGAGGAAATTTTTCAGAACGGAAACATTGAGCGTATCGTTGGCTACAATGGCATTTGGAACCGTATACTCTATAATATAGTCGTCTTTTAGTTGTGGATTGGTTTTTGCAAGTGTATTTACAAAACTTGGGGATTTTTCTTTGTAAACATCAACAAAAGTATCCCAGACTTTTTGAAGCATCTCTTGCGTAAAATCATTTTTAATAATTTCCGTTTTTTTTTCTTTTTGCTGCTCTTTTTTTCTTTTTATTTCATCAAGACTCTCTTTTATGGAAATATTTCTGAGCACACGTCCGTTTTGCTTGGTAATTCCCGGTATAGCGGATGTTAAGGTTTTTCTTTCAGTTGTTTGAGTTAATGTCGTTTGTAAGGGATTAGTTGTTTTGTGAGAAATTGTCTTTTCAGGCTGTAATTCTTGCTTTGCTAAGTTTTTTTGTAGGGGTATTTGTTCTGTTTTTTCCGTTTCGGATTTTGCTTGCTGATTTATATTTTGTTTGGTCGACTTATGGTAACTTACAACAGGTTCCGAAACCCGAGGGTTTGAAACGATTTCTGGATTTTTGAGATTTTGAGGTGTCGGCTTTTGCTGCTGTGTGGCCGCTGGCGACATTATTAATGCCGCAAGACGGGTTAGTGCAATTTCGACGTGCAATCGTTTGTTGTTGCTACTTTTGTAATTTAAGTCATATTTATTTGTAACTTCAAGTACTTTGTATAGAAAATCTCTTTCGCAAATCAAGGCTTGTTCTTTATATCTTTTTACAACGCTGGCACTGCTTTGCAATAATGGTACTGTACGGGGGTTTTTTACAACGAGGAGATTTCGAAAGTGTTCCGACAAGCCTGTTAAAAACTGTTGTCCGTCGAATCCGCGTTCGTTTATCTCATCGAAAATTAATAATAATTCAGCAATATCAGCTTTTAAAAGTGCTTCGGTAACACGAAAATAATATTCATAATCAAGTATGTTTAGATTTTCTATTACATCTATGTAAGTTATTTTTTTTCCGCTATAACTAAAAATTTGGTCGAATGTAGAAAGTGCATCACGCAACGCACCGTCCGATTTTTCTGCAATGATGTGGAGCGCCTCAATATCGGCTTCTATATGCTCACTGTTTGCCACATATGCCAAATATTTAGCAATATCTTCAACTCCAATACGTTTAAAATCGAATATTTGACATCGCGAAAGAATTGTGGGAATAATTTTGTGCTTTTCGGTTGTGGCAAGAATGAATTTGGCATAAGCAGGAGGTTCTTCCAACGTTTTTAAAAAAGCATTGAAAGCAGCCGCCGAAAGCATATGTACCTCGTCAATAATATATACCTTGTATTTTCCGGCTTGTGGCAGAATACGTACTTGATCGACTAAAGAGCGGATATCCTCTACCGAGTTATTTGAGGCAGCATCAAGTTCGTGAATATTAAAAGAAGCATTGTCGTTGAACGAAACACAAGATTCGCATTGGTTGCAAGGTTCACCACCGGATGTTGGATTTAAACAGTTGATAGTTTTGGCCAAAATACGGGCACAGGTAGTTTTGCCTACACCCCGAGGACCTGTGAATAAAAAAGCTTGCGCGAGATGATTGTTTACGATGGCGCTCTTTAATGTAGTGGTAATAGATGTTTGACCTACAACCTGTGCAAACGTTGTAGGACGGTACTTTCGAGCTGATACAATATAGTTCTCCATGCTTTAGTTTTTAGCTTTCAAAAGTAAAAAATTTAGGAGCATTACACAGTATAAAAAATAGGAAAGTTTTATGAATACTGTTTTAATGGCAACTATTTGATAGCCAATGAAAAGATGAAAAAAAATACTCGCCTTGAATTTTGCCTCAATGCTATGGTTACTTTTGTAGAAAAGTAAAATAAAAGTAATGGAAACAGGAATTATTTTTGGAAATAAGATACTTGATGTTGTTGCGGTGGCGTGGTTCATTGCGCAGTTTTATAAAGTTGTAAGTGCTATTGTCAGTAAAAAAAAATTCGAAATTAAGCGCTTATGGAATACTGGTGGCATGCCAAGCTCACATTCTTCTGCTGTCTCGTCCCTCGCTACTGCTATTGGAATTACACAGGGGCTTTATACTCCGCTTTTTGCCGCTGTTGTTGTGCTGGCAATTATCGTAATGCACGATGCGGCAGGTATAAGAAGGGCAGCAGGACAACAAGCCGGCGTGCTGAACAAAATAACAGAGTCGTTAACCAGCCTGTTCGACGAAAGATTTTCTAACAAACAACTAAAAGAATTGCTCGGCCATACTCCGGTAGAGGTTTTTGTGGGTGCCATACTCGGAATTGCCGTTGCTCTTGTTATGAAGGGCTATTTATTAATGTAAGTAAAACTTAGTTGGCAATATATGATAGTTTGAATTTGTGTGTCAATATTATAAGTAAAAAGGATACCGGTAGCCTAATCTCCCGCTAAAAGATATATGAGAGTAATCTTTACAAGTTGTTAACCATTTGTTTAACAACAAAAAAGACTATGGAAAGGTCTCGGATAGTGTGATCTCAGTTGTCTTCAATTTTCAAAATAGCTCCTTGAAATTCGCACTAAGTATAATCAGGATAATAGTCGAGATTGTTTAATAGCGGGTTTACACGATCTAAATTCCAGGCGTGGCCGCAAAAGTAAGTAGAGCATAAATATTGAGTGAATTGTAAACATAAACAGGTATGACCTAAATAGTGTCTGCCAGAAAACGCTGTAGGCAATGGTTATCAACAATATAATGTTGAAAACTTAAATGAAAAACATCACAAAAAAAGTAG
>QIKE01000003.1 GCA_003232915.1 Bacteroidota bacterium | reverse complement strand
TTGAAAATGGTGTCAATAATGCAACGTTTTTAATTTGTGAATTTTTTTTGCAAATTTTGTTAGGCAAAAAGAATAAAAATTGTAAATTGTGCCTTTATTTTAGAATTATTCTTTAATTAAATAATACTTATGAAAAGAAAAAAATTACCTTACAGTTTAATGCTGGTAATCATTGTGTTAGCAGGTGTAATTCTTAGCTTTGTTAACCCCCGAAGCAAAGCGTTGTATCATGCACGCAACACGCCTTATGAATCATTATCAAGAGGAAGTGAGCAAGCAGTAACATTTTTAGCGAGTATCAGAAATAATCAACATACCGGATTTATCAATCCTCAAGATATTCGTAGGGCTAAAAAACAACTGGAAAAAATAGAAATTTCGAGGGCAGGTTACGACCTTGGATTGACAAGTATGGGGCCCGACAATTTCGGTGGTCGAACACGTGCTTTGTTATTTGACAACCGCGATATTTCGGGTAATACGCTTTATGCCGGCGCAGTAACAGGAGGTATTTGGAAATCGACAAACTATGGTATTAACTGGGAAAAAGTAAACCTTAACGGTAGAAACCTAAATGTTTCATGTATGGTTCAAACACCTAACGGCACTTTATACGTAGGGACCGGCGAAAATTTTTCCTCACAGACTATGGCCGGAACGGGCAAACTTGGATATCGTACCGGATTTGTCGGCAAAGGGATTTTCAAATCAACCGATGGTGAAAATTTTACGTTAATTCCGGCAACTGCGCCTGATTTTAATGACGTAAATAGTGATTGGACTTTTATTAATAAATTAGCTGTTGTTGATGATAACACTATTTATGCTGCTACCAATACGGGTTTGAAAGTCTCGACCAATTCGGGTGATACTTGGGTTACGGCCAGTGTAGATGATACTACGATGCTTGCAAGCAATGCGTTCGATGTAGATGTGGGAAACGACGGAACTGTTTATGGGGTTGTGAATAACCTTTTGTATGTATCTGCCAATGGTGATGCTGCAGGCTTTGTTTTGCGTTCGACCGGCGATTCGCTGAGTTTGCCGAATACAAAAATTTCGCGAATGGAAATTGCCGTTGCTCCCTCTGATCCTAATATTGTTTATGCAAGTTTGGCCGATGAATATGGTTCGATGAAAGGGGTTTACCGTTCGGAAGATAAAGGTTCTACATGGCAATTGATTATGCCCGCCACCGAAAGTCTGGTGGTTTTCGACGGACAGGGTGTATATGATAATGTTCTTACAGTGTTTCCGAATAATCCTGATAAGGTGTTACTTGGCGGCACCGATATGTGGGTTGGCATCAAACCTACCTACAAAGGCTTGTTTAACTGGGAGATGAAATCGGTTGATTTTGGCGGGCCTTTCTACAATCTTTATGTGCATGTCGATCATCATAAGTATGTTTTCGCACCCAATGGAACTAATGTGTTTATTTGCACCGACGGTGGCATTACAAAAGGTACGCTTTCGGGCGATAACATTACTTTTCAACCTATAAATAGTGGCTATATAACTACCCAATTTTATACTGTTGCTGCCTGTGGAGATGAACATTATGTTATGGGCGGTGCGCAAGACAATGGCGTAATATTGATTACAGGTGACGGAAATACCGTGCAAGAAGGTAATGATATTTGGTTTCATAATACTGGGTTTTTCAACGGTGGCGACGGAGGTGGAGTAGCTATCTCTATAATCAATCCTAAAGTAATCGTTTATGGCAGTACCGCCGGTGCCGTTAGAAGATCGGAAGATGCCGGTACAAATATTTCCACGCAGTTTTTGGGAAAAATTGGTAATCCTCAGGCATTTAAAACTCCGGTTGCACTCTGGGAAAGTTTTGATAATATTAATAGTCGTGATTCAATAAATTACCACGCAAGGGAATTTCTCCCTGCAGATACTAACATTATTGTTAAAAGTGCCAATAGCAATTATCCTTTTCATTATACTGTGCCTTTTGATATACAACAGGGCGATTCTATTATGATTCAGGATATTGTATCTTCAAGATTATTTTTGGCAACTGCCAACTATATTTATATGACCAAGGAACTGCATAATTTTGGTAAAACTCCCGAGTGGTTCCTTATAGCCAACGCTTCGGTGGGTTATACAGGAATACCTTATAGTATATCTTTTTCGGCAGACGGGAATCATCTTTTTGTTGGTAATAATAATGGAAAGTTGTACCGGATTTCAAATCTCGCACTTGCTTACGACTCTATCCGTGCCGATGTTAGGAGTTCGCAGTGTATTGTATCCATTGACAAGATTCCGGTATATGTTCCTGGTACCAATGATGAAATTTCGCAAGCGATTACGTCAATTTCCGTTGACCCTCAAAATCCTACCAAGGTACTTATAACACTTGGTAATTACGGTAATGAGTATTATGTATTGTATAGCGAAAATGCTTTGGACGAAGCACCTCAATTTCAATCGCGGCAAGGAAATTTGCCTCAAATGCCGGTTTATTCTTCGCTTATTGATATGAAAGATGAAGGTTTTGCTGTTATTGGTACTGAAATGGGATTATTTATAACTACTGACGTCACTGCTAATAGTCCTGTTTGGCAAGACGAAAGTTCGGACCTGGGGCATGCAATTGTTTTCGATTTGCAACAGCAGCGTCTTGGCAAAGAAAGTATTAACGACGGATTACATACTTTTCCTGCAATATATAATTATGGTGATATTTATGGGGCAACGTATGGTCGCGGTATCATTCACAGCTTGTCTCTCCGTCAACCGGTAGGAATAGAAGAAAACCATATTTCAAATAAAACTTCTAATCTGAAAATTTATCCAAATCCGGCTGAAAGTTATACTACAATAGTTTTTGATTCGCCACAATCAGGGCAACTTATTTTAAACATTTTCGATATTAGCGGTAAAAATGTATATACGGCAATCAAGCATTTATCTATAGGAATAAACACCATAGAACTTGACGTAAACAATTATACTAAAGGCATTTATATCATTAAAGCTCGTCTCGGAAATCACAATTATCAACAAAAGTTTATCGTTAAATAAATCGTTTCACTTTGTTAAATAAATGAATATGAAAAATATTAATAGTGTTACCTTAGGTTTGTTTTTAATAGTGTCGTTAAGCCTTTTTGGCCAATCAAGAATTTACCCTCCCGCTTTGCGTGCACCTGTGAATGGCAGCAACGATCAAGTTCCTGATGTGGTTCTAAACTGGGATGCCGTAACAGGAGGAACGTTAGACATAACCTACGAATTACAGCTTGCACAAAACGAAGATTTTTCTGATGCTGTAACTTTTCCAAGAACTGAATTTAC
>QIKE01000120.1 GCA_003232915.1 Bacteroidota bacterium | reverse complement strand
TCGACTGGGATTTATTTCAAATAAAGACATAATCATTTGCCTTAAAAGAAAAAAATTATACTTTTACTTTTTAAAATTCTAAAGATGAATATTATCATTGCGGGCGATGGTGAATTGGGTTTTAATCTTGCGAAAGCTCTGGTAAATTCCAATCATAACATTACCATTATCGACCCCCACGAAGAATTGTTGAAACGAATCGAATCGCATACCGACCTGATGACAGTGGTGGGTGAATCGAATTCGGTATCGGTTTTACGACAAGCTAATGTTGACAAGGCCGACCTACTCGTGTCGGTTTTACACGATGAACACATTAATATTCTAACAGCTATTTTGGCTAAAAAACTGGGTGCCAACAGGGTTATTGCACGTGTCAACACTCTCGAAAAAGTGAGCCCCGAATATAAACAAATTTATGAAGAACTTGGTATTGACATGCTTATTTCACCCGAAGATATTGCCGGACACGAAATTATCTCGTTATTGCGACAAACGGCTGCAACTGAAATTGTAAATTTTTCAAGTGGTAAACTTTCCGTATATCTTTTTAAAATTGAAGAAGAAGCTCCAGCCGTAGGAAAACAACTTATTGAGATAGCCCACGAATACAAGCATCTTGATTTTAGAGCCGTTGCTATCCACCGTAAAGGGAAAACCCTTATTCCCTATGGTGAAGATTCATTTAAAGCAGGTGATATGGTTTATGTTATCTCAAAACCCAAAGCTATGGACGAACTTAGCAAACTCTGCGGAAAGAAAAACGAAAATATTGCAAACATCATTATCGTCGGAGGCGGAAGAGTAGGAAAAGTAGCAGCCATGAATCTTGAAAAAGATATGAACATTAAACTTATCGAAAAAGACCGTTATCGCTGTAGGGCACTCACCAATATACTCGACGACACCCTGATTATCAATGGCGATGCCTGCGACATAAATTTGCTTGAAGAAGAAGGTATCGAAGGCTCCGATGCTTTTATTGCCGTAACCGACAGTTCAGAAACCAATATCGTTTCGTGCCTACACGCTAAAAAACTCGGTATCAGTAAAACCATTGCCCTTGTTGAAAATCTTGACTATATTGAAATTTCACAAAGCATTGGCATCGAAACAATTATCAATAAAAAACTAATCGCTGCAAGCTATATTATCCAACATTCTATGGGTGAAGATGTTTCAGCATTACGTCAACTCAGCGGTATTAATGCTGAAGTGCTAGAACTGATTGCTAAACAAGGTTCGCCTATTACCAAAAAACCATTGTTTAAACAAAAACTCCCCGAAGGGGCTATTGTCGGTGGAATTATCAGAAATGAAAAAGCACACATAGCTACAGGACAATCTCAAATTAACGAGGGCGACAAAGTGGTAGTGTTTGCCCTTCCGGGATCAGCACAAAAAATTGAAAAATTGTTCCATAAAAGCAGTTTCACCTTATAGAAGAAATAAAAGATAATAATGGCGAGAAAAGAACTCCTCAATACGGCAATAATTTTTAAGATCGTAGGCCTGCTACTGATACTTGAAAGTTTGCTAATGGCCAGTTCGTTGATTTTTGCCTTTTATTATCACGAACCCGTAGCACCCATACTCCTTAGTAGCATTATTACTTTGTTAATTGGAAGTTTATTGTATGCACTGACTTTAAAAAACACCCGGAAAAGTATAGGAAAACGAGAAGGCTTTTTAATTGTTACAGCGGCTTGGGTAGTGATTTCGCTTTTCGGCTCACTACCTTTTATGTTGAGCGGTACCATTCATTCTTTTACCGATGCCTATTTTGAAACCATTTCGGGTTTTACCACTACCGGAGCTACCATTCTTAACGATATTGAAAGTTTACCAAGAAATATTCTTTACTGGCGTGCTATGACTCAATGGATTGGCGGAATGGGTATTATTGTGCTTTCGGTAGCTATTCTTCCATTTTTAGGTGTGGGTGGCATGCAGCTTTTCGTAACCGAAATGCCAGGGATCACTTACGACAAACTTCACCCGCGTATTACGGCAACAGTAAAACGTTTTTGGGGGATTTATGTGCTACTTACCTTTGCGGAAGTAATGCTATTGTGGTTAGGTAAAATGAATTTTTTCGATGCATTATGCCACTCTTTTGCTACCATAGCCACGGGTGGTTTTTCAACAAAAAATAATAGTATTGCTGGCTTTTCGCCTTATACTCAATATATTATTACTTTTTTTATGATTATGGCTGGAACCAATTTTACACTGCATTATTTTGCCTTGCACCGTCAGTTTAACAAAATCAAGAAAAACGAAGAATACAGAGTGTATATCTTTATTATAATAGGCGTTGCTACAATATTAACTTTAGGCTTGATAGTTTTTATGCACGAAGGAATTGAAAAAGCATTTCGTGATGCTATTTTCACGGTTGTTTCAATACTTACCACCACCGGCTTTGTTACAGCCGATTACATTCTTTGGCCTTCTTATTTGTGGATGTTGATATTTGCTTTGATGTTTCTTGGTAGCATGGCCGGTTCCACCGGCGGTGGGATAAAAATTATCCGTTATGAACTTTTAATAAAAAATTTGTGGGCAGAACTAAAACGATCTATTCATCCTAATGCCGTTATTCCTGTAAAATACAGTAAACGAACGGTAAACCAGCAGATTATCTTTAACGTTGTGGCCTTTTTCCTCATCTATATTTTGTTTTTCTCTCTTGGCACTTTCGTAATGACATTGTTGGGCATTGATTTTGAAACTTCGATGGGAGCTTCCATAGCTAGCCTTGGTAATATCGGGCATGGTATCGGTGGTGTAGGACCCTTCGAAAATTATTCCTTTATTCCTGTGGCAGGAAAATGGATGCTCTCGTTTTTGATGCTTATTGGCCGACTTGAGTTGTTTACTGTACTGATTATTTTTTCGCCTACTTTTTGGAAACGGTAATGGTAAAATATAATTCCTCATATCCGCACTTAAATAAGAAAAAACTTTTTTATGGAGGATAGTGGTAATATTTTGTTGAATTTCGAATAAACTGCAGAAAAATTTTGTCGAAACATGACTTTCTATCATTCTTTTGGTTTGCGGAAAGTACTCTGTTCATTCATCGAAATTACCTTTTGCTACAAAACACTGTCTTGAGTATTATAAACGGTAGATGTATATTTTTATGCACATGTAGTACAGATATTTAGCTAAAAGAAGATCATTTTTTATTGCGCATAGCTATCCTGTGTTTTGTAATATTTGGAAGGTTTTTAGAGTATAAGCTACTCATATGGCCGTCGGGTATATAATTTCAAAATCCATTGCCGGCCTTGATATACCCACTTTCCGGCTACTGCTATAAACCTGAATATAAACCTTCTAA
>QIKE01000013.1 GCA_003232915.1 Bacteroidota bacterium | reverse complement strand
GAATTATTATTATATTTTTTGGATTTTATATAACGGGTCTGTTTAATCTTAAATTTTTAAATAAAAATATAAAGTTTGAATTTGCAAAAAGACCTTCGGGTTTATTCGGTTCATTTTTAATAGGAAGTGCCTTTTCAATTGGCTGGACGGCTTGTGTCGGTCCCATACTTGGTACTATTTTATTTTATGCCGGGTCAACCGAAACTGTTAGCCATGGAATAGAATTGTTAGCAGCATATTCGCTTGGTCTTGGAATCCCATTTTTTATTGCTTCATTAGCCGTTAATTCATTTTTGGCAGCTTCTAAAAGAATCAGAAAACACATGCACTTGATTGAAATAATTTCGGGCGCGTTTTTAATAATTGTGGGAATATTGATTCTTACAAATTACTTTGCAATTTTATCTTCAAGTCTGCAAAAGCTCGGTGTAGGATAGATGAGATGAGTTGAACAAAACGATAGATAAAATTTCTGTTACACTTAATATTAGATATCGTAACAAACAAATGACTGTTAAGAAAGAAAATATTGTGCAAATTTGGACTGTGACAATAACAATGAATACAAAAGTAAAAATAAAAGTTGATAGTCCGAAATTAAAATGCTTAACAATAGTTTTTTAAACGCGGTGAGAAGTTTATTTCGGGATTTTGTTTTGCAAATACTGCAATACTATTTTGGGAAACATTTGACATCCGGCAAGTTATGATATTTTTTACAAACAGAGAAATCGTTAAAAAGACGTGTAGTAAACTCACGAAAATAAAAACACTATTTTGCACTATTTGATACTACAAATTCAAATTATAATTAAAAAGATAAATCCGGACAGGGCTATGAAAAAACTTTTAGGATCGGGCATTTTAATCGGGGAAAACAACCGCTATCATTTATCAAAACCATTTTTTGAATTATAGATAAAAGAAAGATTCATCAATGGTTAGGCGGATGTCTTACATGTTGTCGACCGGTGTATTTATACTAATTTCCTCTTACCATCGTTTGCTTTTCACAATACTTTCATAACTTTACGGCAAAAACAATCCTATGCAAAAAGAAATTCGGGAAACGTACGATTATGTCATCATCGGTTCGGGCTTTGGCGGCTCGGTTTCGGCACTGCGCTTGAGCGAAAAAGGTTACAAAGTGCTGGTTATCGAAAAAGGAAAATGGTGGAAACCGGAAAAATTTCCCGAAACCAACTGGAATCTGCACAAATGGTTGTGGCTTCCGGCCTTCCGTTTTTTCGGCATTTTCAAAATGACGTTTCTGCGGCATGTGGGCATCCTGAGCGGCGTGGGTGTAGGCGGCGGCTCACTGGTGTATGCCAACACTTTACCAAGACCCGAAACTGCCTTCTTTCAAACCGGTAGTTGGGTCGGCCTTACCGACTGGCAAAAAGAGCTGGAACCCTGCTATCAAACTGCTGAGAAAATGCTGGGCGCTGATCGCAACCCAAAGCTTTTTGACGCCGACCTGACATTGAAACAGGTGGCAACAGAAATGGGACACGAAAAAGATTTTAAGCCCACAGATGTGGCTGTTTTCTTCGGTGAACCGGAAGTTACCGTTCCTGACCCGTTTTTCAACGGCGAGGGTCCTGACCGGGAAGGATGCCGTCATTGCGGAGCCTGCATGACCGGATGCCGTTACAATGCCAAAAACACCCTCGACAAAAACTATCTTTATCTTGCTCTGAAAAAAGGAGCCAACGTATTGTCCGAACATAAAGCAGTGGATGTACAGCCTTCCGGAAAAAAAGATGGTTCCGAGGGTTATATCATCACGTTCAAAAAGTCTACCGGGATACTTTACAGCCGCAAAAAACAAGTGAAAGCCAAAGGCGTTGTTTTTGCAGGCGGCGTACTTGGAACTGTCCGGCTGCTGCTGAACATGAAAGAAAAAAGCCTTCCCCGTCTCAGCAATATGATCGGTAATGACATCCGCACCAACAACGAAAGCCTCATTCTTGTGCATTCGCCCGAAAGGATACAGAATTATTCCAAAGGAGTGGCCATCGGCTCCATCTTTCCGCCCGACAAAGACTCGCATGTGGAACCGGTACGCTACGGCTCCGGGTCAGGCTTTTTCAAGCTCATGGGCGTTCCGCTGACTTTCGGAAAAAACGGTTGGAACAGAAGGGGTAAATTGTTAAAACAACTTATAACCAAACCACGAGCATGGTTACGAATCTATTTCTCAAAGAATTTTGCTGAAGAATCGGTCATCTTGCTGTTTATGCAGCATTTGGACAGCACCCTGCGTTTTAAACGCGGCTTGTTCAACCTCACCTCCACCATATCCACAGGTAAAGCACCGACATCATTCATCCCGCGAGCCAAAGAACTGGCCGACAGAACCTCCGAAATTATTAAAGGCAAGCCGTTTGTCATGACCACCGAAGCACTGTTTGGCATTCCTACAACAGCTCATATTTTGGGAGGCGCTGTCATAGGCAACGCACCAGAAACGGGTGTCATCGACAAACAACATAAAGTTTTCGGCTACCAAAACATGCTGGTGTGCGACGGTTCTGCCATTTCGGCCAATCCGGGTGTGAATCCGTCGCTTACCATTACAGCTATGACTGAAAGGGCCATGGGGTTTATTGGGAAAATGAATGAACATATATGATTGATTTTAAACACACAAGGGAATGATTATTTTCGCATGATACAAAATATAGCACCATGAACAAATTTTAAATAATTGGATATGAATAATATATAAATTACAAACACATGAAAAAATTGGATATCGAATAACGATTTAAGAAATATTTTTAAATGTGTGAATTTAAGATTTTGAACTTGAGTAAAATGAAATGCTAAGCACACAGGAGTATTGCCATAGAGCATGTCGATAAAATTTTAAGTTTCTTAGTATTTTTTAACGAACTTAAAATATTAAAAACAAATTAGTTACAAAATTATAAACACGTGAAATTCTATAGGTTTAATGCTTTGTTTTTCAGACATGAGAAATAAGCCTCATTGGGTGTTAGTTATTTCTTTTTCAATGTGTAGTTCTTTCCGATTTGTAACTATTCAGATTACTAAAATACAAAAAATTACTTCTGTATGATATTACTGATAACCCCTTTAATGTCCAAGGTTAAATTTGAAAATTGAAGAAGCCTTAAATTTCCTGTAACTATTCAGTCGATTTATAATACTAAATATCAACATGATACGATAAATTAGATTTAATTAATATTCAAATATTTTTCATAATAAAATTTTATTTCATTGATATTCTGTAGGTAACGTTTTGTTGTAATTTGGTTAAAAAATATTAAAACTTAAATATTCAATGTGTTAACGATTCCATTTTGACTGAATAGCTACA
>QIKE01000033.1 GCA_003232915.1 Bacteroidota bacterium | reverse complement strand
TTATAAATATCTATATTCGTTGCTACTTTTTGGTAAAATAAATGACACAGACCTTGCTATGAACAGAAAGTGTAAAGTAAAACCCGTTAAACAGTATAAAGTATAAAGTATAAAGTATAAAGGCTAAAGTATAAAATGGCAAAACCATTATTCCACAGGTTAAACAGTATAAAGTATAAAGTATAAAGTATAAAGGCTAAAGTATAAAATGGCAAAACCATTATTCCACAGGTTAACACCTGAGGCTGATAATGTGACGCTCTTCCGGAGCTTTTTTAATCATTCCCTTGTGAGTTTAAAACCAACCATGGATGTTTCATCTGTTCATCTGTTTAAAATTTTCCAAAAATTAGATTATTATTGCATTAAACTTTAATCATTCCCTTGTGTGTCAAACTTGTTTTACATAGATGTTTCATCTACATGCTCTACGGCAATACTCTTGTGTGCTTAACGTTTCATTTTTCTCAAGTTCAACATCTTAAATTCACACATTCAAAAATATTTCATAAATCGTTAATAGGTGTTAGATATTCTACTTTCTCCGGTGTTTTAATTTATCTAAGCCATTGAATATAGGCACAATACAAAAGCCGCCAATGCACTAATAAAATCGCCAGTTCCCGATATTATTTAACTGTTCCCCTGTGTATCGAATTTATTCTACATAGATAGCTCATTATTTTAACTTTTAAAATCCCACAGGTTGAAGCTGCAAAAAAAAATAATATAACCAGTTCAAAATATTCTCTCTTTATCTGTTCCCATACATTTCTTGATAATACTTCTGGTAATTTCCGGAAGTTACATTATTTAGCCAACCTTGATTATTAAGATACCATTTAACGGTTTTTTCAAGACCTTCTTCAAACCGTAACGAAGGTTTCCAGCCGAATTCTTTTTGCAGTTTAAACGAATCAATGGCATAGCGCAGGTCATGGCCGGCACGATCGGTAACGTAAGTGATCAATTTTTCGGAAGTATGCGGTTCGCGCCCAAGTTTTTTATCCGTAATTTTACACAACAATTTTATTAAGTCGATATTACGCCATTCGTTGTTGCCGCCGATATTAAAGGTCTCTCCTTTGTTGCCGGTATGATAAATAAGGTCGATGGCAGCGGCATGGTCAACCACATAAAGCCAGTCGCGTACATTGTATCCTTTACCATAAACAGGTAGGGGTTTGTTGTGGCATATATTATTGATAAACAGCGGTATTAACTTTTCAGGGAATTGATTAGGGCCGTAATTATTCGAACAGTTCGAGACAATGCTTGGCAAACCATAAGTGTCGTGATAAGCTCTTACAAAATGATCGGAACTGGCTTTGGAAGCCGAATACGGGCTATGTGGATCGTAAGCGGTTTCTTCCGTAAAAAATCCTGTTTTGCCGAGCGTACCGTAAACCTCATCGGTAGAAACATGATAAAAAAGTTTGCCTTCCCAATTACCGTTCCATATAAATTTGGCCGCATTTAGCAGGTTTACCGTACCGATAACGTTAGTCATTACAAATTCGGTAGGATGACTAATGGAACGGTCAACATGCGATTCGGCAGCAAGATGTATTACACCCTCGAACTGCTCTTTTTTAAACAATTCGAGCATACTTTCACCGTTTTTTATATCACTCAACACAAATTTGTAATTGGGCTTTTTATCAATATCTTTCAAGTTTTCGAGATTTCCGGCATATGTGAGCTTGTCGAGATTATAAATCATATAATCGGGATATTTGTTCACGAACAATCTTACAACATGCGAGCCGATAAACCCGGCACCCCCTGTAATTAATATTTTTTTCATAGTTTTTATATTATTTACAAATTTATTCATTGATTTTATTGAGCAGTGCTTTTTCCCAATTCCAAGCGGTGAGCACCATTTCGTCGAGGCCTTTTTCGGCTTTCCAGCCCAATTCGTGATTCGAAAAAGTAGGATCAGCCCATACTTCTATAACATCGCCGGCACGACGATCAACAATTTTATAATTCAATTTTTGCCTTGATACTTTTTCAAAAGATTTTATTACTTCCAATACCGAATAACCTTTCCCGGTACCAAGATTAAATACCTCTAATGCTTTTTTCATTTTATTGTTAATCATTCTATCTACTGCAATTACGTGAGCTTTGGCAAGGTCAACCACATGTATGTAATCACGGATCGGTGTGCCGTCGCGCGTAGGGTAATCGTTACCGAAAACTTTCAATTGCTCACGAATTCCTATTGCAGTTTGTGTAATAAAAGGCACGAGATTGTTAGGAATTCCAAGAGGCAATTCGCCGATAAGGGCACTCTCGTGAGCGCCGATAGGATTGAAATATCGCAAAGCAATACCGTGAATATCAGAAGTGTTGATAGTATCGCCAATAATTTCTTCGGAAATTTGCTTCGTATTGCCATATGGCGATTCCGCTTTTTTTATCGGCGCTTGTTCCGATACAGGCAATTCGTCGGGTTCTCCGTAAACAGTACACGAAGACGAAAAAACAATGTTCTGTACCTCGTTATTTCCCATACTTTCCAAAATATTCACTAACGAAACCAAATTGTTCCGGTAATATTTCAGCGGGTATTCTACCGATTCGCCCACAGCCTTAAAAGCAGCAAAATGGATGACCCCTTTAAGGTCGTTGTTTCGCTTAAAAAAGTCGGCAGTCTTTTCCCTATCGGTTAAATCAAACACCTCAAGCAAGGGGCGAATACCTGTGATTTTTGAAATATTGTCAACAATTTTTATGCTGGAATTGGAAAGATTATCCACTATAACTACCTCAAATCCTTTATTTTGTAATTCAACAACCGTATGTGAGCCGATATAACCGGTCCCTCCGGTAACCAATATTTTCATAGCTTATATTTTTGTGAAATTATTCGGATATAAAATTAAAAAAATATTCAATACGTTAGCAAAAGGACGAAAATTGTTATTCGGGATTGTTCGAACCGCCTCCGGTTTTTCTACGAATTACGCAAACCTATGATTTTCTCAATAAATTGATACATTTATTTCTCATTGATAACAATAATAAGTTTGTCGCTATCTTCCGTACACAATTTTACGTAAATCTGCTTATTTACTATAAAATATTACTTATACATCTCACGGGATAAATCAGGACATTTTTATTTTAAAAAAATTGGGACTTCAATGTCAAGTAAATTCTTTAAATCAGCCTTTTGTTTTTGATTGACTGATTAGAAAAATCCGGTTACAGCCTCATAAAATTTGTCACGGGTTTTATAATATTTTGCATAGCGTATTTTCTTTTATAGAAATGTATCAATTTGTTCCATTTAAGTATGTCTTTAGTAATTTCCGCTGAAGGCGGATAAACAAAAATAGCCATAAGCGAAGCTTGTGGAATAATAATCCGTTGCAAATTAGAACCCTGAA
>QIKE01000075.1 GCA_003232915.1 Bacteroidota bacterium | reverse complement strand
AGGATGACTCAACCGCTTTCGCTTATCTTTTTTAACCGTTTCAAATCTAAGATTTCAAAAGTTTTTCCTTTGACACGAATAGATTTTACATCGGAAAGATCTTTAATAGAACGGGTAATGCTTTCACGTGTGGCACAGGTCAAAGCAGCCATATCACCCCGTGTGAGGGGAATATTAAAAGTCAAAGCATGGTTGTTGATTTCTTCAGAAAAAAATAAAATGACATCCGCCATGCGACCGTTTATTTGTTTTTGGTGGATGTTTACAAAACGATTAAAATAGGTCAACTCTTCACGGCAAAGGAATAAAAGCAATTCATTGGCAAACTGAGCGTTCCGGCTGATTAGTTCTTTAAACGATTGATTGTCAATAAAGCAGACCACGCATTTTTCCAGTGCTGTAACCGAAAATTGGTTTATTTTTTCAAATAATACGGTCTGAAGTCCTATATAATTCCCTTGCTGAACAATTTTTAGAATCTGATCTATACCTTTCACCCCTTTTTTACTTACCATGGCCATGCCTGATTTCAGGTAAGCAATATGCGAAGACAAAGTCCCTTCCTTAATAATATTTTCTTTAGGGTTAAAAGTTGTTTCGGCACAACTTTCCATGAGGATAGTTAATTCTTTCGGGTTTAGCGTATCCGCCGCCTTGGAACGAATGACACAAGTTTTACAGTTTTGCATTGTACAAAAATAATTAATAAAATGGAATTTTTAGCTCCATATGTGATGTATATCAATAGGATAAGGAGCTCATATCAATAAATAATGATAGGCATGATATTAGCTTATTAATCAAAATGTACATATTAAATTGTTAATAATCACCTGGTTATGCGTTCACCGTATTCAATTTCATATTAAATTTACATTAAAATTATAAAGCTATGGAAACTAAATTAAAAAAGATCGTATGTGAAAGCCTCCTGTTTTCGTTAATTGGTTTTCTTGTCTATTTATCGGTTATTGTGGCTGGTTTTATGGGATGTTGCATAGGTATTACAAATGTAATTTTTCATCAAATTCTAGTCATTCTGGCTATTTCAGGTGTGATTGCTTTTGGAGTAGGTTCGTATTTTATCTGCTTTAAAAAGAAAGCACAATTAAATGGATAGGCTGCCTTGAAAAACAGAAATCTTTTGCTTTCTCGTAAGGAGGAGGTAGGTTATGAAAAATATGAATTTTTCATGCTGAAAAACTTTGTTAAGTATTAAATTTTCCTGTTTTATCACTGCTCTTTTTGCAGTGTGTCCTAATTCCTAAAAAGGAGGGCTAACTTAAAAAGTTTTTTGGAAATGCACCATTTGTTTTTAGTATTCTAAAAATACTGAACTTCTTGCTTATTGAATTTATAGCGATTTTTGCTCAAAGCTTCCTATATACATCTTGTAGATGTTCGTGCTCGACATGGATTCCTGTAATCTTGTTTCTTTCCTTAAAACTGGATATTTCTTCTGCATGTTATTTTATGATATTTATTATACCCAAGTTTCGTCCTCGGTTAGTATCATTACTCCGTAAATTTTTCGTTCACGCAAAGACGTAGAAACGCAAAGTCCTGAAAATCAATAAGTCTTATTAGCTGTTTCATATCTTCATCTATTTGGTATTCAGCTATATAGAGTTTTTACCGAACTACTGATTAGTATTATAATTGGCCATTTCAGATACTTTAAATTTAAGGCGTTTTTCAATTGGGAATATTTCACTTACGGGGGGTATTTTGTAATCTTGTCCTTACACGGTAAAATTTGTTTTCTATCCTTTTTCGCTGATTTTTTCCAACAACGATTTATTGAGAATTTTAATCTGCTTTCCGCTAATGGAAATAATACCATCCTTTGCAAGACTATTGAGAATACGGCTGACGGTTTCGCGCGAGGTGCAAACCATATCAGCTATTTCACTGCGGCTGAGCGGTAATTTATATTCCTGCGACTGATATATCTCATCAGCGAAATACAATAAGTTTCCCGCCAGCCTGCCGTAAATCTCATTTTGTACCAGTTTAACACAACGATGAAATTGTTTCAGCTCATTTTTGCACAATTCGATTATGATTTCGTACGAGAAATCGGGATTGATTCGGAGCAAATTCTTAAAAACATTGATATCTATAAAGCAAGCTGAGACGGGCTCAATGGCTACCGCCGAATAGTTGTTGATTTTGTCACCCATTGTAGTAGGGAGCCCGAGATAACAAGGAGCTTTTTTCAGCCTCAGAATTTGTATTCGCTGAGGACCTTCGATCATTAATTTGACCAGACCTGTTTGCAGGTAAATTATATTGGAAGATAATGCATTTTGTTTAAAAATAGTTTCTCCTTTTTTAAAAACAGCTTCCACACAACTTTTTCCTAAAGTATTTAATTCGGAAGTATCAAGGTCTTTTACGACTTCCGATTTTAATAAACAAATAGAACAACCTGAAGATTCCATGATTAATTTTTTTACAAAAATATTAAAAATGTGATAAACATCATATTTTTATTGAAGCAAGCTCACACTTGTTTTCTTGCTATTAGAAGAAGTAGCCTCTAATTTTGCACTGTTAAATAATTAACATAATTTTAAATATAGGAGGACCAAAAAATGGCAAACAAAAAATTAACCTTAGCACTGTTTTCCGGTAGCGTGGACAAGCTCACTGCTGCCGGAGTAATTCTCGGCGGAGCCGCTGCCGAGGATATGGATGTGGAAATCTTTGTCCTGTTACAGGCTGCTTTTGCTTTTAAAAAAGAAAATGCAATGACCAACGACCGTGTTGCAGAAATTACTGACAAAAAGGATGAGTTCCTTGCTTCACTTAAAAGTCTTGGTACACCACACTGGACAGAAGCCTTCCGTACGGCCAAAGAAATGACCAACGTAAAAATCCATATTTGTGGTTTTGCGGGTAAAGTATGGAAAGGTTATAAGCTGGACGATTTTATCGACCTCGCGGATGATATTTGCGGTATTGGAGAGTATATGACTTCAGCAGAAGAAGCAGATATTAACCTTTTTATATAATCACTTAAAACCGAAATCATGTCAGAAACCATTGAAGAGAAAATAAAAGCGCTGGAGAAAAAAGTAGAACAATTACAAAATCAGCGAAAAGACCAGCTTTCCATGGTGATTTTTTCCAATGATTTGGATAAAATACTTGCCGCCCTGGTTATTGCCGTGGGTGCAGCAGCCATGGATACCGAGGTAAAGCTGTTTTTTACTTTTTGGGCAATCAGCGCTTTGCGGGATAAAAACAAAAAAACTAAAGGCAAAAATATGAGGTCCAAAATGTTCGGAGCCATGCTTCCCCATGGGGTAAGCCAGTTAAAACTTTCAAAAATGAATATGGAAGGTCTGGGCAAAGACATGATTAAAGGAATTATGAAGCAAAAAAACATTGCCTCTCCCGAAGAATTGCTAACTACAGCCGGTGAGCTGGGCGTGCAAATCGACATTTGTGAAATGTCAATGGATTTGATGG
>QIKE01000077.1 GCA_003232915.1 Bacteroidota bacterium | reverse complement strand
CTATCTTATTCATTTCTTCTATGGCTGCTGCATCTTTCACAAGCACACCCGATTGGGCTGCCCGTCCCGTACCAACCATAATAGACATTGGGGTTGCCAGACCCAACGCACAGGGACAGGCAATTACCAATACAGCAATAGCATTTACAAAGGCAAAAACCAATGCCGGCTCCGGTCCCCAGAAGTACCATGCAGCAAATGTAAGAATGGCAATCGAAATCACCACCTGTACAAAATATTTTGCTACCGTGTCGGCCAGCTTTTGGATGGGCGCTCTGGAGCGACTTGCTTTGTTCACCATCTCAATGATTTGAGCAAGTAACGTATCGGAGCCCACTTTTTCGGCTTTCATCTTAAAGGTGGTTCTGCCATTCACAGCGCCACCGATAACTTTTTCTCCCTCAACTTTTTCTACCGGAATGGATTCTCCGGTAATCATACCTTCATCAACTACAGCAGCACCCTCGAAAATGATACCATCTACCGGAATTTTTTCTCCCGGCCTGATTTGAAGGATATCTCCAACCACAACCTCTTCCACGGGAATCTCCTGTTCTTTCCCTTTTCGAATTACCCTTGCTATGGGAGGAACGAGATTGAGCAACGCTTTTATGGCTGTGTTGGTTTTGCTATGAGCACGTAATTCCAAAACCTGTCCCAACAAAACCAGTGTAAGGATAAATGCTGCCGCTTCAAAATAGAGGTGAACATAACCTTGTGCATCCTTGAATTGAATGGGGAAAAATCCGGGGAAAAACATTCCTAAAACACTAAATAAGAAAGCAGCGCCCACGCCAAGAGAGATAAGCGTCCACATATTTGGTGACCATCTCCTTATCGAATTCCAGCCGCGAACAAAAAATTCCCCGCTTGAATAAAATACTACCGGAATTGTCAAAATAAACTGAATCCACCTCCAAACGATTTCGGGTGCTATTTTTGTGAAGTCGAGAAAAGAAACATAATCGGACATAGAGATGATGAGAACGGGGATAGAGAGAATCAGGGCGAACCAAAAGCGATGGGCCATTTTCTTATAGGCTATTTCCTCCTCACTTTTTTCAACACCTTTTTCCGGAACCATGTCCATCCCGCATTTTGGGCAGGAGCCAGGTTTATCACTTTTTACCTCAGGATGCATGGGGCAGGAATAGACTACCTGTTTTTTGCTTTCCATGCTTACTTCCTTTATCAAATGCATACCACATACCGGACAATCGCCAGGTTGATCATAAGTTTTATCGCCCTCGCAGTGCATGGAGCAGTAATATTTACCTGAGCCCGAAGCCGTTAACGAATGTGCCGATTCCTTCATTTCGTGAGTATGGCCATGTTTGCCGTGCGCATGCTCATGAGATACTGATGCGTGACTGTTTTCACCGTGCGCTCCAGAGGGGCCACCACCCACATCAACCAAATGCATTCCACAAACCGGACAATCACCGGGTTGATCATAGGTTTTGTCGCCTTCGCAGTGCATAGTACAATAATATTTTCCCGAACTTGAAGTCGTTGACAAATGTGCAGGTTCCTTCATTTTGTGCGTATGCTCGTGCTGTGCCGATGCGTTACTTTGTTGTCCACTAAGCACTTCTGCTGTGCCCACAGCAACCAAATCCATTCCGCAAACAGGGCAATCGCCCGGATAATCGTAGGTTTTGTCACCTTCGCAGTGCATAGTGCAATAATACTTTTTCTTTTTTCCTTTGTTATTTGTTTTAAGATATGTATTCATTATTTTAATAATTATATGTTTTAAAAAATTGTTATTCCGGCAGTTGCGCAGGAAAATATTAGCTGTAATTTCCCATTTCTGCTCCAAAACGTGAGTGGAAAAAGAAAAAAACCATAGCTATCTGCTTTAAAGATCCTTTAAAAGGTGATTATACTCTTCTTTAGTAATTTCGCTCCGTGCATATCTTTTTCTTACAATATCACGAGCATTTTCCAAATGTTGTTTGTTCTCAAACGAGTTTCTACCAAAAAAAGTATAGAGTAACCAGACAAAGAGTACCATCATTATCAGGCCTCCTATCCACCAGAAAACCATTCCCCATCCCATATTTCCAAAATTCATCATAACATTAATATTTAATTGATAATTTATTGTTAATATTTACTTTTTTCATCAAGAGTCACTACCTCAATCCTCACAGGAACAAACTATGTTTAAATCGGCATTCTCTCCACCATAATTTTCATCCGGGTTTTTTCCAAACCAATACAAAACTAAACAATAATGAATTAACGGCAACAACAATAATTGCGAGGATAAACAATTTGAGTAGCATGTCTTTAACTTTTTTGGTTTATACTTTACCTTTTATCCGCAGCAAGATCGGCCTTTTCTTCCATCAGTTTTCCGGTTTTCCTTTGTGAGATTAGAAATCATATTTTTAAAAAGACCCCTTTCCTGCCTGGCAGGTAATTCAGTAAATTCAAATGAAGCACGTCCCAATGCCTGTTTTAAGCTGTCGGGGGATTGAAGTTGCGGGAAATAATCAACCTCAACAAAATCCTTTCCGAGATGTAAACCGTCAATCCCTTTCAATAGACTTAACTCCCGCAGGACATTGTTTTCGTGCTCACCGGAAATTGTTTTTCCAGATTGAAACCGTACTGTATTCACAAAATTTTTCATGACTTTTAATTTTCTACAAACATAATATCATGTAGTATCTTAGTTGTTACACAATTATAGAAAAGACTTATATGATTTTTAGGTTTGAGGAGAATGAAGTCTTGAAAAGATAATTTTGTTCAACACATATTTTTGCAGACTTGATAAACGTGCATAATAAATTCTTAGATAATAAAGTCCGCATTATTTCCTGCTTTTTGTTGTCAAGTCAGGAAACCGTGATTGGATTTTGAAATTTGGGCACATTTTTAAAGAATAGGAGTATTTGCCTTTTTCTGATTTTTTGTGGCAAATTTATCACCATCGTAAATAAATATCCACGGATAATTGATAAACTTTTTAAAAATTGCCGGAGCAAGATTTTTTTCAAACTTCCCAAAAACCTGTGCAAAAATATAATACAATGTTTCGGCAATCATTCTCCACTATCATATCAAAATGAATTCTTATTATCAAGGGTGACGACAAAGCATTCAGGTTGAAAAATGCCACAAGTTCTGCCAATTTGGTTTTCTCTCTCCAAAGAAGTGTTTGCACTTCCAAAACTGATTTTATCAGGAAGTTGTTGTCGTTGGTAATGATGAATGTTGGCTTTTCTCTTCCTTTATCGTTTATGGCTATCTGCCGGAATCCGTTTTCACATTTTATGACTATTCAGCCGAACTGATATAGTTAACACATTGAATATTAAAATATTATATTTTTCAACCAAATCACGATAAAACGTTACCTACAGAATATCAATGGAATAAGATTTTATTCTAACGGGTTTTACTTTACACTTTCTGTTCATAGCAAGGTCTGTGTCATTTATTTTACCAAAAAGTAGCAACGAATATAGATATTTAT
>QIKE01000098.1 GCA_003232915.1 Bacteroidota bacterium | reverse complement strand
CCTTCTGATTTGAGAGCTTGTATCCATGTGCTAAATTTTGAGCAAAGATATATAATTTTTCTATCTATCTATAATTAGAATAGAGCCAAAATTATTAAAACTTTGATATTAAATGTATTAGCTATGGCATTTCAGCTGAATAGTTACAATTTATTTAACCATTTGGCATCGCAGGGAGTAAGATTGATGATATATGGAAATTTAAGAATACCGTTGAGTATCTTCTTTTATTCTTCAACTTAGCCTTTGATTTTTCACAATTTAATGCGAATTTCATTTTTGAGAAGGAATTCAAGAAAAATATAAGTGCCATATTGTATATCGGCGGGGGTACAGAAACGTCGATATAGCCGGTATGGTCGCCAAGTAGGTTTATAGCGGGCTGAGCAAAAACAAATAACCGGTTTTCAGTTTGTTGGGTTTTTCTTTAACCGCAAGAAATTTATATTTGTTCATTTTGCAAAATATTTTGTGCAAAAGTATAACTAACAGTTCTACTTAAGGGCTGATGGATGCTTTTGGCAAGATAATATATCCCAATTAAATAGAGGAAAAATAATAATAATAATAAAATTAATGTTGTTTTTTTCACAAAACTTGCTTAATATGTTGTTCAAGTGTATCTTTGCCCTGTTAATATTTTAACAGATGGTAAAAGAAACACAGAATCTCATCAAAGGTCTTCCGCACAAAACCATTGAGCGGCTTAGCCAATATAGGCGTGCATTACTCATTTGTCTTGAGAAAGGAAAAGAATACATTTTTTCGCACGAAATAGCGGAAATACAACATATCACTTCCGTACAGGTACGCCGCGATTTAATGCTTATAGGATATTCGGGAACACTTCGCAAAGGTTACAACATCAAGGAGTTGATCAATCTTATCGGAAATATTATTGATAGCCCCGGAGGGATAAATGTTGCCATTATCGGTATGGGAAATCTCGGACGTGCAGTAAGTAAATATTTGACCCACAAACGACAAAAGCTAACTATCGTTGCCGGATTTGATATTAATTCAAAAAAAATAGGTAACGAAATACTTGGGATTCCATGCTATGCACCCGACGAGATGAAGCAGATTGTGGAAGAAAAAAAAATAGGTATCGCCATTATTACCGTTCCAGCTACTAAAATTCCTGAAACCACTAAGCGACTGATTAATGCAGGTATCAGAGGAGTTTTAAACTTCACTCCAACACCGGTAGTTGTTCCCGACAATATCTTTCTTGAAGAATACGATATGATTACTTCGTTGGAAAAAGTTGCTTTTTTCGTGAAGCAAGCAATGATTGAGGAAGAAGAAAATAGAATGTGAAATTGTACAATTGAACTGTTGAAAAACTAACGACATTTTGGTTCTTGCCGGTTATAAATTTACTTTGTGAGTAAATAATAATAAATGTTTCTACCTGACCATCTTAAATTTCTACTATATGGGGTGTGCCGGAAAATGCCAATTTTTTTTATCATGCTCATTTTGAGTATCAGTCATTTACTTCTAATAAGCGTAATGGTTCTCAAAATTTCGTAAGCCCTAGCTTGATATGTTATGATTAGACATTATAAAAATTAGGGAGATTTCTTGCAGGTATTACATAAACCCGGTAAGCAGGAACCAAACAAGAATTCCTGCTGTAATTGTAACAAAAATGATGTAACTTTGTTTTATGGAGATAATTATGGAGACATGTCAAGATAAGTAAAATTTGGATTATTATTATTCTGCCAAATAATAAACGAATAATTAACTGGGGTACTATTCACCGGCTCACCATCTACCTCGTCAAATATTCTATTTTTGCAAATATTTTTTTATTTTTTTGATGAATATACTGTCTATAGAGGAACTCTCGAAATCGTATGCCGGTAAAGTATTGTTTGAAAACATTAGTTTCGGTTTAAATAAAGGTGAGAAGACCGCCTTGATTGCCAATAATGGAACTGGAAAATCAACTCTGCTAAAAATTATTGCGGGCAGCGATTTTGCTGATAATGGCGAAATAATCTTACGCAACGGTATTCGTATAGCTCATCTATTACAATCGCCAGTTTTTGAGGGTGATTTTGACATTTCGGAATATATTTCAAGTGCCGACCTCAAGGTTTTGGACATAATAAGAAAATACAACAAAGCTATTGAGATACAAGCGATTAAAAACACAGCTTTAGTTAGAGAAGAAGTGCACCACCTAACCAATTTAATGGATAAGTTAGAAGCTTGGGATTTTGACAGGCGAATGACAGAAATGCTCAACCGCTTTGGCATCACCAATTTAGAGCAAAACATCAACACTCTTTCGGGCGGACAAAAAAAACGGCTTGCACTAGCATTGGTATTACTCGACAAGCCTGAGTTGCTGTTGCTCGACGAACCGACAAATCATCTTGATATAGAAATGATTGAATGGCTCGAAAATTATTTGTCAGACACACAATTTACTTTACTAATAGTAACCCACGACCGCTATTTTCTTGATAAAATTTGTAATAATATTTTGGAGTTAAGCGGTGGAAAATTATTTTCTTACAAAGGAAATTATGCTTATTTTCTTGAAAAACGAGACGAACGTATTCAAAAAGCCAAGACAGAAATAGAAAAAGCAAATAAATTGATAAAAAAAGAGTTGGACTGGATGCGACGGATGCCCAAAGCCCGTACCCATAAGTCGAAAGCCCGTATTGATGCTTTTTATGAATTAAAAGAAAAAACTTCTTCAGGAGTCAATGAACAAGAATTGAATCTCGAAGTTAGGATGTCGCGCCTCGGTGGAAAAATTATTGAACTGAAAGAAGTTTCTAAAAGTTTTGGCCAAATAAAAATCATCGACAATTTCAGTTTTATTTTCAAAAAAGGCGAACGGGTAGGAGTTATAGGCAAAAACGGAGTGGGAAAATCAACTTTCCTGAACTTGCTTATGGGGAAAGAAAAAGCCGATGCCGGCGAAATTATCCGGGGCGACACTCTTGTACCGGGATATTATACACAAGAAGGTATGAAAGTGTCTCAAGACAAAACCGTTCTTGAGGTCGTAAAAGATATAGCCGAAATTATTGTTTTGGGGAAAAACAGTCTGATGACAGCTTCGCAGTTTTTAAATTATTTTTTGTTTTCACCCAAAATGCAACTACAACTAGTGAGGAAACTTAGCGGCGGCGAATTAAAGCGACTATATTTGCTTACCGTTTTGATAAAAAATCCGAATTTCCTCATCCTTGATGAACCCACAAACGATTTGGACATTGTTACCCTCAACAAACTCGAAGAATTTCTTGCCTCTTACAAAGGCTGCCTTGTTCTTGTTTCGCACGATCGGTATTTCCTCGACAAACTTACCGATCATTTATTTGTTTTTCAGGGTAATGGGAAAATAAAAGATTTTTACGGCAACTACACCGAATATAAACTGTGGAAAGAACAATTTGAAAAAAAAGAAAAAGAAAGGCTGTCGGCTGCAAAAGAACCGGCAAGATTACGCGAAAACAAACCCAAAAAACACAAGGGTTTATCTTATAAAGAAAAACGTGAATACGAACTTTTGGAAAATAGAAACCCTTGAAACGGAAAAATCACGTTTGGAAGCGGAATTGAATTCGGGTGAAACCGATTATCATAAACTTGAAAAAACTGCTATGCGTATTGGTGAAATTATCAAACTATCTGACGAAAAAATGTTCCGCTGGATTCAACTTGACGAACAAGCGTGAAAACAGTAAACTTATAAGCCATTGTGGTGGAAAATATGAAACGAAACAACAAAAAATTAGTAAAAACCAAATGTGGATACGGACATAATCCGGATGCTTAATTTACAAATATTTTGCCGATATTTTCACCGCATATGCAAATTTGATTATAAAAAATGGAAAAAATTGATGTAAATTAAAAAATTAAAATAAATTTGCTCATTATCAACTCTATATAATTTGTTTTTCTAATGAAAAAGATAAAATATCAAGTTAATTTTCAGCTTATAATTTTGATTTTCGGAATGCTGTTATCTCTGCAAAGCCTTCGTGCAGGTTGGTACAACGACCCGACTTTCGGTTTCAGCATAAACGTTCCCAATAGCTGGACAAAAATTTCAAATATTGATAACGAGCGAGTTATGTACAATTTTGTGAACCCCGACAAAAGTATTACCATACAAATAAAAGCCTTGAAAGTTCCATCATATACTACTGCCGAAAGTTTGGCACGCAATTTTGAACAAAACTTTATCCGTACAGGCAAAGCTTATGTGTTGAACAATACCGAAATTAACGGGTTGCATGGAAAATCAGGTAGGTATCAAGTACTTCTGTCGGGAAAATATTACGATGTTACCGCATTTTTTGCCGTGAACAACGGACACGGCTTTATCATTAGGGCGATGACAATTGCCGGACAAATTGACAACCGTCTTTGGGAAATAGATAATATCATCGGTACTTTTACCTATAGTTCACATAATGTGGCCAAAACTTATGTCATCAATCCTCAAACTGCACAACGTAAAACATACGGACTAAGCCGTTTCCGTTTTATAAATGCCGTTCTCACCAACGCATTTGTTCCAAACGGAACGGTATCGGCGAAAGAAATTTTTCAACCCAACGAAACTATCAAAATTGTTTTTTGGTTCGACGGTGGCCCCGGTCAAAATCAATTGCTGCTGAAATGTATCGACGAAAACCATAACAAGCTGATTTCAAGTAAAAAATACACTTTTGACAACAATGCTTACTCCGGTGTATTCAATTTAAGTCTCGAAAACGGTTCCGCTGTCGAAGGAAGGTATGCCGTTGACATATATTACCACGGTATACGGCTTAAACGGTTGCCTTACAGTATAGTAAATCCTCTCGCAAACTATCATAAAATCCCCGGTTATAAGCGCTATATTATACAAACCGGCGAATCTTTTAATTTTCAAACGGGAGAGATAAGCAAGTCTGATTCTCCACCTAAGGGGAGTATTTTGGTATTTCGCAACTGCAATGTACTTCCCGAACTTGCCGGAAATTTTGTCATTACTAGTGCAACGGATTTTAATGACCGTTATTTTCGATATTCTTTTTCTGGCAATAACCGGTATTACCGTCGCAGTGTGCCTCTCAATAGGGTTTGCACTTTTAAACAAGCCGACGGTTCCTTAGTCAGCTTTATGGTTACCGGCCAAAATTATGATGAAAAAAACTGCATTAATTCGCTAATTATTACAGTAGATAATCCTAACTATAATAGCAGTTATGTCGAGAAATTCCCAACGTTACATCTTCATCTGTTGAACAATTTTTAAAACCATCGTTTAGTATCTTATCAATAATATTCTATCATTTTTTGGCAAAAGTTTTACGAAGTAAAACAATCTTAATGCTTAATGCTCTTAATTTCTTCATGTTTTGCTGTCGCAAGACAGCCTTAATGGTAAAAAACCTTTTTGGTTCCGGCTTGTCCGGGTTAGGTAAATAGTGCAATTACTCAATATGGTATGGCGGAACACTATAGCATCTTTTTTTATTTTCTGCGTGGTACGGCCTGCCACTCCTATTCAATGACTCAAAACACAAGCGAAATAATTTTGCGATTTTTATAGACAGGTTGTCGCGTTTAACACAAAGCCGCGATTTTGCGAGATCACATCCGATATCTATTATGGAAAATCAATTCTAATTAATACTGATTAAAAAAAATTGCAATAATTGTCATACGCAATCTCCTATGCTTGACGAGCAGATAAAAACAAAACCACGAATTTGTGTGTCCACACTCCGTGCCTGTATTTGAAAAGTAATTCCGGTAAATGTCATTTAAAAATTTGATTTTATCAGAAAAAAGTATGTCACCGAAAATAATCACTATTTTTGAAGCGTTATTTGTAAAAAATTATTCATGGGAGTTTTAAGTTTTCAGGCTGCAATTTCCCGAAAACAATATGAGATGATTACACAACGCCGGAAATCATTAGAGAAGCTGTTTTTAATCTTTGGCATATTCTTTTTATCGTTTTCACAACATCTCGAGGGTCAAATCAACTATCGTCATTTTTTATTGGCCGGACAACAAGAGCTTGCAAAAGAAAATTATGTACAAGCCATTAATTATTTCAATACGGCAATTTATTCACGGAACGAGGGTTTCGAAGCTTGGTTTCTCCGTGGAATTGCCAAATACAGCTTGGGCGACTACAAAGGAGCCGCCAGCGATTTTTCGCAGACTATCGGTATCCATCCACTCTATACACGAGCATATTTATATCGAGGAATTTGTTACGATCATATGGAAGACTTCTCAAGAGCTTTGAACGATTTCGATCATGCGCTAAAACTCGATCCTTTTGATGCCGAGCTGTTTATGGCACGTGGAGAAACAAAAATACACATTGGCGATTTTGATGGAGCTGTGAAAGATTTTTCGTCAACATTGCAGCTCAAACCAAACGATGCTATGGCTTATCTTAACCGGGGAATTGCCAACTATTTGGCAAATAACAAAGCAAAAGCATTGAAAGATTTGCAAAAATCCATTAGTATCAATGCGTACAATCCCGATGCGTTTATTAAAAGAGGTATGCTTTATTACGAACTTGATAGTTTACAAAAATCGTTGAAGGATTATAATAGCGCTATTTTGCTAGACAATTCTTATCCTTTCACCTATTTTCAACGTGCGCTTACTTATTTGAAAATTAAAGACACGGCTTTGGCGCTTCGTGATTACGCTAAAGTGCTTATGCTTGATACGGCAAATGCGCTCACATATTATAATAGGGCACTGATAGAAGCTTCGTTACATAACTACAAAAATGCACTTGCCGATTTGGATAAAGTTGTGCAGATAAATCCCGGAAATATATATGGCTGGTTCAACAGAGGAGTAGTAAAAAGCGAATCGGATGATTATGCCGGTGCCGAAAGCGATTTTAGCCACGCTCTTGATATTTTCCCCGATTTTGTCGGTGGCTATATAAACAGATCGGTAGTGCGCCAACATTTGGGAAAGAGAAAAGAAGCTTATAAAGACCACTTAATGGCAGAGCATATCATTGCTGAAGCTAATAACGGCAAGTTGTCGAAGGAAACATTGTACCGGAAATATGCCGATTCGGCATATTTCCGAAAAATTATTGAATTTGAAGGCGACTTTTTAAGCGGTGAGATGAAAAAAGGAAAAATTCAGTATAACAGGATAAACATAGCCCCTAAATCCGATTTTCAAATAATCGTTTACTATGAACCTGATCACGCTGTGTCAAAAAAAAATTCTTTTGTTTATTTCGACGAAAATATCACGCGTTTTAATGCCGATAACGATTTTGACGTAAAACTGGCATTTTCGGCATCTGACCACACTGCTATTTCTAAAATTCGGCAAAAAGAAACCGCTCGTAAAGCACAACAGGTATTACAAAGCGGAGATACGGCCGGTTATTATTTTATCAAAGGAATAGGTTATTATCAACAAACAAAATACAAAGCTTCCATAGCTGACTACGATAGTGTTTTACATCGTAATGCCACATTTGTTTACGCTTATTTCAACCGTGGAGCCACCCGCTTTGAGCTGGACAAATTGTTGTGGTCTGAACGGCAATATTCGCAGGCAATAGGTATCAGCAAAACGGGATTTCACAGCAGTAGAAAAGATAAAATGCCACCTCCACAACATAAAAAAGCATTGAGCGACTACAACCGCTTGGTGAACTTATATCCTGCCCTGCCGTTTGTTTATTACAACAGGGCTAATTTGAAAACAAGTCTTCGCAAGTTCCAGCGTGCCATCGACGATTATTCTATGGCCATTCGTCTCGAACCTAAATTGGCAGAAGCTTACTATAATCGTGCTCTTGTACTGCTTTATTTAAAGGAAAACAAACTGGCCTGTAAAGATTTAAGCAAAGCAGGAGAATTGGGCCTTAGCGATGCTTATAATATTATAAAAAGGTACTGCAACAAATAAATATACATGTTTATGTTACTGCAAAAAACCTAAATCAATGCATAACACTAATCGTTAAGAACCCCTTTAATGCTTTTTAAAAAATGTCAATTTCTTAATTAGGGTTTGCTGATTTTTTGAAAAACATAATTATAATATTGATTATTCAAATAGATACTTCCAAACTAACCAATAGATCTAGGTTAAAAAATGCAGGGTTTTTTTTCCATTCGTTCAAAAACCTTTGTACTAATATTGAACTACTTTTTTCAAAATGAATACATTTTAACATTTCGTACCTGACGGCAC
>QIKE01000142.1 GCA_003232915.1 Bacteroidota bacterium | reverse complement strand
CGATAAATTGTTCTTTGTTCATACCTATCTTGTCTTTGTTATATTCATGTTTTAGTAATTTGTAATAAGTATTTCACCCTGCTAATTTAGTAAACATTCAGTTATTTTTTCAAATTCTTAAATTATTATCCTCTTAATTGTAGTAAATGGTAATTTTTATTTACAAATATAAAACAAAATATTTATGTAGCCCAAAAAAGTATTATTGTATTGATACGGGTTTTCCAGAAATGGCATAAAAACATGCACTATTTGTACATATAGCAAATGCTTGTGCCGTTTCTCCATAGAAAAGCATCAGGCAAAAAATCATCTTTGTAATGCTTTTAATTGTTGTTCAAGAACTTGAATACGGGTCTCGGCATCAGCCTGCTTTTTCCGCTCTTTTTCAACAACAATAATCGGCGCATTGTTGACAAAACGTTTGTTCGAAAGTTTTTTCTTTACCGAGTTCAAAAATCCTTTGGTATAGTTTAATTCTTCTTCAATTTTTTTTATTTCCGAATCAACGTCAACATTTTCCATAATAGGCACATAAAATTCTTGTGCTCCAACGGTGAATGTTATCACCCCTTCGGGCTGATCTCCAACCATTTCAATGCTCGAAATATTTCCCATTTTGGCCACAACGGCATAAAACCGGCATTCGGCTTGTTGCCCCGCTTTCACAAGCAGTTTAATATTATCTTTATTAGCAATATTTTTTTCACGGCGCAAATTACGGATACCTGAAATAATGTTTTCAGCACGCTCGAAAGCAGCAATAAGTTTTTCATCGTAGCTACCAGAAACCGGCATTGGGGCAACAATAATGTCGTTGCCTTGCGTACGTTGGCGCAACAAATGCCATATTTCTTCGGTGATAAAAGGCATAAACGGATGAAGCACTTTCATCAGTTTTTCAAAAAAAGTAAGTGTGGCTTCATAGGTAGCAGTGTCGATGGGCTGTTGATAGGTTGGCTTTACCATTTCGAGAAACCAACTACAAAAGTCATCCCAAATAAGTTTGTAAACCGCCATAAGCGCGTTGGAGATACGATATCCTGCAAAGTTGTTTTCAATATCTGTAAGTATTTGATTAAAACGAGCTTCGAACCAAGAAACGGCTTGTTCGGAAGTTTCGTTTTGTCGCAAGCTTTTATCAATTTTCCAGCCTTTAACAAGTCTTAATGCATTCCATATTTTATTGCTGAAATTTCTCCCTTGTTCGCATAAAGAAGGGTCGAATGGCAAATCGTTTCCTGCCGGTGCCGTAAGCAACATACCCACACGTACACCGTCGGCGCCATATTGTTTGATAAGCTTGATAGGGTCGGGTGAATTGCCAAGAGTTTTCGACATTTTCCGTCCCAATTTGTCGCGTACTATACCGGTAAAGTAAACGTTTTTGAAAGGAATTTCTTTGCGGTATTCTATACCTGACATTATCATACGTGCTACCCAAAAAAAGATGATGTCGGGGCCGGTAACCAAATCGTTAGTAGGATAATAATAATTAATGTCATTATTATGTGGATGGCGAATACCGTCGAATACCGAAATAGGCCATAGCCAGGACGAGAACCATGTGTCCATAACATCTTCATCTTGCTGCAAATCATTTAATTGGAGATTGGGACGGTTGAATTTTTCCTTTGCTTTTACCAAAGCTTCTTCCGCCGATTTAGCCACCACCGATTCTCCGTCGTGAAGATAGTAAACCGGTATGCGTTGTCCCCACCACAGTTGTCGCGAAATATTCCAATCACGCACATTTACCATCCAGTGCCTATAAGTATTTTTAAATTTTTCAGGATAAAACCTTATTGCACCCTTTTCTACCACTTCGAGAGCGGGTTTGACAAAAGATTTCATTTTCAAAAACCACTGCATCGAAAGTTTTGGTTCGATAACGGCACCGGTACGCTCCGAAAACCCCACTTTGTTTACATACTCTTCTGTTTTTACAAGATTCCCAGCTCTTTCAAGATCTTTTACAATTGCAATGCGAACAGCAAAACGGTCACTTCCAACATACAATTGCGCCTTTTCATTAAGTGTTCCGTCATCGTTAAAAATGTCGATACTTTTGAGCTTGTGTCGTATTCCTATTTCATAGTCGTGGATGTCGTGTGCAGGTGTTATTTTTAATGCTCCCGTTCCAAATTCACGGTCAACATAATTATCTTGAATAACGGGAACAGTACGGTTTATCAAAGGAACTATCACTTTTTTTCCGTGAAATTTCTTAAATCTTTCATCATCGGGATGTACGCAGACAGCCGTATCGCCCAAAATTGTTTCGGGCCGGGTGGTAGCAATAGTCAAAAAATTATTTTCTTCCTTTTCTATACGGTAACGCAAATAATACAATTTAGATTGCACCTCCTTGTGAATCACTTCTTCGTCGGAAATGGCTGTTTGAGCTTTAGTATCCCAATTGACCATACGAACCCCCCTGTATATCAAATCTTTATTATATAAGTCAATAAAAGTGTCAATTACTGATTCGGACAAATCCTCATCCATAGTAAACCGGATACGATCCCAGTCGCAACTTGCTCCCAGTTTTTTCAGTTGTTCAAGGATGATTCCACCATGTTTTTCTTTCCATTCCCAAACATATTGTATAAACTTATCACGACTTATATCGTTTTTGTCAATACCTTCCGCTTTCAATTTGTTCACTACTTTTGCTTCGGTAGCAATAGAAGCATGGTCAATTCCAGGTACCCAGCAAGCATTTTTCCCTTGCATACGTGCGCGCCGTATCAACACATCTTGCAAAGTAATGTTAAGCATATGCCCCATATGTAACACTCCCGTTACGTTCGGTGGTGGAATGACAATAGTATAAGGCTCACGTTCGTCAGGTTCCGAATGAAAATATTTTTTTTTTAACCAACGGCCATACCATTTGTCTTCGATGACTGCAGGATTGTATTTGTTCGAGATTTCCATAATATAAAATCGTTAATCCACTTTTTAAACGGCAAAAATAGTAAAGTAAACCAAATGGTATAAACTACTTGATTGAAAATACACAATCATAATCTTTTTATAAACCGCATTTGTGATGGAATTACTTTTTGGGAAGTATGCTGCCATTCCAAGCTCTGCCGCAAAATATTTCAAGCATCTTGCTTGAATTCTTGTAACTATTCAGATAAAATGAATTATGCTATTTATTGTTTTATATCTGTACTTTACGTGCAATAATAATCATTTTTTTAGCTATTCGAATCAAAATATATCAATATTTATTTAGATATCAGCTTATTATGATTTTTATAGATCAATATTTGCAACTTTTAATCCATTTAACTGTCATACAATACTTTGATAATCAAATATATAAGCCAGTCTATTAATACTAATTCGTTACGAATTTTTATGCAGTTTTTTTTTAAGAACCACAAAAAAGTTCAATAACAATAGTCATTGGCGATCAATATGAATATAATCGTTGTGTACACAACTCCATAGGCGTTGAATGCCTTCCGGAGTCTCGTTTTTATATTGATACCAAAATGATTTAAGCGTCCGGTTTGACCATTCACCAACCTGAAAAGAAATTATAAAAATTCAAAAAGACTATAGGAAAATGCATTCCACTCCTGATTTAGTCGACCGGTTTTGAATTTGAATTATTTTTTCCATTCCACTGCCGCAGTTAAATAAGAAAAAACTTTTTTATGGAGGATAATGGCGATATTTCATGGAATTTTTAATAAAAAGCTAAAAAAATTGTCGAAATATGATTTTCTATCATTCTTTTGGTTTTCGTAAGGCACTTCGTGCATTTACCGAAATCTCCTTTTGTCACAAAACACTACCCTGAGTATTAGAAACGATAGATGTATTTTATATATCTGTAACACAGTTATATAACAAAAGGAAGGTCGTTTTTTATTAAGCATAGCTATCCTGTGTTTTGTAATATTTGGAAGGCTTTTAGAGTGTGAGCTGCTCGTAAGGCCGTCGGGTATATAATTTCAAAATCCATTGCCGACCTTGATATACCCACTTTCCTGCAACCGCTATAAACCTGAATATAAACCTTCTAAGACGTGTCCGGGGTGTAATGTCGTCAAATATCAACGAAACTTTTTTAACCATGAAGATGTAAAAATTTCTTATCATGGCCATAACAATCATAAA
>QIKE01000030.1 GCA_003232915.1 Bacteroidota bacterium | reverse complement strand
GCGACAGTTGAAAAAATACGCAAACAGGAAGATAAAAATCGGCTCGTTTACTGCTTGTTCCAATGTTACGGGTGTTGAGCCTCCCTATCATAAATTGGCGGCTGTAATGCATCAACACGACGGTTTGGCTTTTGTCGATTTCGCCGGATCGGGACCTTATGTTGACATTGATATGCATCCGGAAAACTATGAAGAACGTCTTGACGCTATTTTCTTTTCACCCCACAAATTTCTCGGTGGGCCGGGTAGTTCGGGAGTTCTTATTTTCAATAAAAAAATGTATAATCGCAAAGTGCCCGATCAGCCGGGAGGCGGTACGGTGGAATGGACTAATCCTTGGGGCGAACATATGTATTTCGACGATATTGAGTTGCGCGAAGACGGCGGAACACCCGGATTCCTGCAAGCTATGCGTATCGCAATGGCTATTGAGGTGAAAGAACAGATGAACACCAAACTTATTCGACAAAGGGAGAAGCAGTTGGTGGCAAAAGCTTTTAAAGGGTTCGGAGAAATTCAGGGTATTCATATCCTTGCAGATTATTTTCACGAACGTTTAGGCATTTTTTCCTTTTATCTTGATAATGTACATTACAACTTAGTTGTTAAACTTTTGAACGATCGCTTTGGTGTTCAGGTGAGGGGTGGCTGTGCTTGCGCCGGTACGTATGGACACGTTTTACTTGGCATAACTCACGAAGAATCAAAGCGTATAACAAACATGATTAATAAAGGCGACCATTCTGCAAAACCGGGGTTTGTTAGGGTTTCACTTCATCCTACTATGAGGGACGAAGAACTTGATATCATTATCGACGCCGTAAAACAAATATCTCATAATAGCAAAGAATGGATGCTTGACTACACTTACAACTCCTTAACAAATGAGTTTTATCATAAAAATGATATAGCTTACGATAAAACCGAACAAGTTTTGGATTGGTTTAAAGTGTAATGTCAGTTTTTTTAAAACGAAGTTAATGCCGGAGTAAATAATTTCGGGATTATAGAAAATGGATTTTTAAAACTCAACCGCTAATTTTAAATTCAACAATCGTGGCGTCAGATAATTGGGGACGGCAAACTGCCGGTTATGCACGTCTTTTATCCAAATATATGAAATGGTATTGTAAATTTGAAAGAGATTAAAGACTTCGAGGCTGAGCCACATCGAACGGATGTGCTGCAAAGGATTTTTATGCTTAAATTGTGTATTGCTTCCGATAAACTGTTTTGAGAAGCCAATATCAACACGGCGATAATCGGGCATACGAAAAGTTTGCAGATAGCGTTGCGTATTGGGTGCTCCAAAAGGTATTCCGGTGCCATAAAGCAATCGAAGGTGTACTTTGTAGGAGGGATGGTTGGGAATATAATCTTGAAAATAAATTGAAAAATTTACTCTTCGGTCGGTAGGACGGGGAATATAGCCTGGTTCAACACGGACACTGTCGGCAACTTGCGTATCGGTTGTGATTCCCGAAACAATTTTTTCACCTTTTGCATTGTAATAATTATAATAAAAATCGTTAAGAACATCTTCGGCGGTTTTCATCACCGAAAGAGTAATCCAGCTGTCAATACCTTTTACAAATTCGCCATAAATTTTCATATCAATCCCTGTGGCATAACCTTTGGCTGTTTGGTTGGCGAAATAGCGTATTCTAACATTGTCTACTTCATAAGGAATAAGGTTGTCGAGTTTTTTATAATATAGTTCGGTTGTAAGCATAAACGGGCGATTCCACACCTGAAAACGATAGTCGCTGCCAAGAATGAAATGTATGGAGCGCTGCGATTTGATGTTGTAATTTATTGTTGCGTCCATGTTACGCATTTCGCGATAAAAAGGCGGCTGGTAATAAACACCGGTGGCAAAGCGAAATACCAAATTGGGTTTTTTATGGGGTTTATACGATAAATTAATTCTCGGGCTGAGCAAAAACTCGTTACCAAAATCCCAGTAAAAACCTCGCAATCCACCCGTAAAAGTAATTTTATCTTCATTTTTCAGTTTAAATTTCCACTCATTGGAAACAAAACCCAAAAAACGGTTGATTTGTAGTTGATTGTGTCCGCTAACAAATTGCGATAACTCAAAGTCGGGATTAAAAGGATTGGATGTCCCAGGATTGTCGGTGGGGTTAGGGAGAGTGTAACCTGCCGAATCGGTCATTTCCCATTCGCGAACTTTGTCATTTACTGTTTGATATTGATATTTAAGCCCCCATCGCAAAAAATGGTTTTCATCGGCATAGGTACCGGTATGTTTCAGAGTGAAAACATTGGCTATAAACGAATTGCGAGCATGCTGCAAATATGTCCCCACACCAGAAGTTTGCACAACCTTTCCGGATTCTTTATCGCCCGAACTATTTTCTACTTGACCAATCCAATATTGTCCCTGTATATCGTAGGTTTCAGACTCGTTGGTGGAATAAGCCGATGCTATTAGTTTTAAATCGGTAAAGTTGTTGGGATGAAATGCCAGTGTTATCGCCGATTGATAGGTATTGTAATTATCTATTTCAGCGCCATCGAAATACACTTTAAACCGATAGACTTCTTGGATAGTACCGAAATTGGTTTCGCGACTAGTGGGGATGACTTTGTATTTGTTGCGTGAATAATAACCGAGCAGTGAAACATCCCATTTTTTGTTAAACTTATAGGTGAAAAGCGATTGAAAATCAAAGAAATTAGGTTTGTAATTTCCCTTTGTGTCAAGGCTTTTCAACAGATATGTATTGGTTTTGTAACGGGCACCCAGCAAATAGGTAAATTTATTTTTTGCCGCTGTGCCGTGCAGTGAAAGTTCGCCACCGAGAAAACTTCCAGCAACCGTACCGCCAAATCTCACAGGTTTAATGTATTTGATATCTAAAACCGACGACATTTTGTCACCGTATTGCGCTCCGAATCCACCGGCCGAAAATAAAATACTTGATACCAGGGCAGGATTTACAAAACTCAAGCCTTCTTGTTGACCGGCGGTTACAAGATAAGGTCTGTATATTTCTATGCCATTGACATATACAAGATTTTCGTCGAAATTGCCTCCTCTAACCGAATATTGCGAACTCAACTCGTTGTTCGAAGAAACACCGGGTAGAGTTTTGATGATCGCTTCAACTCCTCCCGAAATCGAAGGCGCTACTTTGACATCGCGCGGGCTAAGACGTACAAGGCTTTCGGTGCGCAGTTTTTCGTCGCGTACTTCAAAACCTGGCAAATTGGTGGAAATGGCTGTTATCTTAATGTCAATTCGCTTTGTTTCACCCGCTTTTAATTGCACAATAGTACTGCTTTTTTCATAACCTACAAAACTGACGGTTATCTTAACTTTTTTACCGGCGGGAATGGTAAGTTTATAGTTTCCTGTTTTGCCGGTGGTTGTCCCTGTTTTTGTCCCCTCTATCGTAATATTGGCAAGCTCTATTGGTTTGTTGTTTTTATCGGTGATAATACCTTTTATAATGGCAGTTTGCGAAAATAGTAGTGTTGGTAAAAACACGAAAAAACTAACGATGAAAATGTATAATTGTTTTGCCTTCGTCATTCCTGAAATTTGTAGTTTATCAGAAAACTGAAAAGATACAAAAATAGTATTTATTGCAAAAGAAATATTTTGTTTTTTGCAAATGAATAAATTGTATTTCGGCTAAATAATATTTTGAGGTGCCAGGAGAAATACAATCCCAATCTAAAGAAAAAAATCTCTGTTTCTGGTTCCTTGATTTGATGAAATGAATCTTTGTATTTTGCTATTAATGCCTTCTGCCATGGCATTGGTTTCACCCT
>QIKE01000114.1 GCA_003232915.1 Bacteroidota bacterium | reverse complement strand
ATTTCAACAACGTTTTGTTAATTATCTTAAATGAGGTTATGTACTCAATCGCCTTAAAAAAATGTATAATTTTATCCCGTTTTAAGTATAAGCTTTTAAACCGTGATTTGTTAATAAATATTCATCATTCAATTTATCTAAACAAATAAAAAGGTATAGCTAAAGAACATTAGCACACCCAAATGATGTGATTTTTCAAGTTGAAAAACAAAAATTGAAAGGGGGTTCTTTAAAGAAAAACAAAAATAAGGGAAGCCGGTCTTCACGGTATACGTAACTATGTCCTTGGTGGGATGGTGATTGTCTATATTTTCCGGTAATATTTTCATCCGGCAAAAAATTTTCTTTATCGAATTGCTGCCATTCCAGTTATTATTTGACTTATAACTGCTATTTTTGTATAATGATAATTATTGATGATACATTGATCTCGGAAGCTTTAAAAGATATATATTTTGCTTGCGATCTTTCGCGATGTTATGGCAAGTGTTGTGTTGAAGGCGATGCCGGTGCGCCGCTTGAAGAGGAAGAAATTTCCATTCTTGATGACTTTATTGATAAAATAAAACCCTTTATGACTAAGGAAGGCTGTGCTGTTGTGGAAAAAATAGGTGTTTTCGAGTACGATATTGATGCTGAAATAGTAACGCCACTTGTAAACGACCGTGAATGTGCTTTTGTATTTTTTGAAAGCGGTATCTGTTTATGTGCTATTGAAAAGGCATGGCTTGCCGGAAAAATTGATTTCCAAAAACCCATATCATGTCATTTGTATCCGGTGAGGCTTTCAAAACTTATGAATCATATCGCCATAAATTACGATAAATGGGGAATTTGTAAAATGGCGCTCGTTAACGGAAAACGTGAGAATATACTGCTGTATAAATATCTCGAAATCCCTCTTATCCGTAAATTTGGTAAATTTTGGTATAAAAAGCTAATAGCGGTTTTGGAAAAAGAATAAGAAACCATTCTAGCGGAAACACCGGAATCTTTTCAAAGCTTAAAAACACATTTTAAATACAATTTGAAAAAAGAAAAATAACTATTGAAATTACCATTGGAAGCAAAAAAACGTAAATAAATTTCACTAATGTTTTTTTGGGAAGGTTTAAATCTCAAACTATTAAATTCGTATCAGTAGCGGTTTTTTTTAAAGGAACGACTTCTGCCAAAGGGTGGAAAAGAAAATCGCGACCCGAAGATATTTCGTTGCAGAGAAAACGGGTTCGTCTTTTTTCAAGTTTGATAAAACGCCGGTCATTTCCAAAAATAAATTCCGTTTCGAAAGGCAAATTTTCGAGATAAGTTTGTTCGGGATGTTTTCCAGAAAGATTTTTGTCGTATTTTTTCAGTTCTTTCACAAGTAGCAAGTCGCTGTTGCTTGAAGCTTTGCTTTTTTGTATGTGGTTAACCAAAACAATTTTAAGTTGTTGGGGAAAAATTTCTTTTTTGATGAAGGACATCATCAGGATTTTATATTCTGTTTTCCACTCAAAACCATGAGGGTTAACCCGTCGTCCGTATTTTTCGTACACCAGCAAGTGAGCTAATTCGTGGACGAAAGTGATAAGAAAAGAGTAGGGGTTAAGGTCGTAGTTTACCGAAATACGGTGGGTGGAGCAACGCACCGGTGGTTTATAGTCGCCCAACTTGGTTTTGCGTGATTTTGAAATACGAAAAAGAACCTTTTTTGCTACAAGCCAATAATATACATCATCAATGGCAGCTTCGGGAAAATATTTTAGTAATATCGCAATAGTTTCTTGTTTCATCGTAGAGTATCTCCGCTTAGCTTTTTATTTTATTTTGAAAATAAAAATCACGAAGACTAAATGCATTGATTTCCGACTTATTTTTTTCACCGGGTATCCAACTCCAGTGCGAACAGTTGCAATCTTTTTTAGATTTCAGATGTGGTTTAAACCCTTTACTGTTTAAAGCACACGAACCGAGTAAAATTAGCGGCACGAGCATAACAACAAATTGCGCTTTAAAATTTTTTATCATTTGTTCCAATAATTTCATCACTTTTAACGTTTGAAATTTGTTCTTATTATAATAAGTACAAAGCAAATAAAAAAGTACTTTTACACGACATAATTCTTTTAAAAAAGGAATAAATATTACAGGAAAAACAACGAGTTATGAATTTTGACATTCTGCATAATGTTGGCGAATATGTAACCATTATTTTTGAGGCTTTTAAGCGACCTGATAAGTGGTCTGTTTTTCGTAGGCAGTTGTTTTACGATTTTATGACACTTGGTATCGAATCAATTGGTATTGTGGCTTTTGTATCTTTGTTTACAGGATCTATCATTACTATACAAACTGCCTCTAATATTGATTCGCCATTTATACCACTATACACTCTGGGTTACACTGCCCGTCAGATGATGGTGCTTGAGTTTTCGCCCACAATTATCAGTTTGATTTTGGCTGGAAAAGTAGGCTCGCGTATTACATCCGAAATTGGTACTATGCGTGTAACCGAACAAATTGATGCCTTGCGTGTTATGGGTGTTAATCCGGCCAATTATCTTATTTTGCCAAAAATTACGGCAGCCATGATTTTCAATCCTATACTTATCATTTTCTCAATATTTCTCGGTTTGGTTGGCGGATGGCTTGCCGGAACTCTTTTGGGACTTGTTCCTTCTGATGACTTTATTCTTGGATTACGTTCATGGTTCGATCCTTTTTCTATCACTTACGCCTTAATTAAAACTGTGGTTTTTGCTTTTATTATCACGTCGGTTTCAGCGTACAAAGGATATACGGTAAAAGGAGGCTCGGTGGACGTGGGCAAAGCCAGCACCGAAGCCATTGTAGTAAGTAGTGTCTTAATCATCGTATTCGATTTGATTTTAACTCAAATGTTGCTCGTATGATTATTGTGAATAATATCAATAAAAGTTTTTCGGGAGAAAAAGTACTTAAAAATATTTCTACCTTATTCGAACCGGGCAAAACCAATTTGATTATCGGACAAAGCGGTTCGGGCAAAACAGTGCTGATGAAATGTTGCATCGGACTTTTTGATGTGGATTCGGGTACGATTGAATTCAACAATCGTGTTTTTTCAAATATAGCCGAAAAAAAACGCAAACATATTCGTCAAGAAATGGGCGTGCTTTTTCAGGGCGGCGCACTCTTCGACTCGTTTACCGTTGAAGAAAACGTAATGTTTCCACTGAATATGTTTACCAAAATGAGTTTGAAAGAAAAGAAAATACGTGTGGATTTTGTCCTGGAACACGTAAGTCTCGAAAATGCTAACTCAAAATATCCGTCCGAGCTAAGTGGCGGTATGATTAAACGTGTTGCTATTGCACGTGCCATCTCACTTATTCCAAAATATCTGTTTGCCGACGAACCCAACTCAGGTCTTGATCCTAAAACCGCCGAACGTATAGATGAACTGTTGTCGCAACTTACTAAAGAATTCAACATGACGACGGTAATCAATACTCACGATATGAATTCGGTTTTGCAAATAGGTGAAAAAATTTCTTTCATTCGCAAGGGGCAATTATGGTGGGAAGGAAACAATAAAGAGGTGATGCACTCCGACAATAACGAACTCAACGACTTTATTTTTGCCACCGAACTTACCCGTCGATTGAAAAACAAATGACATTTTTCGGTTTATCCTAAAAATCGTGACAAAACATAAACAACGCATTAACAGCATATTACAATATTATAAACAGATGAAACAGATGAACATCCATGACAAATAATTTGACACAAAAGAGAATGATTAATACCTTTGCGAACAATACTGAGGGCGATTTTTACTGGAGGTTGAAATATCTTAGG
>QIKE01000097.1 GCA_003232915.1 Bacteroidota bacterium | reverse complement strand
ATATCGGATTGGTATGCCATACGGCCAAAGTAAAACTAACCGATATCCGGGATTTGATTACTGATTTTGAAGGCGCTTTGGCAGAGCAGTTCGTGGGTCAGGAATTGATATCCTCATTTGAATTTTACGAGGATGCAAAGCTTTATTACTGGGCGAGAGACGCAAAAAATGCCAACGCTGAAATTGATTTTCTTTTTCAAATCGGAAATAAAATTTTCCCTGTTGAAGTGAAGGCGGGCAAAACGGGAACCTTAAAATCATTACAGGTTTATCTTACTGAGAAAAAAGAAGATACGGGTATTCGGTTAAATACTGATGTGCCATCACTTGGAAAAGAACTTTCAGCTCCCGTAAACATTAAGGGGAAAAAACAGAACCTGCAAAAACAGAACCTGCGTTACAATTTGATTTCGCTGCCCATGTATATGGCATCAAGGCTAAGAAAGATTGTCAAAATAACTTTGGATTTGTAGCATATCCAAAGATAATTACATATATTTTTGTTATAAATCCAAAGATATTTTTCCGCAAAAATGGTTCAAACATCCGCTTGGACCATGGTTTTGAAAATATCTTTGAGCGTGGAAGCTCAAAGAGGGATTGTGGAAAAATGAAAAAGGAAAAAGGAAAAAGGGAAAAGGAATATCGAATATCGATTAACGAATGATGAATGACGAAGTTTGGTCCGGGTAAACTGAAAATCTGAAATCGTTAATCGGTGGCCGATATTCAAGAATGAAAAAAGAAAAATGAAAAGTGAAAAAGGATAGAACAAGTGCGAAATTGTGAAGTTGGGAAATTGTGAAGTTGGGAAATTGTGAAGTTGAGAAATTGAGAAGTTGGGGATGGACAGAAAACCATCTTATAAAAACCAACCCGCTAACTCTTTCACCCCCTCACTAGAATGGTTCAAACGTCTGCTTAGACCATGGTTTAGTCGGTTCGGTGAACGTTGAAGAAAGAAAAATCCCGATCGGCAGGAAATACAAAAATGAATATCGAATATTGATTAACGAAAGATGAATGACGAGGTTTTGTTATGGGAATCTTAAAATCTTATACTTAAAACGGAATAAATTGATACGTTTTTAGAAAGGAAATACGGTAAGCAAAATATTATTATGAGATCCCTGACAAATTTCTTGAGGCTGTAACCGGATTTTTCCAATCAGTTAATTAAAAATACAAAGTAGATTAATGAATTTACTGACATGGAAGTTCCAATTTTTTAAAAATGAAAATGTCCTGATTTATCCTGTGTGATGTATAAGTATTAATAAATACATTAGAAATAAAAAAAATGCTTTGATTGTGTTTGTTTCTTTGAATAATATTCTGCATGATAAAAATGAACGAAAGGTTTTGTACAATGTTGACAATTCCTATAGACATTTTGACTATTTTCAATTTAGAACCTTATATTTTGGAGTTGTATGGCAATTGGACTATTAGCCAACGTATTTGTGTGGTGTCCTTTTTAGTAAACTGTATCCTGTAAGATTCTTGAAGCCTTTTTATTATCTCGTCAAAGGCGGACAGGCCATTCAAACTTGTGCTCACCCGTCCCCGGGCAGGTTGTGCCATCTATCAGGCTACAGATGTAACTTTTACCGTTTCATTTTTGGAACTTTCATGCCATGGTCACTGAATAAATTACCTCTTTAATCTTACGAATAATCTTTTCGTGCCCATTTTAAGGCCGGAAGAACCCATTGTGGTAGTGGCTTAAAGAGAAATCCATGCCTTAATCCGGTATGGAGTTCAATTTCCTTAAAGTGAGAAATCGTTTTCCCTGAACGCGTTTTGAAGCCGGAGCAGGTACGGCCTATCCGGTCGCTTTCCTCGAAAATAGAGAGAATATTTCCGTAGAATTTTAATTTGGGAAACTGTTTGAAAGAATAGGGATTACAGGCGGCCATAAAAACAAAGTTTAGTTTTTTGTTTTTTAGCATAGAGGAGGTGAGCATAGCAATCAAAGCACCTTTGGAAGCTCCTATCACGGTGATGTCACCAGGGTTTGTTCCTTTTTTCAACAAGCTGTCTATTTGATGAACCACGTGCTGAGCATAGCTAACAGGCCGTGTATTTATTTTTCGCACTTTGCTTATCACTTTAAATCCGTTTTCACGGAAAATGCTTAAGATTTTTGTGTATTCATAGGCGCCGTATCCATTTATTGTATCAACGGCGTGTATTCCCTGTACTTCCACAATCCTGCCGTGCAGATAAAAAACTATTCCCTGCCCCAGGGCGATATCTGCCAGCAAAAAGAGGACAAAGGCAATGGTTATGTGTTTGAGTTGCTTCATGGTATTAGTGTTTTGTTAATTATGACTGAATTCAAGCTGCAAAAGCAACTTGTGTTTTGATTTAACAAATTTATAATTTATCGCAAAAATGCGTACTTTAATATTTTTGAAATCAAATTTATATTTAGCCAAGTACTTTTTTCTATCAGTTTAGTTAACAACCTTTTTTATACAAAACGGGTTTGTTTCCCAATACCGGTCTTTAACAGTTCACATTTTCCCCGCTGTGTTAATAATCTACTATTTTTTTTTAAACGTTTTCAAATAAGGTATCAGTGCGTCTTTATGAACAAGAAAATCCATCATTTTTAATTCTATGTAATCGGCACTGAAAAAGTAATATCCGAATTCGGGACTTTTTGGGCTAACATTACGTGATCCTGAACTTGAGTCTTTTATCAGATACCACATTTTACCGTTTTTGTCTTTCATATATCCAACCATATGCATACCATGGTCGTCGGTTGTCGAACCATTTGAAAACCGAAACTGCCTGGCATAATCGTTGATATATGCCGCTGGAATATCAAAATCGGGGATAAGTGCCACATTGGTTTGACGTGAAAATCCGGCTTCGGAAACATCGCCGCCAATAGCCATAGTATAACCATTTTCGATAGCGTGATTTAGAATTTTCATAAAATCTTTTAACGGAACGTTGTAGTAATCTTTGTTGTGCCACCAGTTGTCGGGAACTTGGTATTCAACCTGTTGCCAAAAAGGCTGTTGCATATACGAAAGCACATCTACATAATCGTTCATATTTAGTTTTAAATACTCTTTTAAGAAAGATTTGGGTGTATATTTATTGCCATCGTAGGCAAAAGCAGTCGGCGGTTCGCCCATATAATGGTTCATAATTGATTTAATTGTTGCTACTACTTCGTCTTCATTCCAAGCATTAGTTTCTTTTACGTTTTTCAAATAGCTTTTCATTTCCTTTGCCATTGCGGCATGCGAATAAAACTTTCTACCGTCTATTAATCCATCGTAAACAGAGCGAGGCATAATACCATATTCTTTGTATATACGGGTAACTGCGTTTGATTCTGAACCTTCGTCGAAAACGGTAGTGCCGCGTGATTTAACAAAACCTCTGGCTTTATCAACGTATTCCCAATAAGCGGTAAACATTTCAGAAAGTTTTACTTTTCTTCCAAACAAGCGATATTCTTCGGATTCGTAAAACGATGTTGTGGAAAAATCCCAGCAAGTTCCTGTATTTCCTTGCGAAGTAGTTGGGAAATGCCAATACGTATGATCTTTATAATCAGCAATTTTGTTGGGCAAATTCATTCCCGATTGATCCATCAGAAAGTTTCTCTTCTTTTTTTTCGGATGTAATCTGTTTTGTACAGCCTGTACATCTTTCAAAATAACATTTTGGTAATAGCCAGGTTTAAAATCCTGAAACTTTGCTTTGTCTTTGCTTTGTCCAAAACTTTGCATAACAGGTACGAAACAAATTACCAACAAAGCTGTTATTAATTTTCTCATAAAAAATATTTTTTTAAGATTATAAATAAATAAGAAATCACGTTCCAAAATTACATTATTTTTCGAATTTAGCGGAAAATGCCGGAAACAAAAAGTGTTGGAAAAATCCGACACTCCCCCACAAGTTAATAACCTACCTGTTCAGAGAACCAAAATTTGTTTACCCGTTGATCAGCTACGCATTTGCGAAACAACTTCTCTCCATTAATGATAAAATCCGTAACTTTTTTTAACCCAACTTGCAAATTCATAAATATATAACATTCACATACAGGTAAATACGAATTATAAGTTTACAGTTGGGGCACTACTTTTATCTTACGTACAAATGGACGGGATTTAAATTTTAACGCTTCATAGATTGATTGTCGGTCAACCGAAGGGCGTGTAATTAATTTTGCATAAATCTTTTCATCTTCTTTTTTGTTAACGCTTATCAGCGATA
>QIKE01000118.1 GCA_003232915.1 Bacteroidota bacterium | reverse complement strand
AACCTTCTGATTTGAGAGCTTGTATCCATGTGCTAAATTTTGAGCAAAGATATATAATTTTTCTATCTATCTATAATTAGAATAGAGCCTTCTCTTTTTAATGATGTTTGTAGAAAGGGTAGTGTGTTTACAAGCGTTCATCCCGGAGGTTGGTGGGACACTCGAAGTTCGAGTGATTTGTGGATATCTGAACTTAACGGCACAAATCAAGTTACCTTTACTTCAAATTATACTATTGGGCAATTTAATAACAATTATGCTGATATAAATAATCAGAATGACACAATTCCTGTTTTTTGGCAAGCGTTTGGTGACTCGTCTCTACTTTTCCTTGGAGTCAAAGAATTCAAACAGAATGAAATAATTAGCATTTACCCCAATCCTTCCAGTAATTTTATTAATATAAAATCATTAAAAGAAAATTATATCATAAAACAAGTCCGGATTTATATTTTATTGGGCAAGAAACAATTATGTAAAAAACAAATGATAGAATTAATATTTCAAATTTGGCAAAAGGAACGTATTTTATACAAATTGAATTTATTAACGGGGTTTCAGTAAACAGAAAAATAATAAAAGAATAACACCTACTAACACAAAATATAGTTCATTTGGTAGAAAGTATTAAAAATAAAGATGATAGCAATAATTAACATAGTATAAAATTGAAAATTTGGAGCATGGAAATACCAAACGCACCATACTGTCATCCGTTGGCAACAAGGCGAAAAGCCCACTGCACATTTATACACATTTGGTTTTTGCCAAAACGCAAGGCCATAAGAAAAAACCAAAAGAGTTTAAATTTTTACCGACGCACGAAAAAGACTAAATGATGAAAATTAGAAAAAATAAAACCCGATTGATATTTTTACTCGGTAAAAACAAATTCATTTAAATTGGGGAGTTTCGCAATTCTCCCTTATCAAAAATTTTGTTATAATTCACAAAGTTTTAAACTAATAATCAAATGCTATGAAAAGTTTTATATTAATGTTTATTTCGCTGTTGCCCGCGTGGGCAATATCGCAGCAGTATCATCCCTTTCCAGAACAAAACGCCTATTGGACGGTTGTAGAGTTCAACCAATATTATTACTGGGATACGTACATCTACACCATAAAAGGTGATACCGTGATAGACAACAAACCATATAAAAAAATATGGCAGTTGGACGACATACCCGGTAGCCATGACACTTTGTGGGTGTTACACAGTTTTATGCGACAGGATACCATACAAAAAAAAGTTTGGTTTATCAGGCACTATATGAACGAAACCACCGAAAAACTCGGCTACGATTTCGATGTGCAAATAGGCGATACCGTTTACCTGCCGGCTTTCGACTATGAAAATTCGGGGGATAGCGGGTTTGTCGTAATTTATCCCGGTAATGATTCAACTCTCTTATGGAATGGTGAATATAGAAAAAACTATTTTTTCGCTAATTTGAATCACGATATTGGTTTGGACCCTTATGTGATAGAAGGAGTAGGCACGCAACGAACACCGTTTCCAAATTTGTTTTATTTCGACCCGTTTCATCAAAGCGAATTGGTATGTAATGAAGTAAATGGCGTATATTTATATGGTTTCAGTCCACTCCCGGATGAGTGTGGATTTACGGTAAACATAAATGAGATAATGCCGTTAACAACCATTACCGTAAAACCCAATCCATGTAATAATTATGTTGACATTCAATTTCCGGGCAACATAAATACGGAAATGAGAGTTGAAATAATCAATTCGTTTGGAGAAACGGTTTTTCGAAAGAAAACAGCCTTACTGCACAAACAGTTGCACATCAACACTTCAACATTTAAAAACGGACTTTATATTATCAGTATCACATCAAAAAACGGAAACATTTTTTCCGACAAAATCATTATTAATCATTAAAATCTTTAAACTATGAAAGCAATGAATTTACGCATAATTTTAACAATAGTAATATCAATATTGGCTGTTAATCTTTATGCTCAATATTCTGTTGACAGTACAAACGATTACTATTATTACACACAAAAAATGGATGCTTATTACGACAGTATTAAGGCAAACACTCCCGATACCGTTAAAATACCGGGCTATACCGATTATGAACGTCAAAAATAGTTTTGGAATACACGAGTTTACAATTGCGATACCGTTACCGGAGACTATTCAAAATATGTAGAACAATTATTGTTGTACAGTCAAAATCCGGCAATGTTACCTTCCGGTAATAATTCCAATACATGGAATTTTGTAGGGCCAAAAAATCTATCTTCACATAATCAGGGAATTATTGTAAGTTTATACATCGACCCCAATAATATTAATAATGTTTTGGCCGGCACCAACAACTCCGGATTATTTAGGACAACAAACGGCGGACAAACATGGGAAAATGTTACCGACATTATTGGTCTGCCAGGGTTGGGAGTAAACGACATTGCCGTAAATCCGAATAATCCTTCCGAAATTTACATTGCAACAGGTAATAGTTTAAATAATTACGGTTTGGGGATATTCAAAACAACTGATAATTGTAACAGTTGGCAACAAGTTTTGTCGTTTAACCCGAATGAAAGGATACTTGTTAGAAGATTATTAATTGACAGCGAAAACCCGTCAATAATATATGCACTTGCCAAAAAATACGTTTACCGCACGAAAGATGCGGGTAATAGTTGAGAGATGATTTTTGACGAATTGACAATACCCGATTGGCACGATAAAAATAAATACCTTATTGATGTGGAAATAAAACCCGACGACCACAATACACTTTATATAGCGAGTGTTGGAATTGGCTCGGGAAGTTTGACACATGACTATAGTGCCGAAATATGGAAAACCCATAATGCAAAGGCAACAAATGTTACATGGCAGCGAATTGAAAACGGCCTACCCGATTATGTTGAGCGTTATGCACTGGAAACCGACCCTCAAAATCCTGATAGACTTTATATCAGTTATACTACAGCCGGAGGCATTTCAGGATATTCATCATTTTATATTAAAACAGCAGATTACCCTAACTATATAATTCAGGATAAGTATCAAAAGTTGAATATTTATAATTACTATACCTATCATCTTGCCGGTTTGGGTTACTGGCGTTTCGAAACGGAAATATCGCCTGAAAATTCAAATATTATGTTTATTGGAGGGTACAATATGGATGTTCTTGATTTGTCAACAAGTCAAATTATTAAATCTTATCTGATAACAGCAGCATCGGATGATAATTTCCATGTTGATCAACGAATTTTCAAAACCGCTGTTTCCGGTGGAAAAACATATCTTTTTAGTGGAAACGATGGCGGTGTTTCCAAATACAACTTCAACGATGATATAATGGAAAGTATTAACGGTACCGGATTGGATAATTTACAATATTTCGGTATAGGTGATTGCGAAGCTATGCCCGAATTTTTTATCGGCGGCACACAGGATAACGGGGAAATAGGAAACGGGCCCGGCTATTGGAAAAGAGTTAATGTGGGCGACAGTTATGAAAATATCATCGACCCCGTTGAACCTAATATTGTTTATTGTACCAATAATGGTGGGCGGGGTAAAAATATTAAAAAATCTTACAATTATGGTTTTTATTTTGTAGATATTAATAATGACATTCCATCTCCAGTAAGAAAAGATTATGGTTTAAACGACCGTCCATTCGTGATGTCGCCACAAGATAGAAATACTTTATTTATCGGTTATCACGAAGTTTACAAAACAACTAACGGAGGCGATAACTGGGAGTAATTCACGCATTTTCATGAAAACGGATATGATGTTACCGATGCTATAAAAGCCATCGCATTAACATCGGCTTCACCCAATATAATGTATGTGGGATATGATGGTGCTACATGGGTTGCTTCGGGAAAAACCATATTATTAAAAACCAATGACGGCGGAAACACTTGGACGGATATCACGTCAGGTATAGAAAATATTGTTCATTGGAATGGAATAACCGATGTTAAAGTTTC
>QIKE01000138.1 GCA_003232915.1 Bacteroidota bacterium | reverse complement strand
AGGTTGTGAAAGTATAATAAAACAGCCCATAAAGGCTGAATATAAAAAAGGGGAGTAACTAGGGTTGCTCCCCTTTTTTTGTTTAAAATGCATTTTTTGTTGTCTTTTATTACGGTATTTTTGCACAAAAGAAATAAACTGCTTTGATTTCAATTCAAAATATAAGTATGGCCTTTGGCGGAAAAAATATTTTTAGAAATATTACCTTTGCAATTGGTGATAAAGAGCGTATCGGACTATCCGGTAAAAATGGTACTGGCAAAACCACTCTTCTAAAGATTATTGCGCGTGAATTATCACCCCATTCGGGTAACATAATTTTTCCCGATAGTTTTGTAACTCGCTATTTACCTCAGGAAAAAAAAAGTAAAAGCACTTTGAACGTTATGGAAGAAACACTTAGCGTTTTTAAAAAAATAAAACAAATAGAAAACGAAACTATTTTAATTGGTGATGAGATTTCGCGACGCACCGATTACGAAACTAAAGAATATCTACGATTAATTGACAGGTTAAATGAATTGAACCATCAGTTACAAATTCTTAATTCGGATAAGGCCGAGGGTAACGCCGAAAAAATTCTTAAAGGTCTTGGATTTAGAAGAGATGAGTTTTCAAAAGCGATGCTAACTTTTAGCCTCGGATGGCAAATGCGTGTCGAGTTAGCTAAACTTTTGCTTTTACAACCCGGCTTATTGTTGCTTGACGAACCCACAAATCATCTTGATATTGATTCTATACAATGGCTTGAATGCTATTTACAGAGCTACAGCGGGTCAATGCTTCTCGTATCGCACGACCGTTTGTTTCTCGACCACCTTACTACGCGCACTATTGAAATTAATAATGGTAAAATATATGACTATAAAGTACATTATACAAAATATATACAACTTCGCATCGAAAGAATCAATCAGCAAAAAGCCGATTTTGATAATCAACAAAAGGAAATAAAAGAAATAGAAAATTTCATTGAACGCTTTAGGTACAAGGCTACCAAGGCCAAGCAGGTACAATCGCGAGTGAAGATGTTACAAAAAATTGATAAAGTCGGGATTGACGATATTGACAGTTCATCTGTTCGTTTTTCTTTTCCACCGGCGCCACACAGCGGAAAAGTAACTGTTGAAGGCCAAAATCTGTGTAAATCTTATGATGAAAAACTTGTACTAAATTCTATAAATTTTCAAATCGTCAGAGGAGAAAAATTGGCTTTTGTCGGCAGAAACGGTGAAGGAAAGTCTACATTATCTAAAATTATCGCCAAACAACTAAATTATGAAGGCCGTTTAATATTTGGAAATAATGTACGAATCGGCTACTATGCTCAAGATCGATGGGAGATGCTTGATGGTGAAAAAACCGTTTTCGAAACCCTTGACGATGTGGCTGTTGGCGATGTTCGTAAACGTCTTACTAATATTCTCGGGTCGTTTCTGTTTCAAGGCGACGATATACATAAAAAAGTTAAAGTGCTTTCGGGAGGCGAAAAAGCACGACTTTCGCTGGCCAAATTGTTGCTAATACCAAACAATTTGCTTATTCTCGACGAGCCAACAAATCATCTTGATTTGGTTACCAAGGATATTTTGAAAAGCGCTTTATTGCAATATGATGGCACACTGATAATTGTTTCGCACGACCGCGACTTTCTCGAAGCACTTACTACACGGTTCTACGAATTCGAAAAAAAAAATATCAAGGAATTTAGAGGCGATATTAGAGAATATCTCGAAAAGAAAAAACTTGAACATCTCTCGGAACTCGAACGAAAAGAACGACAGGCCGCAACTCTAAAAAAAGATTCGGTTAACAAGCTTAACTATCGACAAAAAAAGGAAAAAGACAGGCAAATTCGTAAACTGCAAAATAAAATTCTTAGAAAAGAATCGGATATTGAAAAAATTGAACAGGAATTAGAAAATATTACCGAAAAACTTTCACAACCCGATGTTTACCAGGAAGAAACAAAATCTGGTGTTTTATACAAACAACACGTTGAAACTAAAAATCGACTGTCAGCAAGTTATTCCGAATGGGAACAACTGCAGCAACAACTTGAAAAAATCATTAAAATAATCGAATAATTGAATCTTTGCAAATCAATTTTTGCATTAAGTTATAGGAATCGCATATTTAACATTTGAAAATTGTCTATTTCAAATTTTCTATCCACTTAGTAATCTCATCTATCTGTATTGCAGCTATTTGAAGTTTATTTTTTTTACGATAGCCGTTGAGTTTTTGCTGTATGACTGTAGGTTTTTCGCCGGCAAGGTCGTCGGGTTTGGCGAAACCGGCATTTATAATATGTTCGGCCCACAGGTCGGGAACGCCGATGGTTTTAAAATCGTCGGAATTATATACTTTCATGAGCTTTTCCGGGCGCATTTGCGGAAAAAAAATCACTTCTTGTACCGAAGGTTGATTAGTCATCAACATTACCAAACGATCGATGCCTATACCCATGCCCGATGTGGGGGGCATACCATATTCGAGAGCACGCAAGAAATCGTAGTCGATGTACATGGCCTCGTTGTCGCCTTTTTCGGCCAGCCGGATTTGTTCTTCGAAACGCAAACGCTGATCAATAGGGTCGTTGAGTTCGGTATATGCGTTGGCGAGCTCCTTACCGTTTACCATCAGTTCGAAACGTTCAGTGAGTGCGGGATTGTTGCGGTGACGTTTACACAGGGGTGACATCTCTACGGGATAATCGGTAATAAAAGTGGGCTGTATATAATTGGGTTCACATTTTTCACCGAAAATTTCGTCTATCAATTTTCCTTTACCCATCGACACATCGGTTCCAATATTGAGTTGTTTGCACACCTCACGCAATTGGTTTTCGTTTAAATCGCTTACGTCGATGCCGGTATATTGTTCGATAGCTCCGAGAATAGAAATTCTATTAAAAGGTGCTTTAAAATCAATGACATTGTCGCCAACTTGTACTTTTGTTGTCCCGTGTAAATTGACAGTGATTTTTTCGATCATTTGTTCGGTGGTTTTCATCATCCACAAATAATCTTTGTAGGCCACATACATTTCCATTTGTGTAAATTCGGGATTATGAAACCTGTCCATTCCTTCGTTGCGGAAATCTTTGGCAAATTCGAAAACACCTTCGTAACCACCTACTATCAATCGTTTAAGATACAGTTCGTTAGCAATACGCAGATAAAGAGGAATGTTGAGGGCATTGTGATGCGTAACGAAGGGCCTAGCTGCTGCTCCGCCAGGAATGGGTTGTAAAATGGGCGTTTCAACTTCAAGATAACCCTTATTATTGAGAAAATCGCGCATAGAGCGAATAAGCTGTGCCCTTTTTGCAAAAGTTTCGCGTACACTTTCGTTTACGATGATATCAACGTAACGCTGACGATATCGCTGGTCGGGGTCGGAAAACGCATCGTAAACCTTTCCGTCTTTTTCTTTTACAATAGGTAGCGGTCGTAACGATTTCGACAATACCGTAATATCTTTTACATGAATGGTGATTTCGCCCATTTTGGTAACAAAAACATAACCCTTTACACCGATAAAATCACCTATATCAAGCAAACGTTTAAATACCGTATTGTACATAGTTTTGTCTTTGCCTGTGCAGATTTCGTCGCGTTTAACGTAAATCTGTATCCTTCCCGTCGAATCCATTAGCTCACCAAAAGAAGCTGCCCCCATAATACGTCGGCTCATAATGCGTCCCGCTACGCTTACTTCTTGAAAATGATTATCATTTTCCGTAAACTTTTCCTGAATTTCTTTTGCATAAGCATTTACCTTATATTCGGCTTGCGGATACGGATTGATACCCAATTTTACTAATTCCTCAAGCGCTTTGCGTCTTACAATTTCCTGATCACTTAGTTGCATACCCGATTGTTTGAAACATTTTTGCAAAGATAATCTCATTCGTCATATTGGGAAGATATTGTTAAATAACAGATAAATATTTTTCTTTTGTGCAGGATAGTGGGAACGAAAGAACGAAAGAACGAAGGAACGAGGGAGAGATGGAGAGATGGAGAGATGGAGAGATGGAGAGATGGAGAGATGGAGAGATGGAGAGATGGAGAGATGGAGAGATGGAGAGATGGA
>QIKE01000093.1 GCA_003232915.1 Bacteroidota bacterium | reverse complement strand
CGGGGAGTGTAGATCCTGGAGCAGTTGTACAAGGTGCGGTTATGTCGGGAGGCATGGCTGTGGCAACTATGGGGTTAGGTTCATTGATAGGGGCGGCGGCTTCGCTGCCGAGGGTTGGGGTTAAATTTTGGGGAGTGCTGCAAATACATGGATTTATTTGAATATGGTTTTATTATTTCATTATACATTCTATCATTCTGCACTCGTATTTCACTCATTATCAAATAAATCTGCAATCGGCGTTCGTTAGGCGATATTCGATTATTGTTCCCTGTTTTCTGCTTTCGGGTTCACCAGTTGCTGTTTAAGTCTTCTTTTATTAGGTCGAGATCAATGTTTGTTTTTCCTTCATATACCTTATAATTTTTTTTGTAAAAATACGACATTTATATTTTACGACAAACAATAGGTAACTATCTGATTATCTATTAGCAGGTCAGGATGTCTGATGTTGTAAAACGTGTTTTTATTCCTATTAAAGCCACCATTCACAAAATAATGCAAGTTGTCGGAAACGACGATGTGTCATACAAACTTTCAACATCAGGCATTTTAATAGCTTTGAGCGGCATTCCTGCTATTATTTTTTTTAATTAAATTCATATCATCAACATAATGATATTTATTTTTCAGAAAAAACATCATTTTTTCTACCACTTGAATATCAACCCCAAACGCCAAATAGACGGAATGTCGTAGTAAGCAGGGTTGTAAAGATGCATTTGGTATAACAACCGGAAAGTATCGGGATTTATCTGATTATTTATATATGCCTGATTTTCGGGGTCTGATAAAAAGCCGTCATCATCTGCCTGGCCTGTTTCAGGATAAACATTAAAAACATTTTTTATGTTAAAAAGGTTTTCAACGGTAAGATAAACATTCATCGCTGCCTTTTTTCCCACCATAAAATCCTTTTGAAGGTTGAGGTTGATCAAATTTACGGCAGGTGTGCGTCCCAAAACCTTAATATTATTGTTGTAATAATAATACGGCGTTCCGCGGCGATGCTGGTAATATACAGCGGCCGATAAACCATTCAAACCAGAGTGTTTTTTGCCCCTGTCTCCGTCTGCAAAACGGTAACCCAGGTAGGAGTTGAACACGGCATCGGTGATTTGATAATAGTTAGCATCGCTTTCGTTGGGAAAAAGTTTTGTAAAATTCATTCCCCCGAAAGGGCCTGTAATACCCGGATTAACAAAATCGGCTTTGGCCATAAAACCGTTTGTGGAGATTGACTTTTTGGCATTAACCATAGTAAAGTAAGCATAGGGGTAAGCACCTATAAATACTTTAGGTTTAAAGTAATTTTTCATAGCCGTCATAAGGTACGAAACGTCAACTACCAGGCTTTTCCATACAATGCCTTTAACACCGGCAAAAAGCTTGCTCGTTACCATCGGTTGCAAACCGGAATTGGAAATAAATTTGCTACCCGTATAAGCTTCCCAATAATAAAACTCCTGAGGTTTGAAAGCGGAAAAGTAAGATGGGTTTTGTGAAAACGAGCTATAGTTAACATACACATTAAACCGTTGGGTTACTGAATAATCAAGGGCAATTTGGGGCAACAGGTTAAAAGCCGTCTGATAGTTACGAAAGGTCATATCAGGTGTCCAGCCGTCTCCCCCCACTCTGTAAATTTCCGGATATTTTAACCATGGACTAATACCTGACCCTGTATCAAGTATGGAAGGGTCTTCAAGTTCTCTTCCGTCGGCATCAAACCAGCGGTCATCTTTACGGAAACCGGTTACCTTATGCGGGTTAAAAGTGTTGTCAACATATACTAAATAATCATCACCAATGGTTGCCGGCTTCCTAAATTCCAGCGTATTTTGCTCCTTAGCTTCTGATACATTGTTTATGGGAAATAAAGAGTAAGGGTCGTTCATTTCGGGATGGTTTGCGTTGTACACATCCAGCCGCAAGCCAAGCCTTACGTGCAACTTTTTCCATTTGAATTTATCGTTAAAAAAACCCGACCAATATTCCGGTTGTTCGGGGGCAATGGTCCGGTTGTTGTAAAAGGCGTAAGGATTACCTTTTCCCTGTTGTTTTGCTCCGGTATAATTGTATCCCGCATAATCAACATACGGATTTCCATCATTCAACAATTCGTCGGCCGAAAATAGGTTAAGGTTCCATAAATTGCCTGGAGTTTTAATGGTGTGCATTACTCCGTCTTTGTCGTAATAGCTTATGGTGTTATTCACCCTGTCGTACGAATCCGTCATAATATAGTCGACGCCGTCAACGGGTAAGCCAAGTGCTTTGCGAAGGTTTTTGTCGAAAGTCTCCTGATGGCCGACATCATATTTCCGGTAAAAATTTATGGTATCTAATTTTCCGTCATGTTTCACAAGAATGGGGTTGCTATAGTCAAGTTCTAAAAAATGAAAATTGGTGAGAGCCCGCATCAAATACCACAATTTCACCGGCTCAATGGAATAGTGCCGTTGCGTTTCGCGGTTGTATTCGCCGCCAATAGTAAAATTTTGCGAGTGATAGTTAATGTTTACCTGAAAAACACCTCTTATTTTTTCCATGCTATTTTCCCTGTAATATCCTGCATTGGTTGCCGTGTTGTTCCACATACCGTAAACAGAGTTTGGACGGTCGCCATTGAGCAAGCCGCCGTTTAGCATTATTTGGTCAAAGTTTTCATAATGGCCGGCAGGGTGTCCGGAAAAAATGTCGTAATAATTACTTGTGTAGTTTGAAAGCTCAGGATATTGCCCCATGGGATTAAATTGCACCAGCGTATCCCAGTCCCACGTATTCAACACCCATACGTTATTGTAAGTAATGCTGTCGATTGTATAATCGCGTAATTCATAGATGGGATTTTTGTACGTTGTAAACGACCCCAGATAGCCATAGTCGAAAAAGTTGTTTTTCAACAGGCGGTCTTCTGTTTTGTAGTAATGGTTGGTATATTGCAACAGGAGGTTATAGCTTATTGTAAAATCCTTTTTAATCTCAAATTGCTGGTTCCATTTTATATAAGTATCAAAATTACGTTGTGTTTTCAAGGCGTTGCCCTGTGCATTAAAAAGGTAGTTGTCAAAATTATAAACATCCTTTTGTTCTATTGCCGAATAGTTGCCGAGGGTTAACATAGCATTACCGGAAACCGGCAGTTCCAGTTTAACGAACGGAAATATTCCGTTACTGCCATTATAATCAGGCACTTTTTGTTTTGTAAAGTCGTTGGTTGTAACATTTAAAGCATTAAGTTCGGTACTTCCCCAAGATTCATCTTTTCTTAATGGCTTGGCATAGAGCTCTTCCAGAACATCACTCTTTAGCCGTTGGGTTTTATTCCAAACCGGATCGTTGTTGTTGGTCCATCGGTATTTTCCTGCCACCAAAAGCGAAGGTATCAGTTTGCGGTTTTTTCTTCTTTTTTTGGATATTAACGGTACGGAAAGGAAGAATTCGCCGTGAACACTTTGCATGTTGTAAGCTAAATCGGTTCCGGCATCCAATAAAAAAGTAAAATCCTTTTGCTGTCCAATGGTTTCAATGGATGTAATTCCTCCTGTGGCAAACCCCATATTGATAGGTGTTTGTGCTGTGTATAAATTGTATTTCCGTATAAGCCGTACGGGAAAACCGGAGGCATCGCTAACCTGCATACCGTCAATAAATACATGATTTCGACTCGCTTCTATTCCAAAATAAAACATGCGGCCACCTTTTAAGCGATATGCCGAAGGTGAAATCAGCCCGTAGGAGGAGAGATTTAAAAAAGGAAGGTTACGCAGCTGTTTTTGATTAAGCTGTAAAGAGGAACCGGCATTGGAAAGGTTAATGGTTGTGTCAACCCGTGAAATAGTGTCGGTTTGTGCCTGTAATATTGTAAACGGAAGCAGCAAAAAAACAAATATTGAAAAGAGTCTGTAATTGTTTTTCATAAAATTGTATTATATTCTTTTTTCAAAAATAGGGAATAATATCCACTATTATTAATAATGTGTTAATATTTGAACGGAACTTCCTGTCAAAAAGCACAATAAAATCTCCTGTAACCTTTTAACCCATAAGGCTTGCAGAAGTTTTTATAAATTAATTGGGGTATCCGATCATGACCCGTAGTTTTGTTAATGGATTTGATAATCAACGAAGTACAAAAATATCATATGCTTTTTAATTTTTTGAT
>QIKE01000066.1 GCA_003232915.1 Bacteroidota bacterium | reverse complement strand
AGAGTATTGCCAATCTTGTCAAAAAGCAAGAGGGAGCATGGATATGAAATTTTATCACTTTTCTTAGCGTATTTTTCTCGAAAACACAGTTTCCGTTTCCCTGTGGGTACGGGTTTTTTTATACCTCAAAAAGAATCTGGCATTGTATATTTCAGGTTAACAAATACTTAGTAATAACTGTCTAAAGAACTAAACATATGAAAAAAATAGGTTTGCTTTCGGATACCCATTGCCATATACCTACACGGATGTCTGATTTTTTTAAAGATTGCGACGAAATTTGGCATGCGGGCGACATTGGTGATATTAGTACTGCCGACAGAATCGAAGAGTTAAAATATATTAGAGCTGTTTTTGGCAATATTGATGGTGGGGTCTTGCGTTTGCGATATCCCGAATATCAATTTTTCGAAATAGAAAAAGTCAAAGTGCTAATGACTCATATCGGCGGTTATCATGGACACTATTCTCGGAAAGCCAAACAATTGATTTTACAATACCGGCCACAATTATTTATTTCGGGTCATTCGCACATACTAAAAATTATTTACGACCACAAAAATCAATTGTTGCATATTAATCCGGGAGCAGCTGGGAATTCAGGTTTCCACAAGAAGATAACCCTCGTACGATTTGTTATCAACGGTAACAACATCTCCGATCTTGAAATTCTTGATATTGACAGAAGACAATGATAACCGGTGCTTTATTGAGTGTTGATAAAAAATATAAATGAAATGATCGGGCACTAAAGTAGGAGGAGAGTAGTAAAAATAGAAATTTTACGTTTAACAATCATAAATTCATTATCAGGTTAAAAAATCTTCTACATTTCACTGTAAGTGGCAAGTTAGTATTTTCAGTTCAGCCGCAATAATCCTCACACTACTACTCGTCCGTTTGCTAGTAACACCTTCTTGTTAAATAAGTTGTAACTATTCAGCCGAAATGACATAGTTAACACATTGAATATTAAAGTATTAATATTTTTAGACAGATCAAAAAAAAACGTTACCGACAGAATATCAATAAAATGAGATTTTATCATGAAAAATATTTATATATTTATTAAATCCATTTTAGAGTATTATATTGAGATTTAGCATTATAAACCGGCTAAATCGGTGCAATAAATTTAAACTTTTTTCCAATTGTTTTGATAACTTTCTTATTTTTGGAATTATTACAATATTGATGATATGAGGAAAAAGCAATCGTGGCTTCTGTGGTTTGTTGTATTGGCAGCACTTGGTGTAACCGCTTGGTATTTGTATCAAAACAACGTTAAAGCCGATGGTGATCCGTGGAAAATGATTCCTGCTACTCCTGGCATAATCGTGCAATTCGACGATCCGAATAGTGTTTTTGATAAACTTGCTACTAATCCGATATGGAAAAGTCTGAATAATACTTTATTATTTAAAAGAATAAGCCTTCGTTTGCAACAACTCGACACTTTGCTTTCCGGTAAGATGAGTTACTTGCACAAATTACGAAACAGCAAGTTGTTTGTTGTAATATACGGCGATGCGTCGTCGAAAAGTTCTCAAACACTTTTTTTATCTGCTATTGCCATAAATCCTGGGTTGGAAAACATAAAGCATTTTTTAAGTAATCGTCTTGGTCCTGGCTTTGCCGTAATTATTTACAAATATCATAAATATTCTATTTTCAAAGTCATCGACGGTATCCACGATATGAAATATTATTTCGGGTTTTTCGATGGTATTTTCGCTTTTTCGATGAACGAAACACTGTTGCAACAGCTTGTTGATCAATATTCTTCGGGGAAAAAAGGCATTGCCGGCAATCTGTCGATTATCAGGTTGAAACATACAACAAGCAAAAATACCGATGCCAGGATTTATTTCAATTACCGGCAATTGGCGAAACTGTTTTCTTATGCAGCTTCGGGCAATGTTCAACTTCCGTTATCGGCACTTTCAACTTTTGCTTTGTGGACAGAAACCGATTTGATGATTAAACAAAAAGAGCTGTTACTTTCGGGATTTACCACCACAGACAAGGATAACAATCAGGCACTAAGCGCTTTTAAAAGGCCAGCCAACGACATTAACGTATATAACATCCTTCCTTTTAATACTGACATTCTTCTTGTGTTATCGCAGAGAGATATGGATCAGCAACAAGAAAACGTTATTGTCAAAATGTTTCATGTTGCTTACCGGCCTTTGATTCAACGACTTTTGCCTTTGACAGAAAGTGAGATTGCCTTATTTACAAATGCTTTGGGACAACGAGATTATAATAGCCGGCTGTACATAGCTCTTCGAGTGGATGAAAAAGGTGAATTATTAAAGGTGTTTAATGAAATAGCCATTTTAAGCGGAGGCGGAAAAAAATCTGTTTACCAACAGCACCTCATCCAGCAAATTAAGATAGTGCCATTATGGGGGAACATTGCGGGACAGCTTTTTTCGGGAATAAAAAGAAACTATTTTACACAAATCGGTGACTATGTAGTATTTGCCAATACACCGATTTCGCTTCATCGGTTGATTGACTATTATGAAACGGGTAAAACTCTTGATTTGAATGAAAATTTCAAACAGCTTAGCGATAATCTTTCCGGAAGAGCCAATGTGAGCTTACTACTTAAACCCCGTGCATTGGCGGGATTGTTTTTGAACTATCTGAATCCAAAAACCGTAAAAGCTTTTAAAAACAACTTAGAAACTCTTAATAATTTCGAAAATATTAGTTTCCAATATGGACACGAAAACCGATTTTTTTACACTAATTTTTACGTAAAATTTAATAAATCGTTTCGTGAAGAAAATCTTGCATTGTGGAAAACTACTTTGGATGATAAAATTGTTGGCAAACCTTATCTTGTTAGAAATCATAGTACGGGTCAAAATGACATTATTGTTTTCGACAAATCGAAACAAATGTATCTGATAAACGGAAACGGAAAAATTCTCTGGAAGAAAAAACTCGTTCAACTTCCCATAAGCGATATTGAGCAAGTTGACTATTACAAGAACGGTAAAATACAGTATCTATTTAATACCCGAGATAATTTGTTCCTCATCGATCGTAAAGGCCGGTTTGTTGCCGATTATCCAATCAGGCTAAATCCTTCGGCAACCAACGGACTGAGTTTGTTCGATTACAACAGACGAAAAAATTACAGAATATTACTGGCGCAGGCCGACAAACGGGTTTACAGTTATACCATTAAAGGCAACAAAGTTAGGGGCTGGATAAAACCTAAGATGAATAACATCGTAGCCGATAAAATAACACGTCTGATAGCCAACCATAAAGACTATATTTTGATAACTGATATTGATAATAATGTGCGAATAGTGAACCGCAAAGGAGAAACGCGAATACACATACAAGGAAGACTTAATAAAGCCCGAAATTCGGACTTTTACGTCAATCGAACCAATAGCAAAGGCATAATCCTCACCACCAACAGTAATGGGAAACTGACTTATATTTCGTCGAGCGGGAAGTTGCGCTTTACCGATTTCGGAAAGTTTTCGCCAGAGCATTATTTTCTTTACGATGACTTCAACGGCGATGGCTCACGCGATTTTATCTATATCGACAACAAGAAACTTAAGGTTTTCAACAAATTCAAAAAGCTACTTTTTTCTTATACTTTCGAGAGTAGTATTCACACCAAACCTGTGTTTTTTAGACTCGGAAAAGCACTTAAAGTTCTCGGTGTAGTAGCTTCAGAAGAAAAAACAATTTATCTGTTCGATAAAAACGGCAACATCATGATTAGCAAGGGTCTTGTAGGCGAAATCCCTTTTACCGTAGGGAGCTTGAAAAACAACAAGGCCGTCAACCTCATCACCGCCACAGGCAATACCTTATACGATTACCGCATCCGGTGATTAATACAACAATACGATGCTAACATAATTTCTTGTTTTGTTGTTTTCGGCTATTTTTTTATACTATGAAGAATACGTTATTCCGGTATATATTTCCCTGTCTTTGTAACCAATTATTCTATTAACCATAAAGGTAACAATAAAAAATGTGTCCTATTAGTAAATAGATAATATGTATATGTTTGTTTTAAAGACGTTTACCCCCTCATTCATATAAAGAACAAAAGCTATAAAAAATATCTCTTTTTACAATTTTACATCCATTTTACTGGAAAACTTTATATTATGTAATTTAAATACAAGATATTCTAATACTTATATGAATTATTATGAAAAATATGGATTATCT
>QIKE01000001.1 GCA_003232915.1 Bacteroidota bacterium | reverse complement strand
AATAACCTTGTCATTTATGCTCCAAGGCGTTACGGAAAATCATCTTTGGTTAATAAAGCATTAAATATACTCGAAAAAAAAAGGTTTTAAAACCGTCTATCTTGATTTTATGTCCGTATACTCACGCGATACTTTCATAAAGAATTATACCAAGGCTATTGTTGCAAAAGAAGATGCTTCGCTTGAAAAAACAGTAAAGAAGATAGCGGCTTATTTAAAAGGTCTTGTACCCTCGGTATCGTTCGATGCTTACGGAAATACAAGTTTTTCGTTGGCAAAAATTGAAGGCGCCGACGAAGAAAAGACCCTGCAAGAGGTTCTTGAACTGCCTGAACAACTTGCCACAAAAGATAAACGATGGATTGTTGCTTTTGATGAGTTTCAGGAGATAACAACACTCCACGGCGAATCATTCGAGAAATTGTTGCGTAGCGTGATTCAACATCACCAAAAAGTATTGAAAGCACTTTCGGAAATGCCCGATGCTGTATTCTTGAAAGAAACAGCGTCAAAATACGACCTGGGACAAACCTCAAGCACGCAAAAAGCGCTGGAAAGTTCCAGTAACCAAATTACCAAAATATTTTGAGTATTAGAACTTTTAGATTTGGAATTTTGGTAGAAAGACGGTGAAACCAAATGACAGCATGAAGGAGCGAAACTGAGAAATTGAGAAATTGGGAAGGTGTGAAAGAAACCTTTATCAGGGAAGTCAAAAAACTTATTTGAAAAAAAGGAAGCCGGGGATAAGTGTAATTATTTATATCGTATATATTTCGGAAAAATTAAAACTCCTGCTCAATGTTTACAAAAAAAAAGAAATAATAAATACACTACGTAAGCTCAATTATCTTGATCCGAAAACATTAAACTTTATTGCACTCATTTTCAATATACACAAAAGCAGTTTTAAATGCTTCACAAGAAAACAGTTGGCAAATCAACCATTGAACTTCTAAACAGCTTACAATCGCGGGCATACCTCACGGGCTTTCACCTGGTAGGAGATACCGCTCTTGCATTAAGAATCGGGCACCGGAAATCAGTTGATCTGGATTTATTCTTTTACGAAGTTTTAGTTTAGAAGATATGCTCTCTTTTTATAAAGAAAAATATTCGCAATATAACGAAGTGAATGTTTTGAAAAGTCTCATTTATTTTGAAGATATTGACTTCTCCGATTGGCCCGAAATGGTTGTTGAACATGACGTAAAATGGGAAGAGATAAAAAGTAAACTTGAAACAACCGTTAAAAGCTATTTGAGCAAGAAACTATGCGTGCAGAACTTCTAACGCAAAACACTGAAGGCATACAGAACAAGTGCTGAATACCAAAACCATTAAGGCACGTGTCCGCCTTTGGAGGATTAAGCCACCCCCCTTAAATGTTCCTTAACTTCTTAATGGTTCAAAAAACTAAAACCCTAATATGCCCTCATATGCCTCATATGGTTCAAACAAACAAAACCATATAAGTCATATAAGTTTCATATAAGAAAACCCTGATATGCCCTGATATGCCTTATATGGTTAAAAATCATATAGTTCAAAATCATATAGTTCAAAAAAAACCAAGGCAATAGTATAAAATAGCCTCAATTACAAACTTTATCCTTTAAACTTCCACCCGTGAACACCACCAACCCCATAAACCAATTTTCGCAGCACCTGTTCTGGGATGTTGACAGAAGCAGCCTCGATTTGGATAAAAACAAAGATTATATTATCCGGCAGGTACTTGAATACGGACTAATGCATGATTGGCGATTAATAAAAAAAGTGTATGGCATACAAACCATAGCCTATGCTGCCAAAAAATTCCGGGAGCTGGATAAAAAAACCTTGTCGTTCATTGCAACCGTATCAAAAGAACCTATAGAATCTTTTAGATGTTACACCTATCAGCAGTCGATACCTCAACACTGGAACTTTTAAAGTCATTGATGACACTCAGAGTTTTTTCCAAAACCAGACTGGTTGGCGGCACAGCATTGGCATTGCAACTGGGCCACCGGAAATCCATTGACCTTGATTTGTTTGGTGAGATAGACTTTAAAATAATTGATAAAGCCAGGACATTTGAAAAGCACAGAGAAATCAAGACAATAAAATCTTCTGACAATATTAATATTTTGTTGGTCAATGGTATCAAAGTTGATTTTGTCAACTATTCTTATCCCTGGCTTGAAAATTAAATTGTTACGGATGGAATCCGGATTGCCGGACTAAAAGATATTGCTGCCATGAAACTGGCTGCTATTACGGGGAGAGGCAGTAAAAAGGATTTTATAGATATTTATTTTCTCTTAAAAAAATTCAGCCTGAAAGAGTTGATGGCTTTTTACAATAAAAAATACTTCGATGGTTCCGAATATATGGTTATTAAAAGTCTTACTTATTTCGGTGATGCCGAACCCGACCCAATGCCTGAAATGATTAAAGATATCAATTGGAAAACCGTAAAAGAAACCATCCGTTCGGAAATTGAAAAGTATGCCTGACCTGTGGGAAGTAAAAAGTACAAAGGCAAAAGTTCAAAGTAAAAAAACTCAAAATACTTTAAGCTTAATAGCTCTAAACTTTTCCGTATCTTTTATATTAGGCAATGAATTACCATTATTCTAAACATGCAGCAGAACAAATAGCAAATAGGAATCTTAATCGCAAAATCATTGATAATGTGATTCTTTTTCCTGATGTAATGATAAAACAGGATGAGTGTTTAACAATCTTCCAGAAAATAGTTATTTCCGATAAAAATAAAAAACCGTACCTTTATCGGGTATTTATAAACACATGTAAAGATCCGTCACTCGTTATAACAGCTTATAAAACCTCTAAAATAGAAAAGTATGAAAATAAAATATGATAAAGAAACCGACGTAATGTACCTTAAGTTTTCTGATAAGGATATTGCAGAAAGTTTAGAAGAAAAATCCGGGGTAATTATTGATTTTGACAAAGAGGGAAATGTTGTAGGTATAGAACTGATAAATGTATCTAAAAATACGGCATCACCCAATAGCATTGTTTATGAAATAGCCTAAAATATGCATTAATAAAAAACTCCGTACGTCCCTAAACCCGACTGTCGCAATCAGGCCTTTAACCCTAACAAGCACAAAGGCCAAAGGCAAAAGTGCAAAGTAAAAACGGTCAACCTTATTTAGGCATTGACAATTCACAACTCAGAACTCAAAACTAACCTCTGTGCCCTCATATGCCTGATATGGTTCAAAATCATATGGTTCAAAAAACCCAAACTCTAATATGCCCTCATATCCCTCATATGGTTCACAGAAAACCAAAACAAAAGTAAAAAGTGCAAAGGCAAAAGAGAATGAACTCACACATAGCAAACCACTTTGAACTTTAACCTTATAACAGCACAAAACGTTTAAAAAATTGACTCTCCACCAGATCATCGTACTCATTGTCATTCTGTTCATGATAGCCTCCCTGTACAAAGGCTATTTTGGATCGGGATTTACTTTTATCATTGGGATAAGTGTACTGGGCATAACAGGCGTCCTTACACCGAAGGAGATCATGAGTGGCTTTGCCAACGAACAACTGGCGGTCATTGTCCTGCTGTTGCTCATTGGGGAGATCATCCGAAAGTCCACCCTGATCGACAACATGTTCAACCGCTTCTTTAAACAAACTTTTACCTATAAAAAATTTCTTTTTAAACTGCTTTTTCCTGTTTCCGCATTGTCTGCTTTTATCAACAACACCCCTTTGGTAGCTATCATGATGCCTTATGTGCACAACTGGGGAAAAAGAAACAACATAGCTCCTTCCAAATTACTCATTCCGCTTTCGTATGCCGCCATTTTCGGGGGGATGGCCACACTTATCGGTACTTCCACCAACCTCGTGGTAAACGGAATGGTGGCAGAGCAACAGGTATTCCCACATTTTAAAACACTGGATATTTTTGATTTTACCCCGGTAGGCATATCCATGGTCATTCTTGGCGGTTTGTACCTGATTTTGTTTGCCGGTAAGTTGTTGCCTGACAAAGCCGATATGGTAGAGGAAGTTACCGAACGTTCCAGAGAATATATTGTGGAAGTAAAAGTGGGGAAAGGTTCCAGCTACCATAATAAAACCATTGAGCAAGCTATGTTGCGAAATTTAAAAGGCTTGTTCTTGGTGGAAGTTCTTCGCGGGACGGAAAAAATATCTCCCGTTTCACCGCAGACGGTCATCAAAGAAGACGATTTGCTGATTTTTGCCGGCAATACCAGTACAATTGCCGATATGGTTCAGGGTAATAACA
>QIKE01000134.1 GCA_003232915.1 Bacteroidota bacterium | reverse complement strand
TGTGAAATAATGGTTTTACAATTCCACGGGTTTAACCTGTGGAATAATGGTTTTACAATTCCACGGGTTTAACCTGTGGAATAATGGTTTTGCCATTCCACGGGTTTAACCTGTGGAATAAAAAAATGTCAGCATCGTTTTGGCGTTATTTTCGATGACAAAACCGGAAATCGTGACAAAACATAAACAACGTATTAACAGCATATTACAATATTATAAACATATGAAAAGTTTACGCAAAAAAATCAGAACGTTTCATTTCAAAACATAAATTTTATGACGGCTTTTTGAACAGCGTGAATAAACTTAAAAGAAACAATTTACACACCTTGTTATTTTCTTTTATCTTTGTTGAACCAAAACGAAGATGATGATTCGGGAAATAGGAAAAAATAACTCGCTTTTTAATCAGTTTCTTTATCAATTACGCGACAAAAATATTCAAGCTGATCGAATGCGCTTCAGACGGAATTTGGAACGCCTCGGTGAGATTTTTGCATACGAAATTAGCAAGGAACTGGAATACACAGAAATTGAAGTTACCACACAACTTGGTATTGCGAAGATGAATATTTTAAAGGAAAAACCACTTCTTGCCACCGTTTTGCGTGCGGGATTACCTTTTCATCAGGGATTTTTAAATTATTTCGACAATGCCGATAATGCTTTTATTTCGGCTTATCGCAAATACGATAAAGAAGAAGATTTTATTATCAAACTTGAATATATTTCTTCGCCGTATATTAAGGGGCGAGTGATGATTATTTCGGACCCTATGCTGGCAACAGGAGGATCGTTGGTTGCAGCCATCAATGGGATTTTCGAAAAAGGAAACCCAAAACAACTGCACGTGGTAAGTGTAATAGCAAGTCAAGAAGGTATCAATACGTTACAAAAAAGTATTTCAAAATCGAATATGACAATCTGGACAGGTGCAATTGACGATGAGTTAACTGCAAAAGCTTATATTGTGCCTGGCCTTGGCGATGCCGGCGATTTGGCTTTCGGCGAAAAAAACGACAACTAATGAATTATTTAAAGCTTATCAGCGAAAATATAAAAATTGCCGTTGGCTCTATCAAAAGCCACATAATACGTACTATCCTTTCGGTAATGATTATTGCTTTCGGAATTATGGCTCTTGTGGGCATCCTCACGGCTATTGATGCTATAGAGTATTACCTGCGGGATAATTTTGCTATGATGGGATCGAATACATTTAATATCCGCAGCCGGAATCTAAGAGTTCACATCGGACGAAAACATAACAAAGCCAAGACTTATGAAACTATCACCTTTAGGCAAGCCGTTAGATTTAAAAAAGAATACCGGTTTCCGGTTATTACTTCTATAAGTGTCAGAGGTACGGGTATTGCCACACTTAAATATAAATCGAAAAAAACCAATCCTAACAATCAGGTTATCGGCGTTGACAATAATTATCTAACCACTTCGGGTTCGGAATTGGAGCGAGGCAGAAATATTACTCCTCTTGAAGCTTCGGAAGGCACTCATGTTGTGGTGCTTGGAAGCGAAATTGTAAAACAACTTTTCAAAAACAACGAAAATCCTATCGGAAAATCAGTGTCTATAGGGCCAGGGAATTACAGAGTTATTGGTATTTTAAAAGCAAAAGGATCAAGCATTGGCTTTAGCGGCGACCGTTTCTGCTTGGTACCTTACAACAATGTCAGGCAATATTTTTCGCGACCTAATATGAATTTCGATATCAGCGTAAAGGTTTCCAATCCTGCGCAAATGAATGCCGCCATAGGTGAGGCTACCGGCGTTTTTCGCCGAATTAGAAAAGATCGACTTGGCGACGACGATTCGTTTACGATAACAAAAAGCAATAACATTGCCGATATGCTTATCAAACTTACGGGCAGCATCACTATAGGTGCTACTACTATTGGGCTTATCACACTTTTTGGTGCTGCAATCGGATTGATGAACATTATGTTGGTTTCGGTAACCGAACGTACCCGCGAAATAGGTATCCGTATGGCTGTGGGCGCCAAAAGACGCACTATCCGCAACCAATTTTTGTTCGAAGCGATTGTTATTGCACAAATCGGCGGTGCACTTGGTATTACCGTTGGTGTATTGGTTGGCAATGCAGTATCGTATTTTACCGACAGTACTTTTATTGTCCCCTGGCTTTGGATAACCGGAGGTATTGTGCTCACTTTCGCTGTGGCTCTACTATCGGGTATTATTCCTGCCAACAAAGCTGCCCGCCTCGACCCTATTGATGCACTTCGCTACGAATGATTGCCAATTATGATTTTTGGTTACTATCAGGTAATTACTAAGCCGCCGGCCTTAGTAGGCATTTGAACTCTCAGCGCCATAAATTGTATAACAGAGATTCTTCTTTTTATGCTCGTATCAATGACATAAATCTTTATGGAACAGGTTTCATTACCCGTTTTGAATTGATATGATATTCTTTGTTTTACCGTATTTTACTACAAAAATCCTGTAATACCAATAGTCAGCTAAGATATTTTTCTTCAATTCGTTGCTATGTTCTGAGCACATCCTCTATCTTTAGTTTAAGGACTCGTATTATTTTTGCTTCTACTGGATTTAAATCGGGCATCATAAATTTTTTCATCCTATAGCCAAATTCAAATTCGCTCATCTTAATATTCTTTTGTTCGTCAATTATGTCGTTTTACGATAGTCTTTGATTGTTTCCTTTGTTGTACTCTTTTAACAATAGGTTAATAGTCCCTTCCATTTTTTTTTATTATGGCATAAGCAAACATGCAAATAAATACACGTCCCCTTGTTTGAGTCACTTTACGGTGAAATATTGGGCGAATATTTAATTTATCGGTTATTAAATCCCGAAATGCGTGTTTCAAATTTTGTAGCCGCTTGTATTTTTGCCTTATTTTATTAGAGGCCATCAGCTCTTTTTATTACTGTGTACTGAGTTATGTATTTCCTATCAACTTTTGCTTTTGGTATTCATCATTCTCTATTTCAACACTATAAAATTTGACCATATTATAGTGTTTTAAAAGTGCGCCTACTCTAACCTTGATGTTGTCAAGTTTTTTCTCTGTAAAGCGTGTTACAAATTTTTTGTTCTTGACTGCTTTGTCAAACCTTTATTGGTTTTTTGTATTCTGGTATTTTCGCTTTTGCCAAGTTTGTTTCAGTAATAATATGGCCTGCTCAAAACGGTAACAAAAGACTCTTTGCAATCGGAAAAAAAACATTTTTTTGTCCGTAACAAAAAAAGCTGTGGTTGCCTCGGATGGTTGTTAAAAATAAAAAAACGCCCAAAAGGATTTTTTTTCTTGAAAAGCGTAACATTTTCCTACTTTTGCATTAACAAATTCATTGCCTTATGCTCGACTATATTGTTTGGAATGTACGCCCCGAAATTTTCACACTACCCGCGAGTATCCCTATCATAGGTGGTTTTTCTATTCGTTGGTACGGATTGCTTTTTGCCTTATCGTTTATTTTGGGTTACCTTATGATGCAAAAGTTTTTTAAGAAAGAACGTATCTCCGAAAAACTTCTCGACGAATTGTCGACTTATATGGTGATCTCCACCATTATCGGCGCACGCTTAGGGCACGTTTTCTTTTACGAACCGGAATATTTTCTCGCACACCCGTTAGAAATTTTACAAATTTGGCATGGTGGGTTGGCCAGTCATGGCGCTGCCGTTGGCATATTAATCGGCCTGTATATTTTCGCAAGAAAAAATCACTTACCTTTCCTTTGGGTGATGGACCGTGTTGTAATACCGGTAGCACTCGCCGGATTTTTTATTCGTACCGGTAATCTGATGAATTCCGAAATTTTCGGATATCCCACAACACTTCCTTGGGGTTTTATCTTTGTCCGTTCGAGCGATCCTGCACTCGCTATCGCACCACATCAACCTACACAAATCTACGAAGCATTAAGCTATTTGCTCATATTTGTTTTTCTTTATAAATATTATTGGAAACATATGAAAAACAACTCTTTACAAAAAGGAAAACTTTTCGGCTATTTCCTTGTTCTAGTCTTTTCACTCCGCTTTTTCGTTGAATTCCTGAAAGAACCACAAGAAATCTTCGAACAAACGATGTTGCTCAATATGGGGCAACTTTTAAGTATACCACTGATTTTATTTGGAATTTATTTGTTGTATTGGTCGGGAAAACATGCATTGAAATCAAAAAATAAATAAATCACAACATGCTTCTTATTCTTAAGATAGAAAATATTGAATTAATGAATTTTAACCGATTGCGGTTTTGGTTTCATTATTAAATGTTTGCTTTCTCCAAATTGATGTTTTTTATTACAAAATATCTCCAAAATGAACAATTTTAAAAAGTTAAACAACATTGTAGGGTGGGTGGTGTTTGCCATTGCCGCTACGGTTTATTTATCGACTCTTGAACCCACTGCAAGTTGGTGGGACTGTGGCGAATACATTGCCACAGCGTATAAACTGCAAGTAGGGCATCCTCCCGGTGCGCCTCTGTTTCAGATGATTGGTCGATTTTTCTCGCTCTTTACTGCCAATCGGGCTCATGTTGCCATTATGGTAAACACAATGTCCGGATTGTCAAGCGGTTTTACCATTTTATTTTTGTTTTGGAGTATTACACTGCTTGCAAAAAAGCTTTATATTAAAAATCCGCAAGATAAACTTACTCAAGGACAAACATGGGCTATTCTTGGTGCAGGAATTGTTGGCGCTTTGGCTTATACTTTTACCGATTCGTTTTGGTTTTCGGCCGTCGAAGGTGAGGTTTATGCTATGTCATCTTTTTTTACAGCTATGGTGTTTTGGTCTATTCTTCGCTGGGAACAAGTTGCCAACGAAAAAGTAGGCTTCCGTTGGATATTGCTAATTGCATACCTAACTGGTCTCGCTATCGGTGTCCACCTACTCAATTTGCTCGCTATTCCCGCAGTAACTTATGTGTATTATTTTAAAAAATATAAGTTTTCGTGGAAAGGTTTTATTTATGCCGGTTTTATTTCTATTGTGATTCTGTCATCTATTATGTATATTATTATTCCCGAATTCGTCAACTTTGCAGGAAAAACAGAATTGCTTTTTGTAAATACTTTCGGACTTCCCTTTAATTCGGGAACAATTTTTTATTTTGCTTCTATTATTGCGTTGATTGTTTACGGGCTCTATTATACACGTAAAAAAGGAAAGGTTTTGTGGAATACCGTACTCCTTTCGTTAGTGTTGATACTTATTGGTTACACTTCCTTTTTAATGTTGATTATCAGAGCCAATGCCGATACCCCCATCAACGAGAACAATCCCAAAGATGCTATTAGTATGTTGGCTTACCTCAATCGTGTGCAATATGGCACGTGGCCGCTCCTCTATGGCCGGTATTATAATGCTCCTGTAGTTGGACGCAAAGACGGAACACCGATTTACGAACGTGATAATAAAAAAGGTAAGTACATTGTAAAAGACGATCGTAAAGGAACTATTCCGGTTTACGATCCACGTTTTATGACGCTTTTTCCACGAATGTGGAGCAGACAAAAACCTCAACATATTAAATTGTATAAACAATATGGCGGTACCGACGGTATCCCTATCAAAGTACAACAAGACGACGGTTCGTATAAAACCATTTACAAACCTACTTTTTTTGATAATCTGAAATTCTTTTTCACTTATCAAATTGATCACATGTATATCCGCTACTTTTTGTGGAATTTCGTGGGACGACAAAACAATATCGAAAGCCAAGGAGAAATAGACCATGGCAACTGGATTAGCGGAATTAATTTTATCGACAAAATGCGACTTGGCGACCAGTCCGATTTACCGGCCAGTATGCACAATCCTGCAAGAGCACGCTTTTACTTTCTGCCACTGATTTTGGGATTGATTGGATTTTTTTTCCATCTAGCAAGAAGTAAAAAGGACACATGGGTAGTGTTTATGCTGTTTTTGATGACAGGCATAGCCATTATTGTTTATTTAAACCAAACGCCGTTTCAGCCGCGAGAACGTGATTATGCATATGCAGGCTCGTTTTACGCTTTTGCCATATGGATAGGTTTCGGTGTGCTGTCGCTTTATGAAGCTTTTCAGAAAAAAACAAGACATAAAGTTGTTGTAGCCCTTGGAATTACACTCATAAGCCTTGTTTTAGTACCGGCTATTATGGCCAAAGAAGGCTGGCACTCTCACGATCGCTCAGGTAAATATTCTGCACGCGATTTTGCTGTGATGTATCTCAAATCGTGTGCTCCCGACGCTATACTCTTTACCAATGGCGACAACGATACCTTCCCGCTTTGGTATGCCCAAGAAGTGGAAGGTGTCCGTACCGATGTGCGTGTGGTGAACTATATGCTGGC
>QIKE01000110.1 GCA_003232915.1 Bacteroidota bacterium | reverse complement strand
GTGTAGAAGAAGACGAAGAGGATGAAGATAAAGTCTGGGGAGATGTGGATAACGATGCTCCAGATGTTCCTTTTAGGGATTAACTAAAAATTGGAATCTAACAACAATTACATTGCTTTTATTTCGAAAAAGCGATGTTTCCCGATTTTATACACACTAGGTCGAGCTGGTGCGTCCATTTCAGTTATTTTTTCATTGTCTGTTTTGTTTGTAATTGCACCAGCTTCAATCAGACGACGAAATTCTATTTTTGAATTAACAATTTCCTCTCGAATAAACACTTCATAAAGTTTTTCACCAATGCCAGCTTTTACACTTTTAATTTCATTAGGTGTATTGCCCTTTTGAAATGTTTTTACAAAAGCATCCCGTGCTCCTTTTGCAACAATATCACTATGATATGTTTTTACAATTTCATAAGCTAGCTCCATTTTTATATCTCTTGGATTCTCTCCACCATCTAACCTGTTTTTTATTTTTGATAAATCTATATCTGTACAAAGTTCAAACCCAATTAAAATCATCTCGTCTGTCCATGCCATAATTTTTCCGAATTTTTCTTCAGGAGAGTCCAAAAAAGAAAGCATGTTACCTGTGGTTTTTCCCATTTTAGATCCAGTTGTGTCTACCAATAATTTCATTGGTAAGACGAATTTTTCTTTTCCTTTTAACTCTTTTAGAAGTGTCCTACCAACGAGCATGTTAAATGTTTGATCATTTCCACCAACTTCCCCATCAACATTCATTGCAACAGCATCGTATCCCTGTATAAGGGGATACATAAATTCATGTATATATATAGGTTTTTCTGCTTGAATACGTTTACGAAACATATCGCGTTCTAACATTTGTTGTACTGTAATTTTAGAAGCCAAATCTAAAACATCAGAAAAATTTAATTTACTATGCCAACTATTATTAAACATAAGTTTTGCCGCATTTTTACCTTTAAAACTTACAAATAGAGAGGCTTGTTCTTTGTAAAGTTTTGCATTTTCTAACACTTCTTTACGAGTTAATTGTTTGCGCACTTCTTTTTTATCTGGGTCTCCAATTCGTGCAGTAAAATCCCCTATCAATAAAATTATTTCGTGCCCAAGGTCTTGAAACTGTTTCAGTTTTCTAAGTGGTATGGCGTGGCCCAAATGAAGTGTTGGACCAGTTGGGTCTATACCAAGATACAACTTAAGCCTATCTCCTGAAAAAAGTCGCTGTCGCAAAAAATCCTCACTTGGATAATGTCTTTCCACTCCTCTTGTTAATAATTCTTCTATTTTTTCTTTGTCGAGAATAACCGACTTTTTTTGTTTAAACCAAGAAACCATAAATCAAATATTACACCATTTTACTCTTTTATGGTAACGTTTATTTTAATGAAACGATTACTTCGTAATATTTTAATCATCGGACTTGCGGTTGGACTTCTTTTAATGAGTGTTATTTTTATTTGGGTTTCCACTCTTGAAATTCCAACACTTGATGGTTTTAATAATCGTAAAATAACACAATCAACAAAAATATATGACCGGACTGGAAAAATACTTCTTTTCGATTTACATGAAGATATCCGTCGCACCATTGTTCCATTTAGTGATATTTCTCGTAATTTAAAAAATGCAACAGTCGCCATAGAAGATTCTGAATTTTATGAACATAGGGGTGTTCGTCCTTTGCGAACACTAAAAGCTATTTTTGATAATTTAACCACAGGCAACCTATTGGGCGGACAAGGTGGGTCCACCATTACTCAACAAGTAATCAAAAACACACTTCTTACAAGAGACAAAAAAATATCTAGAAAAGTTAAAGAATGGATTTTGGCAATTAAACTTGAGAGAATTCTCACGAAAGACCAAATCCTTAATTTATATTTAAATGAAGCACCTTATGGTGGTAATATTTATGGTGTAGAAGAAGCAGCTCAGCGTTTTTTTGGTGTTTCAGCTAGTGACGTGTCGCTTGCACAAGCTGCATATATAGCTGCTCTACCCCAGGCTCCTAGCCGCTTTTCTCCATATGGAAATCATATGGACCTTTTAGAAGCTCGAAAAAACCAAGTCCTTGAACAGATGCTTAAAAAGGGATTCATAACAGAAGAAGCGTACACAAATGCGCGCGCAGAAAAAGTTAAATTTGAGGAATACGGAGCGACAAATATTAAAGCGCCTCATTTTGTTTTTTATGTTCGAGAATATCTTGAAGAAAAATATGGACGTCGTGCCGTGTACGAAGATGGACTTAAAGTTATAACTACTTTAAATTATAATTTACAAAAAATAGGTGAAAACGTAGTTTCAAAATTTGCATATACAAACGAAAAGAAATTTAATGCAAAAAATGCTGCTCTGGTTGCAATTGATCCAAAAACTGGACAAATTTTAGCAATGGTTGGGTCTCGTAATTATTTTGATAAAGAAATTGATGGGAAATTTAATATAACAACAACACACAGACAGCCTGGTTCGACATTCAAGCCAATTGTATATGTTACTGCATTTGAGCGCGGTTACACTCCGAGTACTGTTGTGTTTGATGTTCCAACACAATTTTCAACAACTTGTGCAGTTGATAATTTTACTATGGAAAACGGATGTTATGCTCCTGAAAACTATGACAATAAATTTAGAGGTCCTATAACTCTTCGTAATGCACTCGCCCAATCTATTAATATTCCAGCTATAAAAACAATATACCTAACAGGTATTAGCAACGTACTCGAAACAGCAAAAAAACTTGGTATAACAAGTTTAAATGGTAATAAAGCAGAATATGGTCTTCCGCTTGCCTTAGGTGGTGGAGAAGTTTCTCCACTACAACTCACAGGAGCATACAGTGTATTTGCAAATGATGGCGTACGTCATAAAATTACACCAATTTTACGAGTTGAAGATTCTTCCGGAAAGGTTCTTGAAGAATATAAGCAAGGTGCAGGACAACAAGTTATAACCAAACAATCAGCTCGACTCATAAACAGTGTTTTAACTGATAAAGAGGCGCGTGCTCCATCGTATGGAAGAAATTCTTTTTCTTTTGGCAGTCAAGATGTAGCCGTTAAAACAGGAACAACAAACGACTTTCGTGATGTGTGGGTAATGGGATATACTCCAAATATTGCGGTTGGTACATGGGGTGGTAATAATGATAATTCGCCTATTGTTAAAAAAGTTGCCGGCTTGGTTTTGGCACCAATGTGGAGCGCATTTATGGAAAAGGCACTTAAAATTATTAAGCCCGAAAATTTTATTCCCCCTGAACCAGAAGTGAACATAGAAAACCTTAAGCCCGTTCTTCGTGGTTTTTGGCAGGGTTCTGCCACGTCAACAGCACCATCTGTACATTCTATACTTTATTGGGTTAAAAAAGATGACCCACGAGGGCCAATACCATCCAACCCGGAATCTGATCCACAGTATAATGCATGGGAATATGGAGTACGTTTGTGGGCGGCAAAAAATGCACCACAAATACTTACAAATGAACAACACTCTGGGATTACAAATTATGCCCAACAAAACAAAACGATACAAAATTCTATTTTTATTACAAACCCAAAACAAAACACAACATATAATGTCGGAAAAGTTATAAATATATCTATATTAATACCATCAACATTACCACTTACATCTGTTATGTATTATTTGAATAATACATTTATGGGAGGAACAAACAAAAAACCATTCAATTTTTCTATCGTTCCAATAACAACTGGAGTACAAACACTTAGGGTAGTTGGACAATCTCGTTCCGCAGGAACATATGAAGCACAAACAACATTTACTGTGAAGTAATTCATCACCCACATATATAGGTATTGCAAGTACAAGTAATTCACAATCGTCAGAGCGTCTTTGCGAGCTTTGTGAAGCAATCCAGTTTTGTCCATTAATGATTATACCCACCACTCATTGCATCTGTACCTCTGTAAACCATACCCTGGATTGCTTCGGCTTGCGCCTCGCAAAGACGGATGATGACGACGAACGAAAACAAACGACGGAACTAGATTGCTTCGTTCCTCTCAAAGACGGTTAAACCTGAAAGGTTTAACCGTCAAACAGCGTCTTTGCGAGAGGAGCGAAGCAATCCAGAGTATGCCCATTAATGATTATATTCATCACTTATTCCATTCATACCACAGAAGATTAAACCCTAGATTATTACACTCCTCTGTCAATGACGAGAGTTTATGTCTCAATTCTTTTCCACAGCGTTCAAATGAAAGAATTGCTAGATCAGAACCCTAGAACCTTAGGGGAGATTAAAACCGCACATCCTGTGGTAAGGAACTAACCAAGGACTTAATGCAATTTTTGAGCTAAAGGAACTTTCTAGGTGCTAAAATTAGTGTAATATAGCTTGGTTAACAGCTAATTAACCAAACATTTATAATGACTTTTAAAAAAAG
>QIKE01000146.1 GCA_003232915.1 Bacteroidota bacterium | reverse complement strand
TATTTTGAGCACCATTGTCAATGTGTTTAGTAATGTATAAATCAGATTATAATATCTATTATAGCCCTAATATAGTAAGAGTAAAAAATTAGATAAGTTTGTATTTAACTAGTTGTTAGTAGGTTATAAATACAGTTGGGGCTTATGAATTAGGGGTGCCCTATACATGAAAATCTGTGATTATAGAAAATAATGAACTACCCTAGGCAGAGCCTTGATGTATCAGAAAAGAGTTAGCTGCCCATCATAAATCTTTTTGTACTCTTTCTCTTTTCCTTGATTTTCTATATATTTCCTTATCACTTCTTCATTCCCGTATTGCTTAATTGTATTTGCATAATACGCACTTGTCCAAAATTTACCTCCCCATAATTTTGCCTTTATCTCTGGATGCTGTTGAAATAACTGTTTGGCCGTGATTCATTTTAACTTCCTCGTTATCTCTGATACTGACGAACTTGGCATGCTTTGGACAAAAAATGTATTTGATCAGACTCATATCCTATCTAAACAAAATTAATCTCGTATCTCTCTGAAACCTCAAGACATATATTCCTTAAACTCTCCCCTATTTCTTCTGTAATTACTGAACGTCTATATTTCAGTGGAAAAACTAAATGATACTATAAAAGCGTTTTGTTACGCCGTTTTGCTATGTGTTCTCCCATATCACAAATGTACGCTGTCTCAAAGCGTTTTGAAAACCTTCAGGTTTTCAAACTTTCCTCTTTTCCCTGAGTCAGAGCCTTGAGGAATTCTTTTGATTAAAATTGACAAATTAGGATAAGTCAGCTTAAATGATAGAAAACAAAAGAGTTTTGGAACGGAAAAATAGAAAGCGGGAAAAAGCCGTTTAGATTATAAATAAGAAACATATCCGGCGATGAAACGGTACTAAAATTGGAATAAGCTACCACAAAAACCATACATATTTGTAATTTGTACAAGATGAGGCGAAAGCAGGAAAATAGGGGAATGGCAGAGCTTGTCAGCGTCTTAACTAACTATTTTTTTTTTAGTGTGCAAACAAGCAAACGTTAATTTTTATTTTTGTCCGTATCAATAAAAAATGATATTTTTATTTTTGAGTACTAATATCTGTTTTTTCGTTTTCTTACTCCGTACTATATATTTCCCACAGTGAAAAAATCTCCCTCGTTGCATTTCACATAGCTTGCCTGCGTCCTCTCGCCCTTTTGCACACTCACCAACAGGTATATCAAGAAACTCTACAAATATTCCTTCATTACGATTCGTTGAGTTTGTTACTTTTGTTGCATAAACTATAATATTAATGAATGAAAATTTGGATGCATCGGGCAAAGCTCTTAGCAAAGTGGAACTGGAGATAGAAAAAGTGTTGCGACCCGGAAGGTTTGAGAGTTTTGCAGGACAGAAAAAAGTTGTTGGAAACCTACGAATATTTGTTGAAGCGGCCAAACAAAGGGGCGAAGCACTTGATCATGTTTTATTGCATGGTCCACCCGGACTTGGCAAAACAACACTGTCACACATAATCTCTAACGAACTTGAAGTGAACATTATTACGTCGTCGGGACCTGTACTCGACAAACCTGGTGATTTGGCTGGATTGCTTACCAACCTTGAAGAAAACGACGTACTTTTCATCGACGAAATTCATCGGTTGAGTCCTGTGGTTGAAGAATATTTGTACTCGGCAATGGAGGATTTCAAAATAGATATTATGATAGAAACTGGCCCCAATGCACGGTCGGTACAAATCAGTTTAAATCCATTTACACTTATCGGTGCCACAACGCGTTCGGGATTGCTTACGGCACCTTTGCGTTCGCGTTTCGGTATAACCTCGCGTCTTTCGTATTACGATACATCCACGCTAACGGGTATTGTTGAACGTTCGGCCTCTATTTTAAAAGTGGAAATACACCACGAAGCAGCCTTTGAAATTGCTGGACGGAGTCGGGGAACTCCGCGTATTGCCAATTTGTTATTACGCCGCGTGCGAGATTTTGCTCAAATAAAGGGCAATGGTATTATTGATATGGCCATTTCGAAGCACGCCCTTGAAGCGTTAAGCGTTGATAAATACGGCCTCGATGAAATGGATAACCGCATTTTGTCAACTATTATTGAAAAATTTAATGGCGGACCTGTTGGTATCACCACCATTGCTACTGCCGTTGGCGAAGAAGCCGAAACTATCGAAGAGGTTTACGAACCGTTTTTAATTCAAGAAGGATACATTATGCGAACCTCACGCGGACGCGAAGCTACTGAATTGGCGTATAAACTTTTAGGAAAAACAATACTTCCCAAACAAGGAAAATTGTTCTGATAGTATAAAAGAAACAATACTTTTTTTTGAACAAAACCACAGTTTATTTTAAAATAGATGCCAATTTTTCAGCTAAATAAAGTAATGTTATCAGAAGCCGTAAAATTAAAAGCACAGCAACTTGGTTTTGTAGTTTGCGGTTTTTCGCAAGCCACAGATACCGGTGAAGATGCTAAATTTGTGGAAAAGTGGCTCGCTGCAGGTAAACACGGCAATATGAGCTGGATGCAGCGCAACAAAGAAAAGCGTTACGATCCACGCCAGATTGTCGAAGATGCCAAAACCTTAATTTCGGTAGCCTATAACTATTACACCGACGAAATTCCTGAAAAATCGTCGTACTACAAACTATCGAAATACGCCTGCGGTAAAGATTATCACTATATTATAAAACAAAGGCTTCAGCAATTGCTAAGTTTTATCGAAGAAAAGTCGGGCAAACGCAAAGCTCGTATTTTTGTCGATTCAGCTCCCCTACTGGAACGCTACCATGCGAAAAAAAGCGGACTCGGCTTTATCGGAAAAAATACTTGCCTTATTAACCGCACAATAGGTTCGTTTTTTTTTATCGGGCACATTATTATCGACATTGAACTTAAATACAATGAAACTGTTTTGGCAAATTTTTGTGGTTCGTGTACCCGCTGTCTCGACGCTTGTCCGACCGCCGCACTTAAACCTTTCGAACTTGATGCTCGCAAATGCATTTCGTACATCACAATAGAATACCACAACTCCGAAATTTCCGAATATTTTAAAGGCAAAATGCAAAACTATATTTTCGGTTGCGATATTTGCCAAGATGTTTGCCCGTGGAACCGTCAAATAAAAAAGCACAACGAAACTCTATTTTCACCTTCCGTACAACTGCAAGAAATGCAAAAAACGGATTGGGAACAACTAAATCGTCCTTTTTTTAAAAAACTTTTTAAACACACTCCCATCGAACGTGCCGGCTTTAAGCAATTGCAACGCAACATCAGGTTTTGTGCCGATAATCAGTAATGGCCATATTTACTTTCCTGAATAAAAGTTTTTACCAGTTCCGAAAAAAATAATATATCGCTTATCAGAAAATGTACTTTTGCCATAGAAATTACAGAATGAATTTTTTAGCACACGCTCATTTGTCTGGAAATAATAAGGAGTTGCTTTTTGGCAATTTTATTGCCGATAGCGTAAAAGGAAAACAATATGAGCGGTTTGCAGTGGGTATTCAAAAAGGAATATGGCTACACCGCCATATCGACACTTTTACCGATAAACATACGATTGTAGGCCAAAGTAAGCAACGTATTCGGAATAAATTCGGACTGTTTTCGGGTATTGTGGTTGATATTTTTTACGATCATTTTCTTGCCGCTAATTGGAGCTATTTTCACAATGAAGAATTATCTGAATTTTCGGTTTTTGTATATACGATTCTTGCTCACCGGTTTTTTTTGCTTCCTAATTATGTAAAACATATTTTTCCGTTTATGATAGCTCAAAATTGGCTTAACGCTTATGCCAACAAGGCCGATTTGAAATATATTTTTTACGGAATGGACCGTCGTACTGCTTTTCGCTCAGGTATGCAAATTGCCGTGGAAGTGCTGGAAGATAATTACGAACTTTTACGAGATGATTTTTTTATTTTTTATCCCGAGTTAATAGAATATAGTTTAAAACAGAGGGCACAATAAACGAAATTGCTTAATAATTAGGTGCTTCTGCGAAATTAATGGAAAAAATTAAGTAAAAAGTGGTCGTAGTATTAAATATAAGATGTTTATAGGAACGATACCATGTTTTTCATAATAATACATATAAATATTTGAATATTCTGTATTTAAATCACTCCAATATAAAGGTTTCTACTAAAACAGTAGTAGACCATTAGTACTTATCATAGATTTTCACGGTAAACAACCACCCGTATTTGTTACGAATAGGTAGCTCCCTCAAAGATAATATTTTTACCTTTAAGCCATGGGTATTTCTGACGGGAATATTTCTGCATTACCTCCAATATAAGTGGGAGATTTCTTTTCTTTTTCAGTTGTACTGCGATCGTATTCTCCCGGATAATAATATCAGCACCGTTGGAAACAAATTTATCATACAGACTTTGAACCGAGAGGTGTGAATATCTGTCCAAT
>QIKE01000002.1 GCA_003232915.1 Bacteroidota bacterium | reverse complement strand
CCGGATTGCCGAAGAGCTACACATCAGCGGGCCGTTTAACATTCAGTTTCTCGCCAAAGACAACGACATCAAAGTGATAGAATGTAACCTGCGGGCATCGCGAAGTTTTCCGTTTGTTTCAAAGGTGCTGAAAACCAACTTTATTGATTATGCGGTTCGTATCATGCTCGGCGAAAAACCGGAGAAACCGGGAAAGTCGCTGTTCGACATCGATCACATCGGCGTTAAAGCACCGCAGTTTTCTTTTTCGCGGTTAAGCAAAGCCGACCCGGTGCTCGGCGTGGACATGGTTTCTACCGGAGAGGTCGGATGTATAGGCGACGATTATTACGAGGCCATCCTCAAGGCGCTGTTGTCGGTAGGATTCCACATTCCTGAAAAAAATATTCTCCTCTCCACAGGACCTTTTCGCTCGAAAACGGAGTTGCTCATCAGCGCAAAACTTCTGATCAAGAAAGGTTATAAACTCTTTGCCACCAAAGGAACGCACGACTTTTATGAAAAAAACGGCATACAAACTACCCATGTTTACTGGCCCGACCTTACGATTTGATAAAAAACAAAAAAATTGATCTAATCGTCAATATCCCCAAAAACCTGACATCAAAAGAGTTAAGCAACGATTACACCATTCGCCGGGCGGCTGTGGATTTCAACGTTCAGCTGATTACCAACGCACGGTTAGCCAGTGCTTTTGTGTATGCCATCAGCAGGTACCGGCTGGAGGATTTGCCGGTGAAAAGTTGGGTGGGAGGAGTATTGAATATAGATTTTCATATATTAAAGCTCCCGTAATAATCAAGAGGTAGAACAAGGGAAGAGAGCAACCAATAGATTATTGAGCCAATTATATTGAATTCCGGTATATTGTTTCATCAATTGGAGTATTTGCGGAAGGTCTTTTTTTTAATTCCACTATAATTTTGGCATTAATAATTTCAATATTGCCACTGTTTTAATGAACTTTTTCATAAATCCGCAGCGGAACCCTATTTAGAAGAAGGAGGCAGGGCATAACGAACTCTATCATCTTTTCACTCTCTTCCCTCGCTGTATTCACCAAGCCGTGTTTTGTGAGATAAACTATTATTTGGTCTGCTTAGACGGCATTTACTTTCAGTTTCTTTGTATTGGGTTTTTGCTCCGAAGCCGGTTTGGATTGCCCCTCTATATCTTCCTGTTGATTTTCGTTCTCCTTTTCCGGGTTTTGTTCTGCCTTTGTTTGTTGAGGAGGAAGTTTTTTGTTTACGGTTTTATTTTATGTCTTTCTTGCTGAATTCTTTTTCTATTCTTCTAAGAGTTTTATAATCTTGTTGATGCAGCTTTGACGGTATCAAAAGAAAAATTCCCGTAATACGATCAATAACACTTCTATCTCAAATGCATGTAGTGCCGGCTGAATAATTACAGGTAGATTTTAAAAAATTAAAAATCAGTTAATAAATTTTTATATTGCCAAAACAATCAACAACAGATAATTCAGTTAATTAAACGGTTTATTTATTATTTCTTTAAACAAAATTAATAATGAGTAAGTTCTGAATAAAATTACCGATAGAAATGTGAGCGAAAGAGGTATCGTGTTGTTGTACTGTTTATTAATAACAAAGCACATATGTTTAGAACTTCGCGAAAGAATTTCTGACATTTTTACCTGATAAATACAGTAAATGTATCTTTGTGGCATAATTTATACACAAACAATCGAACAATTTTAAAAAAGTACAGACAATGGAATTCCTTGAACGCAATCCGAGATTAGATGAAAAAACCGTTGCTACCATTCGCGGACTGATAATTGACGGTACACGCAAAGCAAATTCGGGTCATCCGGGTGGCGCTATGTCATCAACAGATATGGTTTATATATTGTTTAAATATTTTCTCCGTTTCGATCCCGACAACAGTTGTTGGTTCAATCGCGATCGTTTTATTTTGTCTGCTGGTCACGAAAGCATGTTGCTATACTCACTATTGTATTTTCAGGGTTTTATAGATAAGGAAGAATTAAAGCGATTTCGGCAGTTTGAAAGTCTTACTCCGGGGCACCCTGAGTACGGCCATACTCCTGGTGTTGATGCCACTACCGGTCCTCTCGGACAAGGCGTGGCCATGTCCGTTGGGATGGCAATAGCCGAGACTGTCGCTGCCGCTCAGCTCGGTGATGATGTTATTGATCATTATACATACGTTTTAGCCGGCGATGGCGATTTTCAAGAACCTGTTACTCTTGGTGTTGCTGCTAATGCGGGACATTTCGGCCTTGGAAAATTGATAGTTTTTTATGATAAAAACGATGCGCAAATATCTGGTCCTGTTTCACGTGCCGACAGTACGGATATTGCCATTGTTTTTAAAGGATTTAATTGGCAGGTTATTAAAATCGACGGACACGATCATCAACAAATTGTTGAAGCCATTGTAAGTGCAAAAGAAGAACAATTGCGTCCGAGCATTATCATTGGAAAAACAACCATAGCTAAAGGTGCGGCAAATGTCGAAGGCGATTTTCGTACTCATGGTTCGCCTCTTTCGGAAAACGAAATTGCAGCTACCAAAGAAAAAAACGGTTTGCCTAAAGATAAATTTTTCTATGTTGACGAGGAGGTGATACATAGTTTTCGTTTACATTTTGAAGATTTGCGCAACGAAATTGCAGAATTACAAAGCCGTGTTGATAAAAAAACGAAAACAAATATAGCTTTTAGGCAAAGATTGAAAGAATTGGTAGAAAACTCATTGTCGTTTAATACTGGAATACCCAAGTTCAAAGTAGGCGAAAACCTCGCCACTCGTGCTGCTTTTGGAAAAGTGATGGCTACTTTTGCCAAACAAAATACTTCGATAATCGGTGGTTCGGCCGATTTGGAACCGTCGAACAACACCAAAGACTTTGCCGATGTTGCCGGCGAATTTTCCCGTAACAACCGCAAAGGTCAAAACCTGTCGTTTGCTGTACGTGAATTTCCTATGGCCGCTATTTTAAACGGAATTGCATTGCACGGTGGTTTTAAACCTTTCGGGGCCACTTTTTTCGTGTTTTCCGATTATGCTAAGCCGGCGGTTCGCTTGTCGGCATTGCAAAAGTTGCCTGTGCTGTATGTGTTTACACACGACTCGTTTTATGTGGGCGAAGATGGTCCAACCCACCAACCCATTGAACAACTCGCCACTTTCAGAAGCATGCCCGGTATACTAACACTTAGACCTGCCGATGCACGCGAAACCGCTTTTGCTATGCAGTTGGCTTTCGACATAAACAATATGCCCGTTGTTCTTGCCCTTTCGCGCCAAAGTTTACCCATATTAGACTTTCAGGCAGTTACTTTTGATAATATTCGCAAAGGCGCTTATATTGTTAAAGATAGTAATAACAACAAACCCAACCTTATTCTTATTGCCACGGGTTCGGAAGTACATCTTGCCTTGAAAGTTGCCGAAAAACTAACTGATTTAGCCGTGCGAGTGGTGAGTATGCCCTCAATGGAACTTTTCGATGCACAACCGAATGAATACAAACAACGCATTCTTCCAGACGAAGTCCGTTATCGTGTAAGTATAGAGGCCGGTAGTACCTTTGGCTGGGGTAAATATGTTGCAGACGGCTGGAGTTTTGGTATCGACAGGTTCGGCAATTCGGCACCTGCAAGCGAACTTGAAAAATCTTTCGGCTTTACACCCGAAAATATTGCAACTTTAGTAAAAGAGAGATACCTATAAATAATAATATATTCTTGAGGCTACGATAGTTTTGCGCGGCTACGGCTCTTTCTTACAATTCCCAAGCCGATAATTTCGGGCTTTCCGTTACCCCTCACACCAAAAAGACAAACATAGCTTTGCTTTTAGTGTCATCGGGGATCAATGTTCCAAAGTTAAATTTGTAAAAATTTATATCTCTATACAAACAAAGACGGATTTATTATCCGCATTTGCAATGTTATACACGTAATAATCTGCTGTAAATCTTAGCATAAATTAGAGTACGGGTTTACAACTAATGTCCTCGTCCTTGTCATCGTTACAAATGCGGGAAGGTTTTTGGGTGAGATAATGGCAATAAGCGATCGACTCAATTGTTTTTTGCGCTTTGTATAATCCACAAGACGTTTAATTTTCATAATTGGTAATTAGCCGTATTTCAATGGTATAAAATTGGCTTGGCAAAAGATGCTTAAACGGGAAAATAAGGTGGGGAAGTCAGCACTAAATTTTCGGCAACATATTGTCGTACTTGCAATGTAGCATTGGCAACAAAGCGTACCTGGACAAAATGTTTCAACAGTAACCGTTTGTTTTTGGCCCGGTGGCCGATGGCATAATTGATTTCGGACAGAGGAACGTGAAGATTAAGTTGTACGTTTTGTTTTGATTTCATAAGAGGTTTGAAAATGTCGCCCCAAATTTCGGTGAGTACCAATTCGCGAAACGAAGGATGAAAAGGGCCGGCCACCAATTCGCTACCATGGAGAAGTCCTTCGGAAGGATGTAGCCCAAGCCGGATAACTTTTACTCCCGATTTTTCGAAAAGTAGCAACAGTTGTTTCGACTGATACACGGCTTCGTATAAAGTAAGCGGTTTGTATTGGTGATGCATATACCATCGGTGCATTGCAGTACCTTTTATTACCAATACAGGATAAATGCGGGTGTTGGAAGCACCTAATTCAATAATTTTTCGGGCAGTGGCAAGCGATTTTTCAATCTTGTCTTCCGGAAGTCCTATCATCATTTGAAGGCCAAGTTCGAAACCTGCCGAGCGTATTTTGCGGGAAGATTTTTCTACCTGCATGGCGGTGTGGCCACGATGTGCCGCTTTTAGTACTTCGTCGTCCAGCGACTGTGCTCCGAGTTCAATAGTGCTAACATGATATTTTTTAAGCAACTCTAAAACCTCATCGTTGATATAATCGGGACGGGTAGAAATACGGATACCTTGAATATTTCCGTTTTCGAGATATGGCTGTACAAGCTGTAAATATTTTTCTTGCTCCGTGAGCGGGATACCGGTAAACGTACCCCCGAAAAACCCCACTTCAACATGTCGTTTTTTTATTTTGAAAGATCGCAGATATTCATCGAATGTCCGTACAATTTCCGCTTTGACAGGGACATGCAAACGGCCCGAAATTTTCTGCTGATTGCAAAACGCACATTGAAACGGACAAGCCAATTCGGGAATAAAAACCGGTATGGTATAATGTTTCATAGCTTGAAAATCAGCGTAAAATTA
>QIKE01000061.1 GCA_003232915.1 Bacteroidota bacterium | reverse complement strand
TCTCAGCTTTTGCCGATTGCGGGTTGGCTGTCAGCACCTCTGTAACAATGCTGTTAGTCAAAACATCCTCTTTAGTGGCGGCGCTTACCATCACCGTATCGCTAAGATAAGGCGAGTAATTCAGCAACTCATCACGCAGTTGCATGGTTTCGGAGGGCGTAGCGGTTAGCACGTCAAGGTTGGTTGCTGGAGTATTTCCGCCGTCAGTAAGGTCGTTTAACGAATCGGCATATACAATACGGTTGCTATCAGCGGTCGTAATAGCCGATTTTAAAACGCTATATCTTATTGTATCAAGATTTGATGGACAAGCGGTATCTTTAATATATGGGAATAAATGTTTGTTTATTTTGGGTACAACCTTCGGTACCGGTGAGTGATACACGGGAACCACATATGATGCCAATAGATAATGTCGGCACAATTATTAAAGTAGTCGCTGGAGGAGTTTGTACTGTTTATATGGCTGAAAGTGTTGCCTGCAGGAGCGGTTACCACGTCAGCATCAGAACCTTGATAATTCTTTATCCCGTTAATATTATTATCAGGATATTGTGTTATCGAAATATCCTGATAGTTATTTTGGTAGTCCGTCTTTGCTACGGTTTTGGTTTTGAGCCTGTGTGGCCCAGCTAATGTTATGGAATTTGTTGTTGTAGATAAAATTATCTTCGGGGCCGGAGTTATTTACTATAATACCGTAGCTTGTGGAATAGGTTTGTGAAAAAACCGGGTAATAACTGGAGTAAAACTTGTTTTCTTCTACTTGATAACCTGTGCCGGCATCAAGGTATAGGCCGCAATAGCCATTTGGTTTTTTGTTGTCCATACGAGTAACGTCAAAGGTATTTCTAATAACGGAAGCAAAGGTTTCGGCGCCGAGGTAGCAACCTGTAATGTTATGTTCAAAAGAGTTTCTATCTATTAATATTTTTTTGTTGAAGCCGGCATGCGCATATGTTTTAATGCCGTAATATAAATTTACAAAGCGGTTACCTATTTTTGTTGAAGAGTTGTTTTTTGCATAAAAACCGGAGTTCCATGATACTATACCGATACCCCGTTTGTCGGCATAAACAAAAGAGAGAGAAACGGTATTTTCAAACCGGTTGTTTTGGAAAAGCACACCTCTAACGCCTTTGAGTTCAACATGAACAACGGTAGATGTGTCGTACTGATTATTTTTATAAAAATAAAAAGCGGTATCTGTAGTAAATGTACAATTTTTGAAATAACTTTTGTTATCAACGGGAATAAAACCCTGTGTAATTTTATCGTCCCATGGGTAAAAGCTAACGTCAGTTTCATTATCAAGAAAAATTGCATTTTCGGCATTAATAATACCACCGGTATATCTTCTATCGTTATTTGAACCGTTGTTTTTAATGGTAGCTATACCCGTTACGGCATATTCAAGTTTGGCATTATTTCGCAAAACTACTCTGCCTTGGTGAACGGTGTCTTGTAGATAGTAGGCGTTCCCCCAAACTTCGATACCTGGCCATAAGTCGGGGCACTCTTTTGTAAGTGTTCCACCGTTTACGTCGAGTTTTGCGCCTCGTTCCACAATAATTTTTGCGCCGAGTCCCATGGACAATTTTCTTGTAACGGTTAGTGTTGCTCCCGGGTGGATATCAATTACATCCATAACAATTTTGTTTGTTGAGTAAGTTGTATTTTGCCAGATATGAATGGTATCGCCTGTAATATCGCAATCGTGAGAAGAGGCATACCAAACGCCGCGGCCGTAGGTTCCAACATAAACGGCATGGTTTGCCAGTTTTATGTCTTTAACGTTTACGTTGGGTAAATTGAAGTTGTATCCGTCCCAATTTAAAGTGTTATGTTTTTTGAAGAAAACACCGCCGTCGGTAGCAATGTACAAGCCGTTATAATCTTGTGCAATGCCATTGATATGTTGTATTCGGTTTAAGTTAAGGTTGTAGGTTATATTATCCCAAATAGCCGCCTGAACATTATTGTCAGTCCAGTGTACTCTATAAATATGGTTTCCCATGGCAACAAAAAGCGAGGATAGCGGATTAGTTTTATCATATTTCATAGCATAAACCCATGCCGAAGAATCGGGTTGCCCCTCTATGCGTATCCACTTTTTATTTTGATTGTTAGGGAAATATTTATAAACATGAAAATAATTGAAATTGCCGAAAGGTGTGCCATAAGTACTTACATACATCGTGCTGCTATTAAAAATTTCAATACGCCAAGTTCCCGATCTGTTACATCCCATTTCGGGATAAAGATTATTGTCGGAGAATTGACTGAAAGAACTCCATTTTTTGTTAGTTAAATCGTATCTTCTAATCTCTTTTTCTCCGGTCATATATAGATAATTTCCTGCGAATTGATAGTATGTTTCAAAATTTGCATAATGAGCAGTGCCTCCTGTAAGATTACAACTATCGTCAATTGCAGGAAAATATTGGGTAATGATTGCTTCTTTATCATTGACTTTTTCTTTTAATATAAAACCCCATTGCCCCGATACATAATAGTTGGTTTTATCAAAAATTTGTGTTTGATAACCGTCGCCGGTGATAAAAAGACTTGTTTTCCAATTTATTCCGTCATTGGTAATATAGGTGCTGCTATGATCGTCATACTGACCGCTGGAAACAAAAAAACCGGTACTGTCCACATCAATATTGTTGATGTTTGCAACGGAAAGTCCGTAATTTTTTATTTTCCACTGTATAGTTGTATCGTCAACAAAAACACCTTTGTATACACCGGCGTCATTGCCTTGCCATATCTTACGAGTTACAGGATTGATGTAAAGATAATGACAATCGTCATGTGAATCATCTATTAAAATATATTTTACACCTGAATAATATTCTGTTTTATTGTTTACATCTGATAAAGTATCTAAAAGAACACCTTGATTGACATTCTTTGCATAAATGTCCATAACATCATTGTTTTCCGTGTTTGTTTTCAACGTCCAGCCCAGTGCACGTGCGTAACCGATATTAAATACTCCTCTATAAACCCATTTTTTTTCGGAAATTTTATATCTGTATATTCTGGAAAAGGCGTACCTGCCCACTAAAGCTACATACATGTAATCGGGTTTATCAGGGGAAATATTTAGAGATATTCTTCGTGTATATGCAAATCTGACGGAATCGGCAATAATAGTGTCAGGATTTAAAATTTGTTCATAGGTGTCGGTTGCAAGATTAATTTTATAAACTCCCGTACTATTACTTCCCGAGGCAAAAGCAAGGTTATAATTGTCCGGTGCCTGAATAACATCATAAAATTCTCCCGGCACCAAAGTATCCCAAACAGGGTTTGCTTTATTTGCATTTTTTGTTTGATAAAGACCTGTAGTTGTTGTAACAATCAATCGCGTACTGTCGAAATTGTTATCTTCCACTTCAATTACTTTGCGCATACCGTCGGGATGAGCATAATTTTCCAAACCTATTTCATGCCAACTCTTTCCGGCATCGGTTGAGCGGTAAAATCCTATCGCAGTTTGCCACTGAATATGATGTCTAAAGCTTTCACCGTTTCCGGTGGTTACATACCAAAAGTTGTTGTTGTCAATGGTAATGCTGGAAATCCCAGATTTAGGCAAACCTTTGTCAGTACCTGCATTTTTCCAAGTGTTGCCACCGTTTTCGGAGATAAACAAACCTCCTGTGGGCGAACAGGCAAATATTTCATTAAAGTTGGACGGATTGGGGAAATAGATATAATGTATTTGTCCGGTGAAATTGATATTTGTATAACTGCTGTTTCCCGAAGGCCCTATTAAATGCCACTTTGGGGTACGATTTTCTTGATACATGACAGGTGGCTGATAAGTTTGCGCATAGTTAAGTAAAGTTTGTCGATAGTCTTTATAATCCTTGTCGGGTAACAACCTTGGTCCCCAGAAGAAGAAGTTTTTCATAGACTTTGCATATTCCGAACCTTCCGAAGTGTCGTTAACAATACCTAACGAATCGTAATAAGATTGCTCTTCTTGCATTTGTTGCAGAAAATAATTTTGAGTAAATGCTTTGAAGGGCTTAAAGTTTAGAAAAATCACAAATATTTAAATAAATGCTTTTAGTAATGCCCTGTTTTGTAACTTGTTGTGCATCAGGGGGAGGGTAAATGTTTTTTTCATAATGAAATAATTTAAAATATTAAAAAAAAAAAGAGTTGCACAAATGTAATACAAAAATCAACGTATGTCAAGTAATAGCTTAAATTTAACATAACTCAAGTTTCGGAGTTGGCATAACCTACTGATAATCAATAGTATTAATTTCACTTATATTTGGCAACCAACGAGATACTTATTCCAAAAATTGGTAAAAGCAGCAGTTTTTATTCGATCCTATATTAATAGAGGTGGAAAAAATGAACGATTTTTTCGATAATAAATTTGTTTTTTCTATTAAAGAAGAAATGGTTTTATCCACGTCAATGGAAAGGTCTAATATGTTTATAACCATTTCTGTTAATTTCATTATCAGCACAGACAATCTGTCGGTGAAGATTTGCCCGGCAATATCATCTTTTTTCCCTTCATAAAACAACTGATAATAGGTGCTGAAAAGATGATGAATATTTCTATCCCCGGGAAAAGGCATGAAAAAAGCATCCGAAGTAACAAAACCGGCGAATAACCCTTTGATTTAAAGTTGAATATATTGTTTGTAATGGAACGAATGGAGTAAACATCAAAAACCTCCACAATGTTTTAGAACGCCTTTATGGGACTTTTAAAATAATGCGTAAACTCAAATAAATTTTTACTATCTTTGATATGTAGCATATTTAACGTCTTTTGGACTTTGGAACTCATACAAAAACAAGCTCTTAGCTTAAAATAGGCTACTTTTTTTTTATTTTTTTGCTGACCTTTAACTATTTATGAGGTTACTGAAATTTGCTCCGAAACTTGAATCAACTATTGTTTAAAAAAATTTTGCACAGCAGTTTGACCTTTTTCGTTAATAACTTTGTGCGGACTTAATAAAAAATTAAAAATAATATAAATTATATTTTTAAAAAAGCCTGCAACATAACTAAGAAAAATCTTGTCAATAAGGAAAACAATTTATTAGGCAACGATAAACGATAATAGTTTA
>QIKE01000101.1 GCA_003232915.1 Bacteroidota bacterium | reverse complement strand
CCTTAGGGCCGGCAGGCACAGGTTGACTTTGGGCAATACAATATGCGTTTGTCTTATGGCAAAAGAAAAAAAGTAAAGTTCTTTGCCATGGTATTCTCACGTAGCAGGATGAAATATGTATGGTTTTTAGACAAGCCGTTTACTGCTGTCAATGTAACCATATCGGTGTAGTTTGAAAGCGTAGCGCTCTGCAAACCCGTACTTTTCGGAGCATAAGACGATATAAACATTTGATAATAAAAATATGCAACATTAGTTCTTAAACTCTTAATACTCAAAGTTTATCAAGCCTTGTATTTGAAGTTTTCAAACAAATGCTATTTATGGACTTTTTTAATAAACTCTTCTACTTCGGGAACACCACCTTGATAAATAAGGTAGCCGTTATAAGGTTCGCGCAAAGTAATTTCATCGTTGATAGCTGTAAGCATCATCTTCTTTACCTTTTGCGGATCGTCGGTTTGGCCAAGTATCCAACTCAATTTCACCCAGGCCACTTCAGGCAACATATTTCCTGCCGGAACAATTCCCCTTGCCATCATATCGCGGCCCGTATCGTACACAAACATACCAACATATCCCCATAAAGTTTGCAAAGTCATATACATAAAAACACCTTTTGCTTGAGCATATTCGATGGCTGGATAGAGCTCTTTGTTTACATGTCCGAGGCCCGTACCTATAAAAATGATTCCACGATAACCTTTGTCTATCATAGCATTGAGCACGTCAGGATTCATACCTGGATAATAATACAGCATAGTAACATCTTCGCTAAAATAGGGTAATATTTTTACATTTTTATCATTACGGCGTTTGTTGTAATTTCTTTTGATGGGAAAAATTTCTTTGCGGCTAATGCGTGCCAAAGGGGTATCGCCTATTGTACGAAAAGTGGAACGATACGACGAGTGCATTTTCCTTACGCGTGTTCCTTTGTGCAGCAAACCATATTCGTCGGAAGTAGGGCCAAACATACACACCATTACTTCGGCAATATCAGATTGTCCGGCGGCTTTCATTGCGTGCATCAAGTTGAGAGCGGCATCGGAGCTTGGGCGATCTGATGAACGCTGCGATCCTACCAATACTACCGGAACGGGTAAATTTTGACACATAAATGTAAGTGCCGCACCGGTATGGTGTAGCGTGTCGGTACCATGACCAATGACAATGCCGTCAACACCTTTTTCTATTTCTTTGCCAATGGCTTTGGCCAAAGCTATGTATTGTTTGGGACCCATATTTTCGCTAAAAACGGCAAATACTTTTTCGGTTTCGAGATTGCAAATATCAGCCAATTCGGGAACGGCACCGTACAACTCGCCAGGCGAAAAAGCCGGAATAACGGCACCGGTACGGTAATCAAGCCGCGAAGCTATGGTGCCACCTGTGCCAAAAAGCTTAACCTTTGGCAAACCTTCGGTGTAAGGAAATTCTTTTTCGGGAATTTTGTAATTGGCTTTATTATAGCCGACTTCTTTCATAGCGGTAATGGTACGTACGTCGATACCAATATTGTATCCGGTAATAATTTTCAAAACAATGTGCTTGTCGTCATCGTTTTCGGATCGGGGCAAAACCGTTCCATCGAAAACACCGCGTGTAGTCTGAATTTTTGCCGTACCCCAAACTCGTGTATGGTATTTTTTTAATATGGCTAATGCATCTCCCTTGTATCCCTGAAAAATATCTTTGTCCATTATTTTCGTTTTAACATAGTGCTTTTTAATGCTTTTTTTATTCGGATTAATTAATAAGCTGCATAACTTTTTTGCTAAAATCACTCAAATTAATGTTGCCGAGAGCCGGTTTGCGCAATTGCCCCATAATCCAACGATGTATACACGCTTTATCAACCGAAGTTTTTCCGTTAATAAATTTGGCTTTCAATACCGGCACTCGTTCGAGCAATTCCTTCTCGGTAAAACGTTTAAATCCGATAACTGTAAGCACCGATGCAAAATCCATTTTCGGATATGTAAGCAACACTTCCAACATTTTTTCCGACAATTGCACATCAAGATTTTCTTTTTTCAGAAAGCGAAACAATGGCAATAAAATTTTAAAGCTAAAGTCGGGAGCTTTGTTGTAATGATGCATAGCAAATTTGAGTTTTTCGCCCATAAAAATCCCAAGATAAGCCGGTGGAGTTTGCGTCGAATCAATAATTTGTTCCATTAAAGGAAATAGGTTTTTTGAAAAAATAAAAGTGTGCACATCTTCGGGTACTTTCCATTTCTTCAGTATTTTATAACGTTCAATAATATCTGTTGGCAGATCTTTTCCTTGCAATTCGATATAGCTGTCTTCGAGTGGGATAGGAGCCGAATCGGTGTCGGGATACATTCGGTTGGCACCGGGCAATACTCTTTCGAAAATAGTTGTGCCGTCTTCGAACGATTTGCGGGTTTCCTTGGGTACTCCTTCAAAAGCCATCTCGCAACGTTCTTCGATAGTTTCGATGGCAGTGGGCATATCGTCGATTGCACCCCAAATAATCAGCCATGCATCGTCTTCCTTTAGGCCGAGTTTTTTTCGAATGATTTTTTCCGTTTCATTTCCAAACACATTTTTAAAACTTTCGCTGTGCAATATATTGGGCTTTTCCAAGCAGGCAATAACCTTTAAACGATCGGATATTTCATCGACAAACATTTTTCCGGGTTGTGTAAAATGCGACAAAATACCTTTAAAATAAGGTAGTTTTACAGCAATTACTTTTTCGGCATCCTTAGAATAAGGATGCGAAATACTATCAAGTTCATTGTGCGAAATTTTCCAATCGCCGGGAGTGCATCTTTCGTTGAGCAAAATGCGAATTTGCAATAATGCCCATTGCCGGAATAGCTCATTGTGAGTAAGTTCGGGAATCCATTTGGTATGGGCAACGCCTTTTATTTCGACACGTGTACCTCCTTCACAACTTACATTCACATCTTGGCGTCCTGCTCCGATACCTGTTCGAACTTTGCCGGTGCTACGGTTCAAAAAACGAATATAATCGCAAGCTTGTTTTACCTCATCTGGATTTGCACAGTCGGGATAAGTAACAGTTTCAATAAGTGGCATACCCAGCCTGTCGGTTTTGTAAACTCGACGGTGCCCAATGTCGGAAATTTCGCGGCACGCATCTTCTTCAATGCTGAGTTGTATCAATCTTATTGTCTTATGTGGAAGCTCAAAACTTCCTTCAATGCCGAGAATGGCTGTCCGCTGAAAACCTGTGGGAATACTGCCGTCGAGATATTGTTTGCGTGTGATGTGGACTTCTCCTACAATATTGAATTTAGAAAGCAAGGAAATTTTCAATGCTTTTTCTAATGCTTCGCGGTTAAGTGGAAACGGTGGAGTATCGTCAATTTCGTAAGTGCAAGCATTTTCGTTGTTGATACGATAAAAAATTTCTTTACGGGTCTTAAATTCCATTAATGCCGTACCGTCATACTCGCCCAACTCGCTAAGCGTAGGACGCATATGCCTTATAAGTTCGGCATCGAAATCGTTGTCGTCGTTATAAATTCCCGATGGGCAATGACAAAACAATTTTTCTTTGGTTAGCAACTGCTGATGTACTTCGAGTCCCGACATAAACCCGAGTCTGTCGTACGTGTTTTGTGTTGCCTCTTTGAGAACGATATATCCGACTTTTTTTTTGGTTTCCTGATAATTACGTTCCGGATTAAAACTCATTTCAAGACTTGTTTAATATGGATTTTTAAAAAGGCCAAATGTAGTAAAAAGTATAACAATGCAATGGAAAAACAGAAAGTCTTCAAACGAAAAATAATTAACGGAAACTGTTTTGAAATTTGCAACCATAATATAAAGGTATTGAAAAAATCGAATTCAATAACAATGGAGTGCATGCCATTGCCATAGTAAAGGGTACATACTTTTGTGCAAAAACTAAAACTTATTGAAGAAAGTTTTTTCAACTTGAAAAACCACATCTCTTGGACGTGGTAATGTTCTTTTGGCTATGCCCTTTTGTTTGATGTGATGAATTTAAGGATGAATATCAATTAACGAATTGTAAATTACGATTTAAGAGGTAAATTAAAACTTCTATCTTCTAAAACCGTTAACAGGTGTCCTATATCCAAAAAATAGAAATTGCCAAAAGTCCCATATGGTAGCAAACCAAAACCACCTTTTTAGAAAATAAATTATTTACTTTAACGGAAATTTTATGGGAAGTTTATAACTATAGCACTTATTTTTTCCCAGCATATGATGCATGGTTTCCGGTCAGACCTCATTTTACCAATCTCACGGCTTCCCTATTGTAGCTCTACCATTGCAGCGTAATATTTTTTCGACTGCCGAATCCTTAATCTTGATTTTTCCATCATTTTAATACTTTTTTTGATTAATGAATGAGTCCAGTCTAAAAAGGTAAAAAAGCGTAAATATTTAAAATCAAAGTTTATCTCATCTACAATATTCGCTTATTTTCAACAACTTCCCTTTAGGGTAATTAGGGGGTAAAATTATTTAAAATCATTATAGAACCTTTTTAGACCGGACTCATGAATAACTAAATTTATTTGCCGGAAAATGTCTGTTTTGTGATAATGTCTTTTTAAGAAGAAGTAATTTATAACTCAAAATATCAGGTGTTTTGTTCAATATTTTTATGTTGGTGAGGTCCTCGTTGTTTTCTTTTTTGCATTCCTTAACAAATAAACAAAAAGATTAAATCATTGAGACATAATTAGTATTTTCGTGAACTTAATATAAACCGAACGCAATTTGCTCACATAAATTTTTTTGTGTAGGATAATTTGATAGGAGTTGCTGTTTTTTTGAAGCAATGTTTACGCTATCTCTATATTATTTGCTGATTTTCGGCAATTTACCATCTAAGTTATTCAGTGGAAAAGTTTTTCAAAAATATCATGAAATTTTTTTAAACATGGCTCATATGTTAATAGTTATTCGGCGTATTATACTGATAATCCGTACGTTTCTTTATGTAAAACTCATACTGAGATTCTCCGGAAATATCGTAAACTGTTCAAAATTTGATGTTTTTATGTTTTCTCCTCCCAAGATTTCAAGCCGTAAGTATGTCTATTTCCAGAATACATTAAACGTGAATCTCTTGGACAAATACCTTTTAAAGAGTTTGCATTTTTTATCAAGTTCGGGTATCGTTGATTTATAATTTTAAAAAGTTCATCTATCGTTAAAGGTTTGTCCCACTCCTTTAATATATCGTAAACATAATCTATAATTAGTTTACGGCCATTCCTCTTGAACACAATATTTCCTTCGGCTTCAATTATTATTCCCAACTCACTAAACAGCAATTGTTTAGCAACTTGCAAGATTCCGTCAAGGTCGTTTATATAAACGGTTTTTCGGAAGCTCAAGAAATACGTTTGAAACTTAAATTCATAATCTTTTTTTATTGATTTTGCTCGTCGGATACTTACATCATTAACAAACTTCACAAAATCATAGAGGAAGCAAATTTCGATTGAAATTAAATATGTTGTTTTCCATTTGTGAAAGGAATGACGCAGCTTCCATAATTTTGTCTTTTCATTATAACCGATAATTGTATATTTATTTGTGAAGATAATTGCAAAAATGCGATTTATAAAAAACCCATTGAATCGAACATTTTCGGTTTTTGATAATATATCAACAAAATCCCGGTCAATGTTCAACAATAATGTTGATGTATCAAGCTCATATAAATTTAGGTATTCAATCTCAAATTTGTTTAAAAATGAAAAGTATTTATTAAAATTATTTATTATTTTTATTCGTATTCTTTTTGTTTGTTCTAGCGTTATTCCAAGACTATTTCCTATTTTACTTAGAGGTTTCACATCAATTTCGCTATTAAATCCAAATGTATAATTAAAGACCATTTTTTCTTGTTCATTGAAAATATACCCTCTTTTAATAAGAATAGAAATAGTTTTAAAAATAGGAATCCCTTTTGAAAAATCATAGTCTTTTTTAATGCTATTTATTATTCTCGTATCAAGGGAAAACAAGTTAATCAACATTGCTTTAAATATTTCTAAGTTCAAATCTCTTTTTTTATCAAGAATAAAAATATGTTCAACAAGATTTTTAACTTCCTTTACGAACAAATTAATTTCATTTTCTGACTTTTCCAAAACACCCTTAATCTGCCCGGCGTTAAAATTAGGATTTGTAAAAAAACTCGTTACCATATTTGTATTTGTAACGGCATGTCCAAAAGTGTTTTTCAAAGCGACAGAACTATTAAGACTTAAATTTTGAAATTTTATTTCGATCAGGATATTTAAAATTTTTTTTTGTTCGTCAGTAAGGCTACTTATTATTGATATAATTGAATTTTGCTGTAAACAAAATAGTTTTTGTAAAGATTCCGGTATCAAATAGTTAAAATTGTTACAGATGTTTATTAATTCCAGATTTGATCTGCTTCCGCAATTTCTTAATTTGAGAAAGTTGCCATTTTGCCAAAAATAATGTAATAATTTTTCTAAATCTAATAAATCATTATCTTCACAAATATTGTAAGCTCTTGAACTAATATTCCAATGCAATGCTATTTCTGAAAGCTTGGTTTTTGCAATTTCTTCATTCATTGTATTTTTTTTAAAAACCATTAACCTCAAAGATGCTCTTTTATTTGTTTGAGTCGAATTTGCTTTTTCTACGAAATTCAAAGATACTGCTTTCGTGCCGCCTTTTCAATCTATTTTTTTTCATTTGCATATAGAAAAGCCTTACTCATCTATGAGATCCCAAATTGCACAAAAGTAATCATAATTTACAATTATTAATAGCTAATGAAAATATTTAGGCGAATTTGTCTTTCGAGTCTAACTATTCAGCCAAAATTACATAGCTAGCAAATTGGACATTACAGTATTAATATTGTTAGTATTTTTTAACTAAATTACAATAAAACGTTACTTACAGAATACCAATAAAATAAGAATATTATCATATAACATCCATGATTGGTTTTTAACACACAAGGGAATGATTAAAAAAGCTCCGAAGGAGCGTAATATAAATAGCCACGGGTTTAACCTGTGGAATAATGGATTTGC
>QIKE01000040.1 GCA_003232915.1 Bacteroidota bacterium | reverse complement strand
ACTGTCTATTAAGATGCTATTTTCTTCCGACTTCCGGCAATTTAATAATTACACAATAAAACAGTATTCCACTAAATTCGCAGTAGAACCATATATTTAAACAATTATTAACCTAAACACGAAAAATATCCACATGTTTATTAACAGGCATCAAGGTGTCATATTAATAAAAGGGGCAAAAAGAAACCGATCAAAACTAAATAGTAAAATGTATGATAGATACGTTTTTACAAAAAGAATAAAAAATAAATAGATTAATATTCTACTGATTACATGATAATTACAGAATATTTGAATGATATAAAGGAGAAAATCAACGTATTTAAAATTCCGTGATTATCTATGTTGTAAATAAATCCCCTTGGAAAATTGATAAACTTGTTACAAATTGCCTGAGCAAGATCATTTTCAAACTGTCCCAAATACAATACAAAATATGATAAATTTTTTCGGCGATCATTGCCCACATCATATCAAAATCAATGCTTATCATCAAGGGTAACAGCTAAGTATTCAGGTTGAAAAATACTCCGGGTTCCACCCATTTATTTTTCACTCCCCACAGATGTGCTTACACTTCCAAAACTGATTTTATCAGAATGTTGTTGTCGTTGGTAACGATGAATGTGGGTTTTTCTCTTCCTTAAATATTAAATGGCTATTTACCCGAATGTGTTTTCACATTTTTTTAAGTTTTACTTTTTGTTCATAAATCGAAACTTTGTTTTATTTACGCTTTGGTAAAGATAAATTCATCTTTATCAATTACTCATCAGCTATAGATAATGTGTTGTATATTAGTTTTTTATTTCGTTTTATCAATGTAATAAATTTCATACTGTCGTTTTCCAGATGGGCTAACATTTGATACTTATTAAATTTTCAATTGAAACCCAAAGTTTGTTCTATGGTTGCATGCGTATCCTAATAGAGCATTATACATATAAAATGGAATAAAAATAATTGTTTATAAAACGTGTATATCGTTGTAAGTACAATATATGTTGATATTATATAAGATAAAAGTCTTGTCAGTTGAAAAAATCATAAGAAATTAATTATGTGCGAATCCATAACTTCAAAAACCTGTGTTAAAATATGAGTTAGGAGTTCTGTAATTACATAAAGATTATAAAAATCCACATTGTTGTTTTTTCCCATCTGTAGCATCTGATCGGAGATTAGAGATATCTGAACTTTTCTAAAATTATCTTTCTTTGAAGATATGAAATATGTTTTGAGACAGCATGCTTGTTTTTCACAAAAAGCAAGGCTACTTGGTTTTGTGATAGATAAATGGGTTCGACGACAGGCCGAACATAAATTTTGATATTACCATTTTAACTGGGTCTTCAAATTTTCCAGTAAATAATATTTTTCAAGGAATAGCTATAATTCGGCAGACTGCGGCAGGGATGGTAGCGGTAGCTTTGGGGCTGCTTTGTCGATGTGGAGCAAGCCGGAAAGAGCGACCGAAGAAAGCTCCTTTGCGGCTTTGCGAAACACGGCAAAGCAGTCCTAAACTACAAGCGGACAGCCCGATAGCGTGTGGGTTGATGGGGTGGGTAGTGGGATGGTTTGGGTAGGAAAACGGTAGCCGCCATAAAACTGATAAAACATTCTATCGGCAGACTTATCTTTAGTATTTTTGCGTGATTAAAACTTTGGTTATGCTCATTGAAAAAGAAATGCTAATGGCAGAAGTGGTTTATCACGACCATAATTTGATACCTATTATTGGCAGGTTTGGGATACGGATGGGGTATGATGACGAAAGCATCGAAGAACTGTGTAATAAACATCGTGTCAACATTGATTTTTTTTTGACTATTCTCAATGTGTTTCACGACAGTGAATATTTTCCACAAAAGCAAATGCAGATGTTTCCGGTAGGGATGTTGGTGAGTTATTTGAAAAAAGCGCATAAGGATTATCTCGAAGATGAAATTCCGGAAATAAAAAACTTAATCGGTTCGATGATTTCAGAATGCCATATAGACAAATCGACTTACCTTTTGTTTTTAAATTTTTTTGACGAATATAAACTTGAGCTCGAAAACCATATATACCGTGAGGAAACAAAGGTTTATCCGTACGTTGTAGCTTTGGAAAAGGCGTTACAAACTGGAAAAGCAGACGAGGCAACCATGCAACAAATGAACACTTATCCGATAGCAGAATATGAGCGCGAGCACGAAAACGTGGAGGAGAAACTTAACGATTTAAAAAATCTGATGATTAAATATCTGCCTACGGTTGACGATGACAGGTTGTGCTTTAGGATATTACGGGAGTTGTTTGCGCTTGAAAAAGAGTTGAACGAACATGCTCGAATTGAGGATCTGATACTGGTGCCTAAAGTAATGGCAATGGAAATTGCAATAAAAAACAGGGAGAAATAAAATGGCAAGAGCAAAGCGTGTTGTTGTGATAGACCACCGTTTTTTGATACGTGCCGGTTTGGAAAATTTAATGTCGGAGCTTCGAGAAGTAGAATTAGTAAAAACTTTTGAGGGAAATGAGACAAGACTTTCTGAGAAAGTATTGGCAAAAAAACCTGATTTGGTCATCGTAAATCCTCATGCAACGAGTCAAGGGTTTGTTAATTTGTTGAACAATATTGATAGCGAAACATTTGTGATCGGGCTTGTTAGCAATGATGCCGATGTTAGTATTATCAGCCATTTTCGACAGACCATTTTTCAAAATTCAAACAAATCGGAATTACAAAAAGTATTTAGAAAAGTACTTGGCACAACAGGAGAAAACCATAAGAAAAACGGCATTTTAAGCGATCGTGAAATCACGGTTTTAAAATATGTAGTCAAAGGCTATACAAATCGTCAAATTGCCGACGAACTTTTCCTTAGCATTCACACGATAATGACGCACCGGAAAAATATTATTCGCAAACTCGGTATCAACACGGTTTCGGGTTTAACGGTTTATGCGTTAATGAATAAATTGGTGATCATTCCGAAGCAGTAATAAATAGAAAAATGGGCAGAAAAACATTTTATTCTGCCCGTATTGTAGGTTATTATTTCCAGTAATATAAAGCGGTGTTACCAAGTTCCTGTTCTATTTCGAGCAGGCGGTTGTATTTGGCGAGGCGTTCGCTACGGCTTGCCGAGCCGGTTTTGAGGTGGCCTCCGTCCATAGCCACTGCAAAATCGGCGAGAAAAGTATCGGTAGTCTCTCCAGAACGATGCGAAATAAAATAACGCCAACCGGCATCACGACACATACGAACAGCTTCGATAGTTTCGGAAACCGTACCAATTTGATTAAGTTTTATCAACGACGAATTAGCCGTACATTCTTCAATGCCACGAGCAATGTATTTTGTGTTGGTAACAAAAATATCGTCGCCTACCACTTCGATTTTATCGCCAAGACGGGCAGTGAAATTTTTAAATCCTTCCCAATCGTTTTCGGCTAACGGGTCTTCCCACAATACGATAGGATATTTCGACAACCATTTTTCGGACATGTCGATTAATCCGTTGCTATCAATTTTTCCACCGCCCGACCACTTGAGTTCGTAGTGGCTTTTGTTGTCACTCGAAAATGAACTTGCGGCACTGTCAACGGCGATAGCGATATCTTTTCCTGGTTTATAGCCCGCTTTTTCAATGGCCTGTATAATGGTTTCGATAACATCTTCGTTGCTGTCGAGGTTAGGAGCAAAGCCACCTTCGTCGCCAACGCCCGTTGAAAGGCCACGACTTTTCAAAATTCCTTTTAAAACGTGGAAAGTTTCGGCCACATAGCGTAAACCTTCTCTAAAAGTAGGAGCGCCTACAGGTACTGCCATAAACTCTTGTATGTCAACACTATTGTCGGCATGCTCGCCGCCATTGAGGATGTTCATACATGGAACGGGAATGCGGCGTGCTCCTACTCCACCAAGATATTGATACAAAGGAATGTTGGCCGACATGGAGGCGGCACGTGCCACAGCCATCGAAACACCGAGAATTGCATTAGCACCGAGTTTCGATTTGTTGTCGGTACCATCAAGCTCAATCATCTTGCGGTCGATTATTGATTGTTGATGAGCCGGCATACCCTCTAAGACCCGAGAAAGCACTTTGTTTACATTGTCAATGGCTTTTAACACACCTTTTCCACCATACCGATTTTTGTCGCCGTCACGCAGTTCTATGGCTTCGTTTTCACCTGTACTAGCACCCGAAGGTACCGACGCATTGGCCATTGTCCCGTTACTCAATTCGATAAATACTTTTATCGTAGGATTTCCGCGAGAATCTAAAATTTCCATAGCCTTTAGGCCAGCAATTTTGTTGTTAAACATTTTTAAACCTCCTTATTTATAATTTATCATTAAATCCGCACAAAGTTATTAACAAAAAATATCAAAGCACTGTGCTAAAGTTTTTTACACCGCAGTTGACAAGTAAATATTTTCACTTATTTTAGTGATAAACCTAATATTTACGGCGATGAAAGTACAAAATTTATTTATAACGATAAGTCCTTTTACAGGAATTTCTTTTGTTAACGAATTGCTTGGCAAGTATGGTTTAAACAAATTAATTGATAACTCGTTAGGTATTAGATCAAAAAGTGTTGGATATCAATGCAGCTA
>QIKE01000115.1 GCA_003232915.1 Bacteroidota bacterium | reverse complement strand
GCAAAATATTATGAAACCCGTGACAAATTTTATGAGGCTGTAACCGGATTTTTCTAATCAGTCAATCAAAAACAAAAGGCCGGTTTAAAGAGTTTACTTGACATTGAAGTCCCAATTTTTTTAAAATAAAAATGTCCTGATTTATCCCGTGAGATGTATAAGTAAAACTTCAAGATTCTAAAACCTTTAACTGGTGTTAGATATTCGTAACTATTCAGTTGAAATTATATAGTTGACACATTGTATATTATAGTATTAATATTTTTGACCAAATCACACAAAACGTTACCTACAGAATATCAATGAAATAAGATTTTAATATGAAAAATGTTTGAATATTTAATAAATCAATATTATCGTATAATGCTGTAATTTAGCATTATAAAGTGGCTGATTAGTTGCCTATAAAAAAAACAGAAAATAATCAAAAGCCTCCATTGGCAGCAAACCAAAACCACCTTCACAGCAAGTGAATTATTTGTTGATGTTTTGAAATCGGCAATTGATGAGGGAATTATTATATAAAACGGTAGACAATGTATTGCAGGCCGCTTCAATTAGCGAAAATACAAAACTTTTACCTGCCTGAAAGAAATCCGGAATTATCAGTGGATATGATAGTACGACAGAGGCAATGTTATCCAAATTGATGTTTGTTTTTGTAACTATGTTGACATCGAAAAAATTAAGTTGTGATAAAATTCAATATTAAGGAGAGAAATTTTTTTATAAAATGATAATTTTTTTACTTTTGGCGACTTAAAAAAGGAGAGATGCTCGAGTGGCTGAAGAGGCACGCCTGGAAAGCGTGTATACCCCTAAAGGGTATCGCGGGTTCGAATCCCGCTTTCTCCGCAATAAAAAATGAAACAATGTTTTCGTTTTTATTTCGTTCTTATTATTAGATGATAAACTATATGTAAAGTTTTTTTATTTTTGGTAATCTCACATAACAAGCTAAGAATAAGGTATTTGATAGGCTGCAGTTAATAAAAATCTTTGTTTGCGGTAAGTTAATTTCTTTAATTTTGCTATAAATAATTAATTAGTAATCTATAAATAAAATAAATTCATATTTTTGTCTCATTAGAAAAATGTAAAATCGTTTAAATCAATTTTTACAATCATGAAAAAAATTATTGCATTTCTTTCAATTGCTGCGATGATAACTTTTGGGTTATCAAGTTTTGCTTATGCCCAAGAAGGGGATAATCAAGTTGTAACGGATACTTCTGTTACGACTTCCGATTCGACAACTACTGTGGCCGACACTGCTGCAACGGCTGTGGCCGACACAGCAACAACTGCTTTAGCTGCCGCTCCTAAAGCCAAGGCTCCCAAGTCGTTTCATCAGGTATTAAAAGAAAAATTTATTGAAGGTGGTCCCGGATTTATGGGGGTAATTTTGCTAACTCTTGTGTTTGGTCTTGCAATTGCTATCGAACGCATCATTTATCTTAGCTTAGCAACTATTAATACTAAAAAATTACTTGACGATGTTGAATCGGCTTTTGAAAATGGCGGTGTTGATGCAGCAAAAGAAATTGTTCGCAACACCCGTGGCCCGGTTGCCGGTATCTTTTCCGAAGGTCTCAATCGTTTTGATGATGGTATTGACGAAGTGGAAAAAGCCATTATTTCATATGGTAGTGTAATTACCGGGCGTCTCGAAAACGGTGTGAGCTGGATTTCACTTTTTATTGCTCTTGCGCCTATGTTGGGATTTATGGGTACGGTAATTGGAATGATTAAGGCTTTCGACGATATTGCAATTGCAGGTGATATTAGTCCTGCTGTTGTTGCCAGTGGTATTAAAATCGCTTTGTTAACAACGGTGTTTGGTTTGATTGTAGCTGTTATTCTCCAGATTTTCTACAACTACATTATTTCAAAAATTGATAGCCTTGTTAACGATATGGAAGACACTTCCATCACTTTTGTCGATATTGTGAATAAATACAGCAAAAAATAATCTGCTATGAAAGATAAAATTGCTAATATGACAAAATGGATATTGTATCTGTTGCTGTTGCTTTCTGCAATTCCAGGTATACTGTTTTATACAGGAGCAGTGGATACCAATGTTTTCCTAAACTGGGGTAAATTTTTACTCATTGTTGGTATTGCAGTAATTATTATTGCACCTGTGTTCACATTTATTGTTAATCCTCAAAATCTAATTGTAATGTTAATTAGCTTGGTATTGTTTGCCGTTGTTATAGGAGTTTCTTATGCTCTGGCCAACAATCAATTCTCGGCTTTACAACTGGAAAATTATCATGTTACAGCAAATACTTCCCGTTGGGTAGGAATGGGGCTTTATACCACTTACATCTCCTTTGGTTTGGCGGTACTTGCTATCTTTTATTCGGGAATAGTTAAATTTTTTAAATAAAACATTAAGTTATGGCTAAACGAACAGCACCGGAAATCAATGCGGGTTCGATGGCGGATATCGCTTTCCTTTTGCTGATATTTTTCCTTGTTACAACTACAATGGACGTTGATACCGGTATAACAAGGATGCTGCCACCGCCTGTCGAAAATCCTGATAAAAATATTGATGTTAAGGATAGGAATGTTTTAAAAATTCTTGTGAACAGCCACGATCTATTGCTTGTTGACGGTAAGCCTGGCAATATTAATACTCTTGCTGACAAAGTAAAAGATTTTATGACAATTCATACTAACAATCCGAATTATCCTGAAACAACAAGTAAATTTATTCCCGAACTCGGTAAAAAAGTTGTGATGACTAAAGGGATTGTTTCACTAAAAAACGACAGGGGTACTTCCTACGAAATGTATATTAAGATTCAAAATGAATTGGCGCGGGCCTTTAACGAAATGAAAAATGAAAAGGCTTTGCAATATTATGGCGTGAAATACAAACAGTTGGTTAATCCGGAGAAAATAAAAATAATTAACAAACTGGTTCCTGTGCGTGTTTCCGAAGCTGAACCTGAAAATGTTGGAGGAGACTAAAATGGCAAGATTTAAAACAAAAAAAACAAAAGGCGAAGCATCAATTAATACTTCTTCACTACCTGACATTATCTTTATGCTATTGTTCTTTTTTATGGTTACTACCACAATGCGTGAAAATACTATGAAAGTGAAAATAAAGCTGCCTGAAGCCAGCGAAGTTCAAAAACTTGAAAAAAAATCGTTGGTTAGCTATATTTATATTGGAACGCCGGTAGATAAAAAAATGTACGGTACGAATTCCCGTATCCAACTTGACGATGCTTTTGCCACTGTGAGCAATATTCCCGAGTTTGTTGCCAAAGAACGTCAGGCACGGGACGAAGCCGATAGGAAGTTAATTACCACTTCATTGAAAGTTGACAGTAATACAAGAATGGGTATTGTAACCGATGTAAAACAACAACTTCGTAAATCAAATGCCTTAAAAATTAATTATTCGACACGTAAGATGTTAGCTGGAAAATAACTAATGCTTTTTGGGAAGTGTCAACTTCTTCGTTACGATAGCTGTGAATACTAGTCATTTACTATGACAAACTATTAGTATCCAAACTTTCATAAGCCTCGAACTTGAAATTTCCTGATTAGACACTATAAAAAATGGGGAGGGGGATGGACATCTATTATTTTTTATTTCCAAATTCTTTTACTGGTAAGAGACAAAATATATAAATCGTTCGCTATAATTTAACCCATTTGATGCTTTTGCACCTTATGATTGACAAAGAAGAAATAACGGGTATTGTGTTGGCCGGTGGAAAAAGCAGTAGATTGGGTCAGGAAAAAGGACTTTGTTTGTTCCGCAATATTGAATTGGTTTCGTATGCTATTGACACATTGAAGCCATTATGTGGTTCTATGCTTGTTTCGGCCAACCGGTATCATAAAAAGTATTCAGTATATGGTTATCCTGTGATTGCCGATGAGTTTGAAAATATAGGCCCGATGGGAGGTATCCTTAGCTGTTTGAAGCATTCGCATACCCGCCACAATCTTGTGCTTTCATGCGATACGCCATTTGTAAATACGGAATTGCTACATTATTTATTGAAACATATCGAAAATTTTCAAGTTGTGGTCCCTTCTCACGAAACATTTCTTATTGAACCGCTAAGTGCTTATTATTCAACAAATATTATTGAAAAAATGGAGGAAACGATAAATAATGGCAATTATAAGATGATGGAGTTTTTTAAAGAAGTCGGGTTTATGCCGGTTTGTGTTGATAAACTTCCATTTTATTCCGATTCCGTATTTTTAAATATAAATACACCCTGCGATTTACAAAAAGCAATCTGTTTGTAAGTTATGAGAGTTTCAGCAAACACCGAAGACATATTGTTGCATACTGCTGTTGTGTAAGGGCTTTGGGAACCGGCCAAAGCCCACATCGCTTCAAAAGATAATTTGTCGAACTGGAGCAAGAAAATTTTGTAATACCATAAATAAACGTCTTAACAGATTAGTTATAAAGTCATTAATCTTAACAAAACAATTAAAGCGGGACTAATATTATTACTTCGATTACGATAATCAGATATTGGCAAACAATAAATACTACTCCAAGCCTACTTTCAAAAAGAATATGGTATGTTTCATATGTTTATAATTTTGTAATTAACTGCTTGTCCGTATTTTAGTTTTGTCACGATTTTTGCTGCCTGCGGGCAAAAATCCCGCCAAAACCGGTA
>QIKE01000087.1 GCA_003232915.1 Bacteroidota bacterium | reverse complement strand
CATCGGTTTTGGCGGGATTTTTGCTCTTTTTGCAAAAATCATGACAAAACCTGAATAGGTTAAATATCAAGCATATACAAAATTATAAACATATGAAAATTGAGGTCAAGTTTCGCCGAACTTGTTACCCCTGTTTCCTACCCAGTGATATTCGTCGAATATTTTGTTAATACCTTTTTCATAGTCTTCAAAACTTTTGGTTTTTTTCAATAAATTAAATGTTTTCCGGGGACTGTCGAACGACAATGACAAATACGACCACAATTCTTTTAAAATATTCAATACGTGAAGATTGTCGTTAAACTCTTTTCGATACGAATAATATAAATCGTCAATAAAACTCCTAATACGTTGCGTTTCGTCATCGTTGTTGATCATTTCTTTTATTTTTTCGGGGAGAAAAGGGTTGGAAAGCAAGCCGCGTCCAATCATCCATATTTTAACATTACGAAAACGAGTTTTAAAGCGTAAATAGTCTTCCTTTTTAAAAATATCCCCATTATAGCACAATTGTAATTTGGTGACACTGATTATTTTGTTAAATGTTTCGCAATCTACTCCGCCTTTGTACAATTGTTTTCCAATACGAGCATGGACAATAATTTCGGAAAGTGGAAAACGGTTGAAAATAGGGAAAAGTTGTAATATTTCGTCAGGCGAACGATACCCGAGACGGCACTTTATCGAAAGCTTTATTGGAAGTTCAGGAATTACTGTTTTTAAAATATTTTCTATAATATCAGGATGGGGAAGCAAGCCCGAACCTCTTTGCTTCGCTGCTACTCTTGAGAAAGGACAACCGAGATTCCAGTTGATTTCTTCAAAACCTTTTTCAAAGCAAAGCTTGCCGAAACGGATAATTTCTGCAGCATCTTTACTTAAAATTTGTGGAACAAGCTGAATATTGTTTTGGCGGGTTTGTTCAATATCCTTTGCTTTGTGTGATAGGCTTTTTTGTTTATAAACATCAGTAAAAAAACCGGTAAACAATTTGTCAACGCCTTGAAAATTACGGGTATAAACTTCCCTGAATACATAAGTTGTGATTCCATCGAAAGGGGCAAAATAGATAGTGTCTAATTGTTTCAATTAATTTTAATTTATTAAGAAAATCAAAAGAGTAACAAATCACCGTATCATCAAACTATTCCCTTGGCAACAAAAGGATTGTTTGTTTTTTCGATGCCGATAGTGGTATTTGGCCCATGGCCTGGCAATACACGAGTAATACCGGGCAAAACAAACAATTTTTCCCGAATGCTTTTTTGTAACAAATCGTAGTTTCCCGTACGTAAGTCTGTGCGCCCGATGCCTTGATAAAAAAGCACATCGCCGGTTACCACAAAATTACATTCTTCGGAATAAAGGCAAATGCTACCGTCGGCATGTCCGGGTGTATATAAAACCGTCAGACACGATTCGCCAAAACGGATTTTCTGTCCCTCGTCGACAAAAAAATCAATAGGCTTTACCTTATCCATCTGCAACCCGAACGACTCGGCATAAATAAGTGCATTGGTGAGAAAACCTACACAATGTTTGTGTGCTGTTAGTTTAATACTGTAATAGGATGCAATCCTGTTGTTGCCTACAATATGATCAATATGTGCATGAGTATTTACAAGTAAAGTGGGTTTTAGCTTTTTGTTTTCGATAAATGAACTTAACCTTAAAAATTCTTCATCGTTTGAAAACGAAGGGTCGATAATAATACATTCGCCACTTTGGTCGTACAAAACATAGGCATTTACTTGGAAAGCATTGAAAATAAATTTTTCGATAGAAACCATAAATAGAATATTTTCGGACAAAAATACAAATATTGGCGTAAAAATGAGAACTTTAAACGGAATTCAGCAACAATTTTTTTTTCGGAATAAAATATTCGTGTCTTTATATTGATTATAAAAAAATCTGTTTATCGGCAATTTAGCAAATAGTCTTTTAAAATATTTAAATACCAGTATTGTAAGAAAAAATACATAGTTTGCCATTTTGTCCAAACGAGATTTGAAAATAGTGCGAGAAGTATTTTTTCCAAATTTTATTATTCCTTGATTGTTAGGCTAATAAACAACTAAAAAAGTATTTTTGAATTACTAATATTTGGAGCCTACAATGATGATAATAACTTTATGTATGACATAATGCAAACTGGAGAGATAGATGGAATCTCGACTATAATTTCTCCAAGACTATTTTGTGCAATTTATTAACCTAATGTTTCTAACCTGTCTCTTGAATTTCGCATAATCAATAAAAGAAAGGGATAAATATCGTTGTGTTATTGAATTTTTTTATTTCCTTCAATAATTTCTTCTACAATCTCTGGATTCGTTAATGTGGATATATCACCATAATCGCCTTTTCCTTCGGCAATTTTCTTTAGGATACGGCGCATTATTTTTCCTGATCGAGTTCTTGGCAAGCTGTGTGTAAACTGAATCTTATCAGGTTTGGCAATGGGGCTAATCATTTTGCTGACTCCTTTGGTTATAGAGTTTCTAAGTTCTTCACCGTCATCTTTTTTGGGCAAATCGTTACAAACCACATATGCATAAATTCCCTGTCCTTTAATTTTGTGTTGGAATCCCACTACGGCCGATTCCGAAACGAGGGGATGTTCGTTAATAGCATTTTCAATTTCGGCTGTGCCCAATCGGTGTCCTGCAACATTTATCACATCGTCCATACGTCCCAGTATACGGTAATAGCCATCTTCGTCTCTTTTTGCGCCATCGCCTGTGAAATAATAACCTGGGAACTGTGAGAAATAAGACTCCTTAAAGCGCTGATGATCATTCCAATGAGTGCGTGCTATACCCGGCCAAGGAAATTGGATACAAAGACTACCTTCAACAGAATTTCCACAAAGTTTATTGCCGGCCTCATCCATAATCACGGGTTGAATACCTGGCAGTGGCAGAGTGGCGAAAGCAGGTTTTGTTGGGATAATTCCGGCGATAGGACTAATCATAATGCCGCCGGTTTCCGTTTGCCACCATGTATCAACAATGGGGCAGCGGTTTTTCCCCACATGATCATGATACCAGTGCCACGCTTCTTCGTTGATGGGTTCGCCAACAGTGCCAAGTACTTTAAGCGATTTCATCTCGGTATTTTCAATCCATTCTTCTCCCAATGCTATAAGAGAACGAATGGCTGTAGGTGAAGTGTAAAACTGATTGACCTGATATTTATTTATGATGTCCCAATACCTTGACGGATTAGGGAAAGTGGGGGTACCCTCAAACATAATAGTGGTGGCTCCTTCCAAAAGCGGACCATATATAATATAAGAGTGTCCGGTAATCCAACCGATATCAGCAGCGCAGAAATAAATATCGCCATTAGAATATTGGAACACATTTTTAAATGTATAAGCTGTATAAACCATATAACCTCCCGTGGTATGAACCACACCCTTGGGTTTGCCCGTACTACCGCTGGTATAAAGTATAAAAAGCGGGTCTTCGGAATCCATAGTCTCTGCTTTAGATTCGTCAGTAACTTTGTCCATCTCACCGTGCCACCATACATCTTTCTCATTATTCCAATTAATTGTTCCACCGGTGCGTCTAACTACAATATTTGAATTTATTGTGGGACAGGATCTTAATGCTTCATCGGCAGTTTCTTTTAGGTTGATAACCTTTTTTCCTCTCAACCCTTGATCTGCAGTAATTAATATTTTAGCTTTGGCATCGTTAATCCTCTCTTGAAGAGCATTGGCCGAAAATCCGGCAAAAATTACCGAATGGATGGCCCCAATACGGGCACAAGACAACATGGCAATGGCCAATTCGGGAACCATAGGTAGATAAATTGCGACTCTGTCACCTTTTTTAATAGAGTGTCGCCTAAGTACATTGGCGAATCTCTTAACCTTAGAGAAAAGTTCATTATAGGTGTACTCTATATTGGGTTCGTCGGGGTCGTTGGGTTCCCAAATTAAGGCTTTTTGTTCTCCTTGTATAAATATGTGTCGTTCAAAAATATTTTCCGTTATGTTTAATTTTCCGTTTTTGAACCACTCAACTTTAGGGATGTTGAAGTCCCAGTCGAGTACATCTTTCCATTTTTTCCTCCAAAAAAATGTTTCTGCAATATTTGCCCAAAATCCCGTGGGATTGGCTATGCTCTTTTGTTGTTCGTGTAGATAACCGGAAAGCGTAGAAATTTTTGGTACCATAATTTTTTCTTTAGTGCTTAAAATGACAAAAATAGTGTTTTTTTAAGTATAGAAATATTTGTAAAAATCTAAATTCTATTCATAAGATTTTTGTCTGCTCTTCATATCATCAAATTGCCCGTTGAAGTGTAATTTCAGTATTTTTTTTTTTGCTCATGTTCGTTATTAAATTAATAGGGTATCTGTTCTTCTCCCGTTAAATACGCAAACAAGTATATATCAAAATATTAAAAGGTATGCAATTTTGTCGTAATCTGCTTATATAATTTAGGAGTCCGGTCTAAAAAGGTTCTATAATGATTTTAAGTAATTTTACCATTAATTACCCTAAAGGGAAGTTGTTGAAAGTAAGCGAATACTGTAGAGATGAGATAAACTTTGATTTTAAATATTTACGCTTTTTTACCTTTTTAGACTGGACTCATTTATAGTAATAAAATTCCAAAAAGTTTTTCCAAAGAAAAAGATATTTGGCAAATCATAAAAAATTAACGTCTCATAAAAAATTTCATCATAGTTTATCAATTCATAAAATCACTTAGCATCTCTATAGTTTTAATGTATATAGTGTCAGCAAGAAAACGCCCGATTTTTGAAATTTGTCAGATTCGGAAGAAAAAATATTTTGCAATTTTTGGAGATTTTTTTCGGTTTT
>QIKE01000153.1 GCA_003232915.1 Bacteroidota bacterium | reverse complement strand
CAAAGTAGTATTAGTATAAATTTGAGACGAAGGGAGTGAGGATACGAATAGGAGATGGTGATATTTCTGCAACCGGTGCAAGTTTTAACGTGCCCTAAAAAAGGGTAGGCCAACTGACCGGTGTCTCAAAGTCTTAATTTTTTTTTTAAGGATTTAAAAAAAATGGGTAAGCTACTTATATCGCACCGCTACAACCGCTTACCCTTGCTCCCTTCCGGGTCTGGGGGAATTCAGCAGGAGCTGGTCGTATAAGACTTACCCGCCGCAAAAATACAGATAGTTTTTGTTTTTCCTACAATAATTTTTTTTATTTTTACCTCTTTATAAATTTACAAACTATGGAAAACAAAACAACATTTGGTTATTTACTTCTTTTTGGCGCGCTTACAGGCATTGCAATAATAATATTCAATTTGTTAATCTATCTTATTGGAATAGAGCAGAAGTCGTACATCAATCTTTTACGTTACATCATTCTCATTGGTGGTCTAATATGGGGAATAGCCAACATTCGTGATATGAGACTCAACGGGATAATATCGTACGGAAAAGCATTTGGCACAGGTTTTTGGATTGGTTTTTTTGCCTCCATCCTGCTTGCCATTTATGCATACTTTTATCTTACCTACCTCAATCCCAATATTTTGCTTGACGTTGTTGCAACAGCAGAAAACAAAATCCTTGAGTCGAAACCCAACATTAGCAATGCCGACCTTGACCAAGCATTAGGTATAGTAAAAATATTTGCCAAGCCTGGCATTAGTGCCTTTACGCAATTCCTTATGAACCTTCTTTTTTCCACTGTTTTTTCATTAATAATTGCTATTTTTGCCAAGCGTGAAGACAGAACCATCGCATAATAAAAATTTAGTAATGGATATTTCGGTAGTTGTCCCATTGTACAACGAGGACGAGTCGCTAAAAGAATTGAATGATTGGATTTTGCATGTTATGAAATCCAATCATTTTTCATTTGAAATCATTTACGTTGACGATGGCTCCACCGATAGTTCGTGGCAGGTTATTGAAAATCTTACATCGGAAAACGATAATGTAAAAGGTATCCGTTTTATGAGAAATAACGGAAAGTCGGCGGCTCTCAATCAAGGTTTTAAAATGACCTCGGGCGATGTGGTAGTCACATTGGATGCCGACTTGCAAGACAGTCCGGATGAAATACCCGAACTTTTCCGTATGGTGAAAGAGGAAGATTATGATATGGTTTCGGGCTGGAAGAAAAAACGCCATGATCCTATCAACAAAACCATTCCTTCGCGTTTTTTTAATTACACCACACGTGTATTATCAGGTATAAAGTTGCACGATTTTAACTGTGGATTGAAAGCCTACAATTCGGAAGTGATAAAGAGCATAGATGTTTACGGCGAAATGCACCGCTATATTCCTGTTATTGCCAAATGGGCAGGATTTAAAAAAATTGGCGAAAAAGTTGTTGAGCATCATAAGCGAAAATACGGGGTAACAAAGTTTGGTATCGAACGTTTTTTGAAAGGGTATCTTGATTTGCTCACTATTATCTTTACTTCACGTTTTATACAGCGACCAATGCACTTGTTCGGAGCACTCGGTTCGTTGTTATTTTTTGCAGGTTTCGTCATCGCCGGTTATTTAACTTATACCAAATTTTTTCTGTCTGTTTATAAAATGACCGACAGGCCGTTATTTTATTTCGGCTTGCTATCAATGATTTTGGGGACGCAACTTTTTTTGGCTGGTTTTCTCGGCGAAATGATTACCAGAAATTCACCAGAAAAAGGAAATTATAAAATTAAAAAATACATCAACTTTAAAAATTAGTTTAATGAAAATACATTTGGTTTCAGGAGGTTGTGGTTTTGTAGGACGGAATGTTGTAAAACGTCTTTTAAAAACTACCGAAGATAAAATTTTTGTTGTAGATGATTTATCCATCGGACGTCATCCGTCGGAATGGCTTGAGAACTTTAGTTCCAAACCTTTGAAAGACCTCGAAGTAATCGGAATTGAGGAACGAATGTATTTTTGGAAAGGCGATTTCAGAAACCTGTTATTTTATATGCGACAACGCCCGAGATACATACAGGAAACATATAATATTAATTTCGAGCGATTTAGCGATGTTTTCCATTTTGCAGCTATCGTAGGTGGCCGGATGAAAATTGACGGCGACCCAATGATGGTAGGCCTTGACTTGAGTATTGACGCCGAATTTTTCTATTGGATTACACGTCATAAACCTAACAGAGTACTTTATCCGAGTTCCAGCGCGGCCTATCCCACAAGTCTGCAAAATGTCGAAGGGGCACTTGCTTTGAAAGAAGATGATATCGACTTTAACAAAAACCTCGGCACCCCTGATATGACCTATGGTTGGACTAAATTAACCGGCGAATTTCTGGCACAAATTGCAGCAAAACATTATGGCATTTCCATTGTTTGCATTAGACCGTTTTCCGGCTACGGCGAAGATCAAGAGACAAGTTATCCCGTTCCGGCCATTGCCGCCCGTGCTGCCCGTAAAGAAAATCCTTTCGAGGTTTGGGGAAGCGGAAAACAAGGCCGCGACTTTGTCCATATTGACGATATTATTGATTTTATCGAAATACTTATGGATAAGGTAAACAATGGCTCGGCCTACAATATCGGTTCGGGAAAATTAACCTCGTTTTTGGAACTAATAGAAGTGTTTACCTCTTTTGCAGGATACAAACCTACCATTAAACCTCTGCTCGACAAACCGGTAGGCGTAAAATCGCGCTATGGCGACCCTACTTTGGTAAAAGAAAAATTCGGCTGGACACCGAAAATTTCACTCGTGGAAGGTATGCACCGGGTGTATAATGCCGCTCTGAAAAAATTGTAACGATTTCCACAATGAAAAAAACTATTGTTTGTTTCGGGCCGGGACCAAAATTCAAAGGAGGCATTGCCAACTACAATTCTTCGCTTGCCAAAGCCTTCGACCATATTGACGATGTAGAAGTACATATTGTTTCGTGGACTCAGCAATATCCGGCTATTATTCCTCGCGATTTTATCGATCGCAAGAGCAAAGTTGACCAACTTGAAGGTACGGGAATTAAAGTTCATTATATTACCAATTATAACAATCCGGCAAGTTGGAAAGCAACGGTTAGACTTATCAGAAACCTTTGCCCCAGCAAGGTTATTTTCCAGTGGGCAATTGCTATTCAAGGACTACCATTGAGCTTTATTGCAAATAAATTGAAAAAGCAATCTTCTGCGGAAGTATTTTTCGATCTGCATTTTGTTATACAAAAAGAAGGAAGTGCACTTGATAAATTTTTTACACTCAGAGGCATAAGGTATGCTGATGCCTATATCGTTCACGCGTATAAGACCGCCGACGAACTCAAACAACTTTTTCCGGAAAAAACTTTTGAGATTATCGAAAACGGACAGCCTTTTAAAAACGAAGGTATCAAAGTATTAAAATTGTATCATCCGGTTTATGATATGTTTCGTCCCGACCCCGATTTTGATGTGGTCAAAGCCAAGAGAGAAATGGGACTGAATAAACACGTATTTATGTTTTTCGGGTTTATCCGCAAATACAAAGGTTTGCATGACGTTATCAGGGCTTTTGCCAAAGTAACCACACAAAGAGACGATGTTTCGCTGCTTGTGGTTGGCGAATCGTTTTGGAATACACTCGACAGCAATAAATTGGGAACAAAAATAAAAAACGCCATATTTGGGTTGGCAAAAAAACTTTTTTTGAAAAAGCAGGACGACGAACAAAATTACAATCCTCTTGCTCTTATTGACAGTTTGAAAATAAAGGATAAAGTATTTGTAAACAACGATTTTGTTCCGAACGAAGAGGTATATAAATATTTTCAGGTGAGCGACAATATTATGCTATTTTATCTTACAGCAACCCCTTCGGGTATCGAATCTATTGCATACAATTTTAAACTACCGATGCTTGCTACCAAAGTCGGACATTTTACCGAAACAATAAAAGACGGATTTAATGGCTACCTTGCCGAACCTGAAAATATCGACTCAATGGCCGAAGTGATGATTAAAGCCATTGAAAAGCCCATCGCCAGAAAAAATGTAGCAGCTACCTCAAAAAATATGAGCTGGGAAAACTATGCGAAAACAATTTTGGACAATTGATTAGAATACGATTTACCACTTTCATTAAAGGCTTGGTTTTCCTTAATTCATTCTAATACCGTACCTTTCATGTTGTTTTGCCAAATTGCCAAACTTGGTGATTTGAAGTCTTTTTTCATCATCAAATTGATCAATAATTTTTAGTTGGATTACTTTGTTTTTGCAGAGTGATATTTTTTTGTAACTATTCAGCCGTTTTGTAATGCTAAATATCAACATGATACGATAAAATGGATTTAATAAATATTCAAATATTTTTCATAATAAAATCTTATTTCATTGATATTCTGTAGGTAGCGTTTTGTTGTAATTTGGTTAAAAAATATTAATACTTTAATATTCAATGTGTTAACTATGTCATTTCGGCTGAATAGCTACCATTACATAGGGTATGTAACCGTCTCCCATAAAGAAGTATTTTTGCGGAATGAGTTATCCGGTAAACCAAATGGAGTTTGAAGAAATGTTTAAGACCTATCTGGATTGTATTGATTTTTTGACATCAACAAGTTGAGGGCTATTATTCCTGCGGATAATGAAGCAGGCAACGAATACGGACACTGTTACATACAAGGAAATTATTAATCAAAATCACGGGAAATGATGACGTACTCAATATTCCTTAAATTATCTCGACTTCACTCACTCCGTTTCTCTTTTTAGATACTTGTATCTGAATAGGAATCCGCTCTTTTAGATTCTCCACATGAG
>QIKE01000131.1 GCA_003232915.1 Bacteroidota bacterium | reverse complement strand
AAAGTGGCTGAAACCAAATTGTAACCTTTTTAGATCGGACTCATGGAGATATTTGCATATAACCACACGATACAATCGTGCGGTAGCGGGGGTTTTCCATTAAAAATTGTCTTAGATAACTCAAGTTTCGGAGCAAATTCCAGTAACCACATAAATAGTTAAAGATCAGTAAAAAAAAAATAAAATGTAGCATATTTTAGGCTAAATGCTTACCTTTATAGGAGTTACAAAGTCCAAAAGATGTTAAATATGCTACATATCAAAGATAGTAAAAATTTATTTGAGTTTACGGATTATTTTAAAAGTCCCACAAAGGCGTTCTCAAACATTGTGAAGGTTTTTGATGTTTACTTCATATTCCATTACAAGCAATATATTCAACTTTAAATCAAAGGATTATTCGCCGGCTTTATTACTTCGGATGCTTATTTTCATATCTTTTCCCTGGGATATAAATATTCATAATCTTTTCAGCATCTTTGATAAGTTGTTTTATGAAGGAACAAAAGATGATATTGCCGGGCAACTATTCACCGACAGATTGTTTGTGCTGATAATGGAATTAATATAAATTTTGGTAAACATATAAGACCTTGCCATTGTACGTGGTTAAAACCATTTCTTCCTTAATCGAAAAAACCAATTTATTATAGAAAATATGTTCGTTTTTTCCACCTCTATTATTGATTAGGGTCGAATAAAAACTGCTGCATATACCGCTTTTTGGAATTTGTATCATATTGATTATAAAATATAAATGAAATTAATGCTATTGGCTATCAGTAAGTTAGGTCATCTCAAAACGTTGTATCAAATAATAAGCGAAAAAATAACATACAACCGGCTGAGAAGTTATCTCTATTAACAAGAAAAACTATTTTTTCAGGCACATTAAAAATGCAATGTAGCTTTTTTCTATTTTTGTAAAAATTATTTTCATGAAATATATAGGAGCACATGTTAGCATTTCGGGAGGTGTAGAAAACGCCCCTATAAATGCGCACAATATGGGAGCCAAGGCTTTTGCTTTGTTTACTAAAAATCAAAAACGATGGTTTTCGAAACCGCTGACTGACGAAAACATTTTTCTTTTCAGAAAAAATTGCGAGAAATACGGTTACGAAGCCGGCCAAATTCTGCCACACGACAGTTACCTGATTAACCTTGGTAATCCTGATGCCGAAAAACTGAAAAAATCTCGTGATTCTTTTTTCGACGAGATACATCGTTGCGAATTGCTGGGACTTGACCGTCTTAATTTTCACCCAGGTTCGCACCTTAAACAAATTCCGGAAGATGTTTGTCTTAACACCATTGCCGAATCGCTAAACCTAATCTTTAACAAAACAAAGGACGTGATTGCCGTGCTTGAAAACACCGCCGGACAAGGAAGCAATATGGGCTTTCGTTTCGAACATTTGCAATTCATTATTAATAAAGTAGATGACAAAAGCCGTATTGGCGTATGTCTTGATACTTGCCATACTTTTGCTGCCGGATATGACATTAAAACGGAGAAAGGCTATAAAAGAACATTCCGTGAATTTGATGAGATAGTTGGTTTTCAATATTTAAAAGGTATGCACATCAACGACTCGAAAAATGAACTTGGCAGCCGTGTCGACCGCCACCATAATCTTGGAAAAGGTTTTCTCGGCGAAGAAGTCTTTAAAAGAATTATAAACGATAGCCGTTTCGATAATATCCCTCTTATTCTCGAAACCCCAGACGCAAGCCGCTATGCATACGAAATAGAATGGCTTTATAGTTTGTTAGATTGACGCAGTGAAATTTAGGATGTTTGTTGTGCCTGTTTGGTCTTATCATACATAGTATCAGCAAGAAAACTTTTTTTAGTTTCTTTTCAAAGAATGTCAAGTCCGATGATTGCGAAGGTTTGAATACTAAGAGTTTATTAAACTAAATGATTAGTATTCCAAGCAAGCGTAACAAGGCAAAAGGCAAAAGGCAAAAGGCAAAAGGCAAAAGGCAAAAGTAAAAAGATTTTGCGATAGGGATTGGAGAGGCTGTGTGGCGCACCAAAATATATTTTATAAATGCACATGTCGAAATTATTTTGGGGCGAGAAATATTAATGGAAAACCCGTTTCGTCTGTTGACAAAAAAATAAAAATATGATCTTTTTATTTGCCAATTTTTCTATAGCCGATAGCTGAAAACATTATTTATCCCGCAACGGATGTTTCTATTGAATACCGTTTTTAAAAGAAAACTCAAAGAAGAATAAATAATCTAACGGTATCGTTGTAATTTTGGCAAAACATACAAAAATGAAATTGAAAAACACAATACATAGAGCTGTGTTATGGGAATCGGTTCTGCAAAAAAAAGTACTCTGCAATGCCTGTAGTCATCGCTGCACGATTGCGGAAGGACATTACGGAATATGCGGCGTGCGTAAAAACCATGAAGGGATATTATACTCAACCGTTTATGAGTTTCCTATTGCCATAAACGTTGACCCCATCGAAAAAAAACCTTTGTTTCATGTGTTACCTGGAAGCAAGGCTTTGTCAATAGGTACTGCCGGTTGCAATTTTACTTGTGCATTTTGTCAAAATTTCGATATCAGTCAGTTACGAGGAAATGCTATTCGCGGACAAAAGACAAGTGTGAGGCAATTGCTTGAAACTGCAATTACAAATCATTGTCAATCAATTGCATACACTTACAACGAACCGGTTGTTTTTTTGGAATTTGTTTTAGATACGGCAACGGCAGCTCACCAACACGGGTTGAAAAACATATACGTAAGCAATGGTTTTGAAACAGCGGAGACCCTTAAATTGCTCGAAGGAAAAATTGATGCTATGAACATTGATTTGAAAGCTTTTCGCGACGATTTTTACAAAAAGCTATGCAGAGGACGGTTGCGACCGGTGTTAGAAACCATCAAAAGAGCTTATGAAGCGGGTATTGAATTGGAGATAACCACCTTGCTTATACCCGGACAAAACGATTCGGATAACGAAATTAGAGAAATAGCTCGTTTTATTGCTTCCATAGACAGAGAAATCCCTTGGCATATTTCCCGTTTTTTTCCTACTTATCGTATGCAATCTTCACACCCTACTCCGGTAGCAAAAATGGAACAAGCCCAAGCCATAGGAAAACAAGAGGGCTTGCAATATGTTTATCTCGGCAACATTCCGCACGAACAAAACACAAGCAGTTGCCCGCAATGTGGTTTGCAACTGATTGTTAGAAATGCTTATCAAGTTTCACAAAATATTCTCGAACTTGGAAAATGCCCTCGTTGCGGGTATCGCATTAAAGGTATTTTTAAAACGTAAAATAGAAAACGAAATTTTTGATTTGGGGAGTTAACCAACCCGAACAGTTTTAAAAGATATAGAAAACAGAAAATTATAAATATAAAAACTATGATTCACTTATCCGAAAAAGAAAAAAACTTACTTCTTGCATTGTCGAGGCAGACACTTTCAGGTTTTTTTAAGTTTATTGAAAACAAGCATTGTATGGGTGCACGACCCAAACATACCGATGTGGCGGCTTTTGTAAAATGGTTTACCGGCCGGATAGAAATTCCAGACATTCCACTCTTGTCGGAAAACCTGAGTTGTTTTGTAACTTTAACGGAGGGGCATAGGCAAAATCTTAGAGGATGTATTGGTAGCTTAGAACCACAGCCTGACGAAAACCTATTACAAAATCTAATACACCATAGTCTCCACGCTGCCTTTTTCGATAACAGATTCGAACCCCTTGATAGCAACGAAATATACAAGGTGAAAATTGAAATCAGTATTTTGAGCCGGCCAACTCCCATAAACTACACTTCTATGGAAGATTTATTCCAAAAAATTCAGCAAAAAGGTGTCGTTCTTAAACAAGGCTTTTACCAAGCAACATTTTTACCACAAGTTTGGAAAAAAATTACCAATCCGAAAGATTTTCTCAAGCAGCTTGCCCAAAAAGCCGGCCTACCACAAAGTAACTATTACGGTGCCTCTTACCAAGTTTATTCGGTGTGTTCTTTTGAAGAAAAGCAAACGTATTAAAACCAAAAACCGGCATAACCCACTACCGACGAAATATCGCCAAAAACATCGGCGGATGTGGAATAATGTATCAAATGAGCAGACAATCGCAACCGGTTCATAAACGAAAATCCTATTTTTAAGGGATTAATACCACAGGCTTCTATCCCTTGTGCTTGCCGCTTTTCTATTAGCGAAATGCTATGTGAGTCGCACTTTTTTGCTTCCTTCAAAGGCTGATAATGACTTAAATCGGTGCTGAGAATAAGAAAATAATGCCCGTCGAGCAAGTGGCTTGCATATTCATCACACAATGCCGAGCTCATTTCGCCTACTACCAAAGGAAGCAAAGCCGAAGAAGGCGAAAAATACTGCACAAAAGGCACTTGTACTTCAATGGAATGTTCCGCATCGTGAATAGAAGATTCCGGCATAAAATACCTGTCGCTAAGTATAGAGACTTTTCCCAAAGGACTTTCCCAAAAATCGCGGCTGTCGGCAACGGCTCCCCGAAAGTAAAAATTATGAGAAGGACCGAGCAAAGCAATCTTTTCGGGATTAATAAACCTTAGCAAACGATGAGTAACAAATGCTGTTTTTCCTGAATAAATCCAACCTGCATGTGGTACAATTAGTCCGTGTATAGACTGTCCATCGGTAAGTTGCGAAAGTTCTAATGCTTGTCTCCGAGTTTCAACTTCATTTTTTTGCATAAAGTCATTAATAGCTTCCTTCGTGGCAGGATAAAAACTTCCTCGAAAAGCCGGCAGTCGAATTTTTGAACTATCTGTTTTCATCGTTTCCCTTTTTAATGTTAAACAAAAGTAATTATTTTTCTTATTTGTTGAGCGTCTTATACGGCTGTCCGTTATTTTCCCAGCTATCTAACGTGTTCCGTAAAGCTTCAAAGGAG
>QIKE01000129.1 GCA_003232915.1 Bacteroidota bacterium | reverse complement strand
ATTTTTGAAAAAACCGAAAAAAATCTCCAAAAATTGCAAAATATTTTTCCTTCCGAATCTGACAAATTTCAAAAATCGGGCGTTTTCTTGCCGGCGCTACATAGCGTTTATCTTCTATACAAAGTGAAATGATTTAGACCGTTTAGTGTATAAATGATTTTTCGTATTTACAATAGTTCATTTAAAATAAGATGTTTAAGGTTGTAATACAATCAAACGCCGGCCACAGACTGAACTTTAATACTCGAATTTTCCGTGTTGCGAATTAATGGTTAAACGGGCTATGTCCGCAGCTTCAACGCGACCCACAATTCGGGCATCCACGCCAAAAAATTTTGATATGTCAATTATTGGTTTAGCTAAATCGGGCGACACATACAACTCCATACGATGTCCCATATTAAAAACCCTATACATTTCTTTCCAAGTGGTTTTACTTTGTGCCTGAATCAACATAAAAAGAGGAGGGATGTCGAAGAAATTATCTTTAATAATATGCTTATGTTCAACAAAATGCAGTACTTTTGTTTGTGCGCCTCCACTGCAATGAATCATACCGTGGATTTGTTTTTTGTAATCATCAAATATGGCTTTAATAACAGGCGCATAAGTACGTGTGGGTGACAGCAACAATTTCCCCGAGTTAACATTTTCAACCGGTGAAGGTTCGGTAAGTTGTAGTTTACCGGAATACACCAAACTTCGGGGTATTAAAGGATTAAAGCTTTCGGGATATTTTAATGCCAATTCATTAGTAAACACATCGTGGCGTGCCGATGTAAGACCGTTGCTTCCTATGCCACTATTGTACATATCTTCGTAATCGGCTTTACCAAAAGAGGCCAAGCCAACAATAACATCGCCTGAACGAATATTGTTTTCGATAATTTCGCTGCGTCGAACACGAGTTGTTACTGTTGAATCGACAATAACGGTTCTTACGAGGTCGCCCACATCCGCTGTTTCGCCTCCGGTAAGGTGTATGTTAATACCCCATTGGCGCATTTTTTCAAGAAATCGTTCGGTGCCGTTGATCAATGCAGCAACCACTTCGCCGGGTATCAGATTTTTGTTGCGCCCGATGGTTGACGACAGTATAATATTGTCGGTTACACCCACGCACAACAGATCGTCGATGTTCATTACAACAGCATCTTGTGCAATGCCTTCCCACACGCTTAAGTCGCCGGTTTCTTTCCAATACATATAAGCCAAGGACGATTTTGTTCCGGCCCCGTCGGCGTGCATTATGTTGCAATAAAACTTGCTGCCGCCGAGAATATCGGGTATTATTTTACAAAAAGCGTTGGGATACAAACCTTTGTCAAAGTTTTTTATTGCAGCGTGCACTTCTTCCTTAGAGGCAGAAACACCGCGGCGACTGTAACGCGAGGATTCTTGCATTATTTTTTTCTTTCAATGGTCAACACATGGCTTTTGGTGTTGAAGATATATTTTCCGCTTTTCGACAATACTTCACTACCAAAAACAAAGTTGTATTTCAGTTTATAGTTTACTCTAACCTTGATGTTGTTTACGGTTTGGTTAGCGATGGTTACATCACGCAAGTTAATCATTGCCCTGTTGACAAGTTTATTGTCTTTCAGGAGTTTTTTGGGGTCTCCCACAAGGTCGTCTTTAGTGATTGTACCTTTTTGTAGCATTTCCATAGCTTTGTTGATAGAAATCATAGCCGCGGCGTTTTTATCGTAGGCAAAAGTTTCGTTATAACCGTTAACAATGAATTGGGTAAGATAAATTCCAGTTTTGGCTTCTTGAGAAAACGATACTGTACTATCGTTGGGATTAACAGCTACCTTTATATTACCAATTCCAGCATTAGTATTTTCAGGAACAAAATCTTTACGCAATACTCTGAATTCGGTTCTACGGTTTAGTGAATATGCCGCTTCTTTTTCGGCCTTATTGCTAAGCGAATTGATATACTTGTCGTTGAGAAGAGTACCTTTTTTAAACAGGAAGCCATCTTTAACAATATTTTTTTTCAGTTTACGCGGAACTCTTTCTCCATAACCTTTGGCAACGAGGCGTGAAGGGTTTATACCGCGTAGGATAAGATAATCGACTACGGAAGTTGCCCGTCGTTGCGAAAGAATGTCGTTTCGTTCTTGGGTATCGCGCGAGTCGGTATGCGCAGCGAGTTCTACCACGATATTAGGATTGTCGCGCAAGGTTTGTATAAGCCCTTGCAACGAATCTTGATACTGCGGTTTCAAATTCCATTTAGCCAAATCGTATAAAATATCAGGCAATACGATAGGTTCTTCGGGTATTGGTTTTAGAATAAAATCTTTTGTAAAATCTTTACTGAATTCCACCCCTTTGGTTGTGGCGTTTCCTTTATCATTAAAATAATTTTCTTTACTTACTAAGATTCCGTAAGTAGTGTTGGGTTTTATTTGGCTTTTCCCAAAAGAATAATATCCTTTATCATTAGTGATTGTGGTAAGCGAAACACCGCCGGAGCCTACAATTTTCACTGTTGCGTTGGGCACAAACAAAAGGCTACGGTTGTCGGTAATTGTTCCCGATAGGGTAAACTCAAGAGGTGGTTCGATAAAATACCAGATATCTTCTTTACCGCGGCCACCTTTACGGTTAGAGCTTAGGTAGCCCCATTTTTCTGTTGGGTGAAAGATGATGCCGAAATCGTCGTAGGTAGAATTGATGGGATATTTCAGATTTTTAGGTTCACCCCAATTTCCAGCACTATCAATAGTGGTAACAAAAATGTCAAGTCCCCCCATACCTCCATGTCCGTCGGAAGCAAAATATAGTGTAGTGTCGTTGCGCAGAAAGGGAAAAACTTCATTGCCTTTGGTGTTTACTACGGGGCCAATGTTCATTGGCCGGCCAAAACTTTTGCTTTTACTTTTGCGGGTAGCTACCCAAATATCTTTTCCGCCAAATCCACCTTTACGTTCGGCGGCAAAATAGATAATCCGTTCGCTTTTGGAAACAGTGGGCTGGCCGATGGTCGAAAGCGTATCAATACTTTTAATGGCAACCATATCGGCTTTCCCCCAACTGCGGCCCGTTCGACGTGATTTGTAAATTTGGCAACCCGACTGTTGTTGGATATCATTAGGGCAGCGTGTAAAATACAAAGTGTTGAATTTGGCATTCATTTGTGCAGCACCTTCGTTGGCTTTCGTATCAATATTATCGGAATTGTCGAGCAAAACGGGTTCGCTCCATTCCCCTTTTCGGTCTTGCTTCGTTACAAAAAGACTGCTGAAATTTTGCCCTGTCCATTGGTCGGTTAGTTTTCCTACTGCACCCTCACGGGTAGATGTAAATATTAGCTCGTTATAATTATCGTTAGCAAAAGCAGGTGCAAAATCAGCTTCCCGTGAATTGATTTTTTTTACATCCGTAACTTTGTATTTCGAGGGATTTTCTATCCATTTTTGTACAAGAGCCGTCGATTCGGCTCCAAGTCGTCCGCGTGGGTCATCCGGAACACGTTCGGCGTAGGCATTGTATTGTGCTATAGCATCATCGTATTTTCCATCAATTTTTAGCGCATCGGCATAGTGAAGCAATATTTCAGGATTACGCTTATCCCATCCATATCTTAACAATCTTCTGTAAGTAATTTCGGCTCTTTTGTAATTTTCAGTCAAGCGATAACACTCTGCCAATTGATAAGTTATCCTGTGCTTTTCTTCTTTGTTTCTTTTTACCTTGGAATAAGCCTTCTTGTATTTGTCAATGGCGGCAAAATATTGTTGCTTGTCGAAAAGTTTGTCGGCAGCATGGGCAGGATTCTTCCGCTGTGCAAACATTATAACAGGCAAAAGAAAGATGACAAGTAAAAGAGATAATTTTCCATGCAGTGTTTTCATCCTTTCAGTATTATTTTGTTGATAACGCAAATGTTGTTAAATTATTGACTCTTCGGTGTAGAGTCTTCCGGTTTCTTAATTTTATCGGCAATGTGCTCATTGCCTGTTTTCTGTTCTGCCGGATTGTTTTCTTCGGTCTTCACTTTTTCTTTGTATGCCGTAAGCTTTTTTCCCCTTTCATAGCGATCGGCTTCACGATTAATTTCTGTTTTGATGTCTTCGGTAGCTCGTTTCATATCGTTGATAAATTTACCGAGATTACGCGCAAGTCCGGGTAATTTATCCGGACCGAAAACTAAAAAAACAGCAAGGACAATTAGTAATATCTCTCCCGAACCGAAATTAAAAAATAATAAATTCAATGCTTTAGCTTTTTTATTCGTAGCGGAACAAAAGTAGTAAAAATTGGCTTTGCAATCACTAACGAAATATCTTGCTCATCCTTTTCTTTTGTATCTTAGGCTATATCCATTTTTGAGCAGTCGTCAGCCACGCTTAGTAGGGGAATAAAGCAATATGCGTCGAACCCGGCAAAACTAAAGATATGAAAATAGCTCCCCTGTTTTAAATGTTCGATGATATTACGGATGATGTTTTCACGCATGTTTTGCCTGAAACCGTCAAAAAAACCTGATGAAAACAACATCGAAAATTTAATCATAATGAAAGAGTAATCAATATGTTGCTCTAAAAAGTGAATATTGCAATGTTGACGTTATGCTTTAGCAAAATTGTGTAAGTTTAACACCTGATTCGTAAGAAGGTATGTTCCGGTTAAGTATTTTATGACACTACCGAATTTTTCTTATTCAAACCACGGATCCATATTGGTGTTGGTACTTGCAAAAATGTCTGTATTGGTATAGCGCAAAATTGTAGATATAATGTCAACCTGTGCCTTGGCATGCTTATTTTCAGGTTGTAATTCGATAACCTTGTTGTAGTCGTTGATAGAAGCACCGTAGAGGCCGTTTTTGTATTTTAATTCGGCTCTTTTCATAAGCAAGTTTATGTTACCCGACTGTTGATCTAACAATCGATCTAGTTCTCTAAGTGTCAAAGCTTCTGTATTTTTGATGTAATTGTCACCTTTCGTGTTGCCTTTTTTCAT
>QIKE01000151.1 GCA_003232915.1 Bacteroidota bacterium | reverse complement strand
ATGAGAGGATGAGAGGATGAGAGGATGAGAGGATGAGAGGATGAGAGGATGAGAGGATGAGAGGATGAGAGGATGAGAGGATGAGAGGATGTGAGAGAAAATGTGAGGATGAGAGGATAAGAGGATGAGAGGATGAGAGGATGTGAGAGTGAGAGAAAATGAGAGGATGAGAGGATGTGAGGATGAGAGGATGAGAGGATGAGAGGATGAGAGGATGAGAGGATGAGAGGATGAGGGGATGAGAGGATGAGAGAACGAGAGAACGAGAGAACGAGAGGATGTGAGGATGAGAGGATGAGAGAACGAAAGGGTTGATAAAATGTAGATATATAATGAAAAATACAACCTAAACGGCTAAATATATGATGATTGCCGATTGTTAGTTTTTGAATGAATAACTTAGGCCACAATAAATTTATCAGATTTCGGGAAATTTTCTTTTTGTAAGATAATGAATTCCTTCAAAAGGAATATAACCCATCTTTTTGAAGACTTCGAAAGAAGTATTATTATAATCTTCTATCAAACAGGCATAAATATGTATTCCGTTTTGTTCGAACCATTGTTCTGCGGCTACAACTAATTGCCACGCAACACCTTTATTCCGGTATTGGGGTAAAACGGATAGACGATTTATCCAGCCTTTTCTGCCATCGAAGGTTGCCAATACTAACCCGATTGCCTTACCACTGTTTATAGCAAACAAAAAATTTCCACAAGCTCTACCCATCTCTTTTTCAATACTTTCACGACTATCACGACCATAAGGTTTATAGGGTAATCCGGCAGCTTTCCACAGGTCTATGATGGTAGAATAATCTCCATGTCGATAATTTCTGATTTCTATATTCATTATTATAATAATTAGTTCACTCTTTTCGTTTAAATTTTATAAAGATAAACATTTGCAAGATTGAACATTTTGGTTTTGATATCAAATGTCTTTATTTTTGCAAGTTAAAAATAATTTATTATGGAAAACAACAAAGTTAATCAAAACAAGTTACAGAGCAAAAACATAAACCTTTGGTTATACATTGCGTTGGTTATTTTGGCTCTAGGAATTATCGGGCTTTCCATCAAGCTCATTTCCGTAAAAGACAATATGCATGAGTTACTGGTAGATAAGGAGATGCAAAAAGTAGAAATAGAAAAAGAACTTGATTCGTTAATGAGCGAACACAACAAAATCAAGGAAGCTTATGGCGTTTTGTCCGATTCGTTGTCGTCAAAAGATAGTATTATTCAGGCTAATGCAGTGCAAATAAAAAAGTTGTTGAATACCCGTTGGGAATATTATAAAGTGAAAAAAAAGCTGGCGCGTTTGCAAACAATTTCGCAAGGCTATATCCGCCAGATGGATTCGATTTATGATGTTAACCACGCTTTGACAAAGGAAAATTTTAAAATTAAAGAAGAGATAAAGGTTGAAAAGCAAAAGAACATAGAACTTTCAAAAATAAAAGAATCGCTTGATAATCAGGTAAAAAAGGCTGCTGTTTTGCCAGTTTACGGCTATCAGGTCGGAGGCATTCATCTCGCCGGCGGTAAAAGAGAAAAACCAACTGATAAAATCCGTCGCCTTGATAAAATTAAAGTATGTTTTACAATTGGCGAAAATACGGTAGTGAAACCAGGTAAAAAAACCCTATATATCCGTATAGCGCGTCCCAACAAAAAAATTCTGACAAAAGGCCGAACCGATAAATATTCGTTTATTTATAAAAACGAACGTTTGCAATATTCCATTCTTAAAAAAGTAGACTACCAAAACGAAGCAATTGACCTTTGTTTGTATTGGAATCGTAGAAAATCACTCGAAATGCAACCTGGTCTTTATAATGTAGATATTTATGAAGACGAAAATTACATAGGTCATGCGACCTTTTCATTGAGATAGAAAATTTAAGAAGAAAAGTCTGTGAATTCACGGGCTTTTTTTATTCCAACTTGAAAAACCACATCCTTTGGGCGTTGTAACGTTCTTTTGGCTACGCTTTTTCGTTTGTCGATAAAAACTGAATGATGAATATTACTTAACGAATCACGATTTAAGAGGTAAATTAAAACTTCCTGATTCTAAAATAGTTAACCCGTACTTAAAATTAAAAAAATAGAAATGCTTAAAAGCCGCCTATGAGTTTCAACCAAAGCCACAATTTTAAAGGTGGATTATTAACTATAGCGTCTGCTAGACTTTTACGTTGTAAATCTCAATAGATTTTGGCACGGCTCCCCCCACGTTAATATATGCCGCCCTAGCCCATAAAGATATATTTGACTTTTTCACACATAATATCTGCTTTTTCTTGAATTTATCTTTTATAAGATTTGACTAAAAATTTCGTGAGTAAGAAGTGTTATCCCGTAGCTTTACTCAACCAATAATTTGTTAATATATACAGCATCACAGCAAATTCGTAAATAAAAATGTAAAAATAGGTGCGAATTTTCATACATTTCATTACAGAATAAATGCACAATAAAATTAATGAGTTCGGTTTGACAAGCAATGTTTTATCAATACATATTAATAAATAAGTCTCTTTTAAAAATTATTTGTGGATTTATGTTTCGGAGTAATCCAAAAGATTAATTTTTGTAATTATTCAGTCAATTTATAATTCTAAATATCAACATGATACGATAAAATGGATTTGATAAATATTCAAATATTTTTCATAATAAAATTTTATTTCATTGATATTCTGTAGGTAACGTTTTGTTGTCATTTGGTTAAAAAATATTAATACTGTAATATTCAATGTGTTAACTATGTCATTTCGACTGAATAGCTACTAATTTTTTTTGTGCTTTTTCGGTTAGTATGGGAGGTATTTCAATTTTTAATCATTCTAAGACTGAATGTATAACAATAAGTTTTAATTTTACCGGACGATCAATTTTATAAAAATGGAAAAAACGGTGTTGCTATATTGGGGAAAAGGCGGAAATGTTGAACAATCCGCTAAAATTATTTATAATCAATTCAACATGGAATCAATTGACATTTTCGACCTTGTTAGTTTTGACATTAAAAATATCGACAATTACGAATTTTTGATATTGGGATCTGCTACTATTGGTGCCGACCATTGGGAACAAGCTTCGGCCAACAACGAATGGAATAAATTTTTCAGACAGCTTGCCGACATTGATTTATCGGGTAAAACCTTAGCTTTTTTCGGACTTGGCGATCAGGTTTTGTATCCTGAAAATTTTGTTGACGGCTTGGGATCTTTTGAAAAAGAATTGAAGAAAACTAAAGCGAAAATTATTGGCCGGTGGCCCATTGAGGGTTACGAGTTTACCGATTCGGAAGGCATACTCAACAACATGTTCTTTGGATTGGCTTTAGACGAAAATAACCAGTGGGATTTAACGGAAGAAAGAGCAAAAAAATGGTCATGCCAATTGAAAAAAGAATTGGGTTACTAATTCCGGCATTCCTACTTTTGAAAATATTTTAATAAAGACTTTTTGCTGAATTCAATTTAAAAAACCGAAAGACGTTTTTGTATATTGATGATTTTTAAGTATGGAAAACAATGCTGACTAAAACAAAATTTGGAAAACTCTCCAACAAAAGGACAGTACATCTTTTTACTTTTGAAAACACCTGCGGTACAAGGATGTCAGTTACCGATTTCGGCGGAATAATCACGTCACTATCTACCCCCGACTGTAAAGGCCATTTTGCTGACATAGTCCTTGGTTACGATACTTTAGAACCCTATTTACAAAATCCGGCCTATCTTGGTGCCATTGTAGGACGCTGTGCCAACCGTATTGGCTATGGCGAATTTATCCTTGATGGAAAAAAGTATGTTTTGACAAAAAACCTCGGCATGCTTCAACTGCATGGTGGAATCCAAGGATTTAGCAAAAAGCTATGGGAATATGAATTACTATCCGATAAAAACACACTCCGTTTGACATATTTTAGCATAGCCGGTGAAGAAGGCTATCCCGGAAACCTTAAAGTTACTATTGCTTATACGCTTAATGAAAACAGTTTGATAATAAAATATGAAGCCGTTACCGACAAACCTACGATTGTTAACTTAACCAACCACAGTTATTTCAATCTGCAAGGTGAAGGCGGCGGCACTGTTTACAACCACCTTTTTCGATGCGATGCAGATATGTTTACTCCGCTAAATGAAGAACTTGTCCCTACGGGAGAAATAAAGAGCGTTGAGGATACTCCTTACGATTTTCGTACCTTTAAGGAAATTGGCAAATGCATCAAAGAAATAGAACCAGGCTACGACATTAATTTTGTACTTAATTCGGAAGGCAATATCCATAAGCTTGCCGCAAGGGTTGAAGAACCACGTAGCCAAAGGTTTTTAGAGTTATATACCACACAACCTGCCGTGCAATTTTATTCGGGCAATTATCTCGATAACATACAAGGTAAAAAAGGGCATATTTACAAAAAACATTATGCTTTTTGTCTTGAGACACAGGCTTTTCCCGATGCTCCTCATCATCCCCAATTTCCTTCAGTCGTTTTACGTCAAGGAGAACAATATGCGCAAACTACAATCTATCGTTTTGGTATAAACGGAAGAAATATATAGGCAAGTTATTTCTTAACCCAACTTGAAAATCTGAACCCAAAAGCAAAAAATTCAAGGGAAAATTTAATTTTGTAATGCGTTGTAATATAGGCTTATAAATTTTTACGTATAAATTTATAAACATTCCAAATAACAATACCATATTGAATATCAGATAGATGAAAACTCAAATCCCATTCGGTAGTGCCCCATTTGTGTTTTTCGTATTGAAAAATTACTTTTGTAATACACATAATAAATTGTATATCGATATGCTGAAAGAAAATGACTGGATAGAATATGATGCGGAAAAGGGTTGGCACTATGTTATGGAGGAGGCTAATACCATTGGTTTAATAAAAGATTTATTCGATGACATTGCTGATGTAGTTGAGTATTTGAAGCATAAAGAGAAAAAAAGAGACTTGCGGATGAAATTAAACAAAACTATCAGGAGGTTGAGAGCCTTGAACAGCTTGAGAGCCGGACAATTGGTGGAGAATGGCTTGTACGACAGGCCTTTGATATTTTTCAGATAGAAAACGTATTATCAAAGACAGGCCTTGACGAAAGACATCGTGCGGTAGCCCAACAACTTCTAACATCAAAACTTCTACATCCTTCAAGCGAATTGGACACCGAACGGTGGCTTAAAGATAATTCAGGGGCATCGGAGTTATATCCGGTAAACGATGATCATCCTTTGACGCGTTATCGTTTATATAAGGTGGCAGAAC
>QIKE01000041.1 GCA_003232915.1 Bacteroidota bacterium | reverse complement strand
TATGTTTTTATTCCAATAATTATAAAAATGATTATTATCGCACTTAACATATTGATATAAAACAACATGTACCACTTTTCATACCGGCTGAGTAGTTACCTTTATAAAAGTGTGTTCTACCCATATATTTTTTAAAAAACCCCAAAAATATTATTAATCATAATTTTTTTCAGTGGTAACATAATCTTTTTTAAACAACCAATAATCAATCACTCGTCATCCACCATAAAAACAAAAAGTTCTCGGGGGCCATGTGCTCCCATCACAAGTGTTTTCTCAATATCGGCAGTTCTACTTGGACCGGTAATTAGTGTCATTTGCGAAGGTAAACGTTTGGGATATTTTTTTCGTATTGCTACAAAAGCGTCTTTTAATTCGACAACAACCTGTGAGGCAAAAGCCAATACGATGTGTACTTCGGGATAGACAAACAAACGGCGACCTGAGTGCAAAGCTGACGAAACCAGCACACTACCAAAACGTGCAATAAGAAACTCGCAACGAGTAATACCCGTATGCAAGTATTCAAATTTTGATTTTTCATCAGTAACGGCGATTCCTTTGGCAGCAAGTAGCGCACTTATCTTTTTGTCATAAACAAAAAAATCGTCCCAGTGTTGCAACTCTTTCAGTTCCATCAAATTATCGACAAAAGCCTTATCGTTTTCGCAATAAATAAAATTTCCACCGTTTTCTATCAGATGCTTAGCGAAAACAATTTCTTTTTCGTCTTGCAAATCATAATAAACCGAACTATTAAAGTCGATGTCCATAAACGGATTTTCGATTTTACTTATCAAAGCCGATCTGATTTTCCGCAAAACGTTTTCTTTTTTGGTGGTACGCTCCATTATTTTTGCTCTTGGTTATCGTTTTTGGGTTTCTCAGTTTTTCCAACTATTTTGGTTTTGGCAGTTTCACGAGATGGCTTTTGCAATTCTTTGGCAACTTTCGGTTTTCTAGTTCGAACAAGTTTTTTTCTGTTTATCTCATTCATATGTTGCAAAATGCTGGGAGGTCTGGCACCAGTACGTTTACCAAAAATTGCTTCAAGATCATCGCTATATATCACTTCTTTTTCTAGAAGTTTTGCCGCAAGTTTTTCGAGGCCTTCGCGATGCTCTGTCAACACTTTTTTTGCTCTATCATAAGCTTTTTCCACGATTCTGCTAATTTCCTGATCAATAATTTCATTTGTTTTTTCACTATACGGTTTCCCGAACGAAAATTCTTGTTGTCCGGTGGAGTCGTAGAAACTCAGGTTTCCAATTTTTTCGCTCAAGCCATAATACACTACCATAGCATAAGCTTGTTTGGTAACTTTTTCTAAATCGTTGAGTGCACCGGTAGATATTTCGCCGAAAATAACCTCTTCGGCAGCACGTCCTCCCAAAGCTGCACACATTTCGTCGAACATTTGATTATAAGTTGTAATTTGCCGTTCCTCAGGTAAATACCAGGATGCCCCCAGTGATTTCCCACGGGGAACAATAGTAATTTTCACCAGTGGATTGGCATATTTGAGTAGCCAACTTACCGTAGCATGGCCAGCTTCGTGATGTGCGACAACCTTTTTCTCTCTCACCGAAATAATCTTATTCTTCTTCTCAAGTCCACCGATAATACGATCACTGGCATCCATAAAATCCTGACTATTGATGTTACGGTGTTTATTTCGAGCTGCAATCAAGGCCGATTCGTTACAAACATTGGCAATGTCGGCACCCGAAAACCCAGGAGTTTGCCTGGCAAGGAAATCAATATCCACCGATTTGTCAAGTTTCAATGGACGCATATGCACTTTAAAAATCGACTTTCGTTCTTCTAAATCGGGTAACTCAACAAATATTTGTCTATCGAAACGTCCGGCACGCAAAAGGGCTTTGTCGAGAATATCGGCCCTGTTGGTAGCAGCAATAATGATAACACCGGAATTAGGTATAAATCCATCCATTTCGGTAAGAAGCTGATTTAGTGTATTTTCACGTTCATCATTAGAACCTGTCATAGGATTTTTTCCTCTTGCACGTCCAATAGCGTCAATTTCGTCAATAAAAATAATACTTGGTGCTTTTTCTTTGGCTTGTTTAAACAGGTCGCGCACACGTGAAGCGCCTACACCCACAAACATCTCCACAAAATCGGAACCAGAGAGTGAGAAAAACGGTACATGAGCTTCGCCGGCTACCGACTTAGCAAGCAAAGTTTTACCGGTACCGGGAGGGCCTATCAGCAATACTCCTTTCGGAATTTTTCCACCCAATTTTGTGTATTTATCGGGAGTTTTCAAAAAGTCAACTACTTCCATAACTTCAGTCTTGGCTTCTTCAAGACCGGCCACATCTTTAAAGGTAATATTTACGCTTGCTTTTTTATCGTAAATCTGTGCTCGTGATTTACCTATATTGAAAATCTGACCACCGGTACCCCCTCCGCCCCTACTCATCATACGCATAATAAAAAACCATAAAGCTAAAAGGAGTATTATTGGAAAAATCCAGCTCATAATGTCCATACCCCAGTCGTGACGCGTTTCGCTTTCGACATACACAGGATCTGAAACACCTTTCTGCGCATCTCCTACTTGATCGATAAATTTATCGGGAGAGGCCACATTATAATAATATTGTGGAGAACTTTTGCTAAAACCCGACTTTTTAGCTACATCTTTGTAACGCTCTTCCTTGAGTTTGTCCGATTTTATATAGACCTCGGCACTTTCTTTGTTAACAAGCACAATCTTGTTTACATCACCATCGGTAAGCATTTGTTTGAACTCCTTCCAATCAGTTTTTTTTGGTTCATTGGTAGAGCTAAATACCTGAATAGCAATAAATACCACAGCAAGTAATCCATAAATCCAATAAAAACTAAATTTTGGCTTCTTGCCACTTGTTCCTTTTATTCTTTCAAAAGGATTGATACCGGGAGTTTTTTTCTCCTTGTTATCTCTTTTTTGTTTTGTTGCTTTTTTCTGTTCTGCCATTCTGTCGCTAAGTCTAATTATTTCAATTCTTACTGCTCGATATCGTAATTAATTTTTATCGCATCGCCCCATAATTCTTCAAGGCGGTAGAAATTTCTTATTTCCTCAAAAAATATATGAACAACAATGTCCACGTAGTCTATCAAAATCCATTCCGCATTCTCATAGCCCTCTTTGTTGTATGGATTCACACCACAGTCTTTTTTCACTTTTTCCAATATATAGTCGTAAATCGCTCTTACCTGTGTTTTGGAAGAGGCATGACAAACTATAAAATATTTTGTAATGGCATTAGTTATATGCGATAAATCAAGACTGACGATTTTTTTTGCCTTTTTTTCTTGCATAGCTTCAACTACTTTCTGTAACATAAACTCCAAATCGTCATTTACTTCTGTTCTATTCATACACAATTTTTTATGTTTGCAAAAATAAGGAATATTACCGATAACTTAACGGTTGCTTTAAAGAAAAGGCAAGAGATATGATTGAATGTAGTAGCCCTAAAATAACAACAAAATTGAAATTAATTTTTTGGTTTGTAAGTTTTAAAACTACCGTCGAGGTAGAAAACCATAACAAATTCAGGCATATTATTCGCAGTTTTAACAATAGGTAATGGAACATTTTCCGTTTTGGAAACAATTTTTTCCTCTTTCCTATGACTATTTTTAACAGTTTCTGTAATTACTTGCTCCCTTTCTACATTATCTTTCCTTTCAAAAGGTAGTTCTGCTTGTAATACTTTACCACCGCGTAATGTCGATCCTTTTTTATCGCTTTCTATCATTTCGCCTTCTCCCAGCAATAACCAGTCTAATTTGAGATTACTAAACGCAGCTTTTACTTTAAGGATAAAATCTAAACTTGGTTTGTTCCGTTCGGAAAGAATGTGCGACATTGCCGAACGTTGTGCTCCAATTGTATCGGCAAATTGTGTGGAACTAAGTCCGAAATGTTGCATAATGAGTTTAATTCTGTCAATCATCATTTTTAATTTTGTTTACAAATATATAACAATCTTTTGTCCTTAATCTTTTTTATTTACAAAAGTCATAGTTTACATTTGTGATTCGCATTTATAAAAGTAAATTATTGAATGAATACTATTAAAAATTGATTTCCAATATTAAACATGTGTTTTCTGTTCTCCTTAACAAATTTATAAGCTACACATATATATTTAAACTAAATTATTCAATAAATAGAATAAATAGCTGAGTTAAAACATTATACACAAATTATAAAACCTTTAATTAATAAATATACATATGTAAACACTCAACATGCTTTACATTTGTAAACATATACTTTTAATAGCTTGTAATTCATACATTTAACATGATTAATGTGTATTTGTATTATAGCATTGGTTTACACATGATTATTATGGATTACATTTGTAAACATGTCTTTGCTATTTTGTAATTGAAATATTTAACATGCTTAATATACATTTGTACACTAACATTGATTTTACATATGTTCATTATGGATTACATTTGTAAATTCGTAAATGATTTCCATATGGTATCTAATAATTGTAATAAGAGTTTTGTCCCTACCCTATTCCCGTAAAAGAAAAAAGTTTTTTTTATATCCCCTTACATCCGCAAACTAAGTTATTAACAAAACAGGTCAAATAGCTATGTAAAAATAATTTACACAGAATTTTACCGTATAATTTCATCACGTATTTTAGTTGCATAAAACAAACTAAAAATTTTACAGTTCAGGTCTTAGTAATAAGATAGACAATGAATTAGGAATTAGGGGCAAGTTGGTTGGTTATAGTTACAGGGACAGTATCAAGAATTTGGCTTGTGTATTTTTGTCCGGTGAGAGCTATATTGAAGATATCAACACTCATCTTGGCGAGTATTTGTCCTCCATACCCGGCAACAATGTCACCAGCGCAGACACGGTTTTGCGGGTGTTAAATGAACTCAAAACAAGCAATACAAAATATGAGTCCGATTCAGGCATTGGTTACAGTTTCAACATAAACGAGAAATTTAATCGTTTAAATATAGATAATCACGGTAGTTTATATACGTAATATTAACAAAATCAGGGTTTATTTCTCCTATTTTCTAATTAGCTGAGAGTTAACATTATAGATTACGTATTATTTTTCCCGTGATAATCAGTGTTAAATATAAAATCGTTAAAACTAACCAAAGAATTAACAGAAGCTAAATACTACGATTTTCTTTATGACAATCAAACAACTGCCAACAATAAATATGATGCTAAAAAGACTTATAAAAAGAATAAAGGATATTTTCCCGGGGTAGCCACCATTGACAATAAAATTGTATATATTGAAAACCGAGCCGGCGACGCCAATGTAAAGTTCAAGCAAGAAGAAACACTTAGCCGGGCTTATGGATTACCGGCCGAAGAAAACATCTTAATCAATCGCTCTATTATGGATGCCGGTTCTTATTCAAAAAACATAATTGATGTGGTAGCACAAAACAGCAAACTCTT
>QIKE01000007.1 GCA_003232915.1 Bacteroidota bacterium | reverse complement strand
TTTTTTCGTAATTTTGTACTGTTGCATATTTCATGGTTTATGTTATTTGATTTGTATTATATTCAAAAATAAACATTTACACGGAAATATGCAGCTTTTTTTTACTTTTTTATTAACATTATGATGTTGATTATTATTAATTTATGAAACCCGAAACTTTAGTTTATGATGTTGTTGGAATTTGCTCCGAAACTTGAGTAACTTCAAAATAATGTCGAAGATTTTTATCTTGTTCAAAAAGATTTTCTACATTTGTTGGCTTAGGTGAAAAATTAAAAAAGATGCTTTTAACCCATACTTTTATTGCGGATACTTATTACGATTTCGAACATAAATTTCAAGAAGCACTTAACAACATTAACTTCACACCCACGCTTGCCATTGCTTTCGTGTCGGTAAATATGCCTTTTACCGATATTATGCATCGTTTTTGCAAAGAAGGAATAAGTCTTTTTGGCACAAGCAGTTGCGGTGAAATTATGTTTACCGAAGCCAAAGACATTGTTTTGGAAGGTGGGGGTGTTTTTATGTTGACCGATATGAATAACGATTTTTACAAGATCGAATTACTTGAAAGGGAAGATCTGAGTTCAAAAGTATTTGGCAATCATGCAGGAGATTATATCAGGAATGCCTTTCCCGAGTGTTCGTTGCTTGTGGGAACTAGTGGTCTTTCGCTTGACGGACAAGCATTTGTCGAAGGTGTTTTGGAAATTGCGGGTAACCAGCTTGTAATGTTTGGTGGAATGGCCGGTGACGATACTAAGTTTGAGAAAACTTATGTTTTCACCGAAAGCCGTATTAGCACCGATGGTGTTGTATTGCTTGTTTTCGATAAAAAACATATAATGATAAAAGGCCTTGCTACAAGCGGTTGGGTTGGGCTGGGTGCCGAGCTTAAAGTAACCCGTTCGGAAGGTAATGTGGTGTATGAAATAAATAATGAGCCGGCACTTGTTGTGTATAAAAACTATTTGAATGTGGACGAAGATGATCTGCCGGCCATAGGGCTTGAATATCCTTTGATGATAAAAAGAAAAAACGATGAGGATGCTAACGCGTGGCCACTGAGGGCAGTACTTAGTGTCGATAAAAAGGAAAAAACGCTTATTTTTGCCGGTTCGGTACCACAAGGCAGTACAATTACTTTTTCCAGTTCACCGGGTTTTGAAATTATGGAGACTACGCGCGAAAAAATTATTGAATTTTATGAAAAAAACCCCTCAGCCGATATACTGATTTTGTTTTCTTGCGTTGCCCGCCAGTTGGCTTTAGGCCCACTAATTACTTCGGAAATAAAACTGGCGGCCATAAAATGGAATAAACCGATAATAGGTTTTTTTACTTATGGCGAAATTGGCAACAATATGAACAATCGTTGCGACTTTTATAATCAAACTTTTACCTTAGCTACCATCAGCGTGGCTTAATTATTTCGATTGAAAATTATGCAGAAGATTATTGATTCGTTAATACATCAAGTCGAAAACCTTGAAAAGGATAGCAGCCTACAAAAGTTTAAGTTGGAAATGTTTTCGGTATTCGAAAAACTTAAAATGGAGGCAGACATTCTAAACTTTAAAATCGAACGGCTACTTAAGGACAAAAACGTTCTTAACTCATTACTTTCAAAAACATCAAAAGATTTAAAAAATGCACTTCACGAATTAGAAAAACGTGCTGATGAATTGAACATTTTGCTCAATACCATTCCCGCTTTTGTGTTTTTCAAAGATAAAGAATATCGTTATCAGCTGGTCAACCAAGCCTTTACCGATTTTGCACAACTTAAAGAAGAAGAAGTTATAGGGAAAGGCTTAACAGATGTTTTTACAAATTATAAAATTAACGAAGAATATGATATAAAAGAACGTGATGTAATAGAAAAAGGACAGTCGTTTTACAATATCGAAGAGCTTTTGATAAAGGGAAACAAGCAGTTGTGGGTTAACACTAGTCTGGCACCCGTGGTTGATTCAAAAGGGAGTATTATCGGGTTGATTGGTGTTTCGTGGGATATTACCAATCAAAAAAATTACCAGCAAGAGCTAAAACGTGCCAAAGAACTTGCAGAAGAAGGTGCAAGAATCAAAACCGAGTTTCTTAACAATATGAGCCACGAATTGCGTACGCCGCTCAATGCCATTGTTGGTATGGCCGAAATATTGAAAAAATCGGAACTTGATAAAAGTCAAAAAGAATATGTGGATATTTTGCTAAATGCAGGCGACGATCTGGTTTCTCTTATAAATGATGTTTTTGAATATTCGACCCTTGAGGCAGGTAAAATAAATCTCGAAAAAGAAACTTTTAATTTATTTGATTTTTTCAATGAATTGAGTATTGATGTTGATAGAAAAGCGAAAGAGCAAGGCCTTGACTTTGAGCTTAATTTTGACCGTCGTATGCCCGAACATGTTATTGGCGATAAAAAACGTTTGATGGAAACTGTTATGAATATGGTGGACAATGCTTTAAAGTTTACGCGTCATGGCTATGTTAAAATCAAGGTTAACTGTTTGGAAAACAGGCAAAAGAGAAATTGTCTGATAAAATTTGTTGTGGAAGATACCGGTATTGGAATTCCCAAAACAAATCAAAACAGGCTTTTCGAAAGCTTTTTACAACTTGATTCCTCTTTCACGAAAAAATATAAAGGTACCGGCCTAGGATTGGCTATTTCAAAACGGCTTGTCGAAATGATGCAGGGCGAAATTGGTGTAGAAAGCCAACCCGGCAAAGGCGCTTCGTTTTGGTTTACCGTAATTCTCGACTTACCCGATAACGAATATGGAGAAATTAATGAGGAAGAAGAAAAAAGAGTAAAGGAACTGCTCAAAAACTTTCGTATTCTTTTGGTGGAAGACAACTTGATTAATCAAAAAATTACTAAGTTTACACTAATACAAACCGGTTGTAAAGTAGATGTAGCCAACCACGGTCTTGAAGCACTCGAAAAATACAAATGTAGCAATTACGACCTGATACTTATGGATATACAAATGCCCGTAATGGATGGACTTGAGTCAACACGAAAAATCAGAGAACTTGAAAAAAACCAAGACGAACACCATGCATTTATTGTGGCCCTTACTGCCAATGCCCTGAAATCGGATATGGAAAACAGTATGGCTGCCGGTATGGACGGTTTTATTGCCAAACCTTTCAAGCCTGTTGATTTGTTCAGGGTTCTGCATAAGCTTATTATCGAAGAATAACTTTATGAGTCAACACGAAATCATAAGTTTAATTTTTGCTGGTTTATTTGTCGGATTCATCAATACGCTTGCAGGAGGCGGAAGTATTATTTCACTTTCGCTGCTGATGATGCTCGGATTGCCTGCACCCGTTGCCAACGGCACCAACCGTATCGCCATTGCCATTCAAAATCTTGCCGCTTCCACAAGTTTCAAACAACAAAACGTTCTTGACTGGAAAAAAGCATTATTGCTCGCCATTCCGGCAATTTTCGGTTCTGTTGCAGGAGCTGTTATCGCTGTAGATATCAACGAAAAAGATTTCGAAATAGCCATCGGTATCATTATGCTAATTATGCTCTTTGTAATTTTGGTTAAGCCACAGAAATACATCTATGGCAAAGCCAATGTACGTGAGAAACCCCTGAATTGGAAAACTTTAGCCGCTTTCTTTTTTATTGGAATCTATGGCGGTTTTATCCATATGGGAGTAGGCTATTTTTGGCTGACAGGTATTGTCCTCGGTACCGGCTACGATTTGGTAAAAGCCAATGCCATAAAAGTACTCATTATTCTAACTTATGCCCCTTTCACTATTTTCGTGTTTTTTGTCAACAGGCAAATCCGCTGGGATTATGGTGTTGTGCTCGCTGTCGGTAGCGTTGTTGGCGCTATTGTTGCCTCACGAATGGCAGTTAAAAAAGGCGTTGGCTTTGTAAAATGGGTGATAGTAGTAGTGATATTACTAACTGCTGCACAACTGTTTGGCTTATATGATTTTAAAACACTTTTTACTCATCTTCTGAAATAGCTCTTATTAATTGTTCTTTTTCCCATAAAGATAATAATCGTAATTATACCTGAAGTGGGAAACATTTTTATACTTCAAATAGGTATTGACACACATCTTTCAGAAGTTGATATTTTTCCTTTTGGGAAAATTATTCTACATTTTATTAAGCTTATATTTTTAAGAAACAAGTATTTATGATGATGAAAAGTGAGTTGCACAATGAAAAAGCTGTAGGTTTTTGTAAAGTTATTGAAAAGCACGAAGAAAACAATATCGATCTGAAAAGAATTCATCAATAGAAGCAACCAATAAAGAAGAAAAATAATCTATTAATTACGTTTTTTCCAATGTGAGAAAACAGATGTAAATTATTTTTGTTAATATTTTGAAAAAGAAAGAAACATACGTAAAATATAATTGTATATTTGTCCAAATAAAATTTGAAGACATTATTTATTAACTAATTTTTTAAAAATCATGAAAAAAATTGTACTTTTTGCGTTGGCTCTTGGTATCGGTATTGCCTCCTTTGCACAGCCGGCCTACCATTTTAAAATCAATACCAAGGCACTAAAAGCCATCGTAGCACCTGCAATAGGTGTTGAACCCGTTAAATCTGAAGCTGTTGTTAAATCCAAAATACAGCAAAAGAGAATCACTCCACCGGCCAATAGAAATGTCAACATCGTTAGCATTATCGAAATCGGAACGGCTGCCAATGCTTATGGATATGGTTATGGCGGAGGCCAGAAATCACTGGTCTGGGTTGATCCTGTTATGAATACCGTTACCAATTTTCACCGTATGGGTGGTGCACTCGATCCAAATGGATATTCTGGGAACCTCGGTTATGATATTTCTACCGACGGCGGTGGTTCATTTGTCAACATGGTTGAGTGCTACAAAGCCACCAATAATGCCGGTGGACAGTATTACACGGATGCCGCCCGCTATCCTAACCACGGAATTTATAATCCCACAGGCAGTTCAGATCCCAACGATGCTTATGTAGTTTTCTTTGCACCTAACCTTGACGGATCAAATGGTTCCCCTGGTACACCCGGTTGGGGAGGATATTCCTATGGCGTTGCCAGTATTGGTGATACTTCTTATCACACCAAAAATCTATTGAGCAC
>QIKE01000111.1 GCA_003232915.1 Bacteroidota bacterium | reverse complement strand
TGTTTTTATCTTTCCTGTATCAAAGATAATATTCTTTTTCTAAGTCGAATTGTTGATTGTTTTTGTGTTTTTCTTACTATTGGTGGCAACGTGTACGGGTATGGAACGTGCCGCATTTTCTTGTTTAAATTTTCTATAAAGTTACATCTTTTATTTTACCATTCATTTTGCTGTGTTACCGTGTCTTGCGGCATGAGCTATACCCTGCTGTTATACACCGGCGTATTACTTCTAACACTTCTAAAGTTTATTTTTTTTAAATCTAAAACTTCTAAAACTTCCCGTCCAATTCAACTGCTCGTTAAATTCGGAAAACTCAACTACTAAGACTTCTAAAACTACTCGTGCTTCAAATATTTTTTTTCAGGAAAACTTTTTAATATGTTTAATTTGATTAGTTCACGTTTTAGTATATGTCTGATATTTAGCGACGTGTGATTTTCTATATTTTTCACATACGCACAATAACCCCTTCATAAAATATGAGAAAATATGTTTTCGAGAAAAATACGCTAAGAAAAGTGATAAAATTTCATATCCATGCTCCCCCTTACTTTTTGACAAGATTGGCAATACTCATTTGTGCTTTGCGTTGAAAGCAGTTTTATCTACGGGGTTTCTAATGGCTCGTAGCCTAAGATATTTCAACCTCCAGTAAAAATCGCCAGTATTGTTCGCAAAGATATTAATCATTCTCTTTTGTGTCAAATTATTTGTCATGGATATTTAGTTTTACTACATCAAAGGGTTTAATTACAGACTTTACATCGAATTTACCAAATATGTTGCCGATGTTGTTTCGAAATTCTTGGTTGGTAACTATTCAGTCGAAATGACATAGTTAATACATTGAATATTACAGTATTAATATTTTTAATATTTTTTAACCAAATCACAACAAAACGTTACCTGCGGAGTATCAATAAATTAAGATTTTATTATGAAAAGTATTTGAATATTTATTAAATCCATTTTATCGTATCATGTTGAAATTTAGTATTATAAACCGGCTTAATAGTAGACTTGGTTGTTTTGCAAAATCTTTTCGATTTGTACCGGCTTTTTTGTATTTTTGTTGTGTTGGATAATTTTGTTAATAACAATCACAAAATTAAACGTTTACATCAGATTATACAACATTATTCAGGTTTTTTTTGAATTTTATTTTATTGATAAATAGATGATTACAAAACTCGAAAGTTTATTTGTTTATTTTTGACAAAGCAAACATATTTAACTTATTGATGAAAGGGCTTTTTATAAAACTTGGCTTTGCCGTTATTTTTTTGTTGTTTTCGAGCTATTTTGCACAAGCACAAAATTGGTATAATAATCTCGACGATAGCATTTCGGCGGTTTATTGGATAAATACACAAACAGCTGAAAGTAAGGGTGCTTTGTCAGAAAAGGTTTATGCATTTACCGATTCGCTTTTCCCTTATGGTCTCGGAGTGGAAAACGAATTCCCGGATAATATCAAGGGTAAAAATGCTATGGTTTATTTTTCGGGACGGGCAAAATATTTCGGAGATACTTCGCGAGGAATTTACGTTTTCAGTGTTATTGATCATAAAAACATAGTATATTGGAAAGGAGTTTTATTGTCGAAATACAAAGCCGGTAGCGGCGATTGGTTTCGTTTTTCCGACTCGGCTTTTATCCCTGCCAATATGACCAAAGAAGCAAAAATAAAAGCCTATTTGTGGAACAACCACCCCCAAAAGCCTGTCGATATTGACAATCTTGATTTTCGATTTGTAATTATTAAGCACCCGACATTTTTACCTGAAGTACCCGAAACCACTGTCGAAGACACCTCCCCATTATTTTATAAAATACTGTATCAAAACCACTTTTACCGTATTGTGTACGCTGCATCCGATAGTATGTTGAACATCGAAAGTCATACGGGTATTCCGTTGATTAACGATGTGTTGTATTATTTTTATCGCACACACAACAATAGACAAATTAAACATTACGAACGGTGGTATTTTGTAAAAATAAAACAAAAAAAAGATATCAAAATACTTGTATTAAAAACAAAAGATCAACTCTCGAAGGTTTTTCTTGAAATTGCTTGTTCGGACAACAGTCCGCAAATCAATTTTGTTTTGCATGAAAAATACAAAAAGTCGCAGTTTATTCATCGCAATACATTGATATTAAAAAGCAAACAAGCCATTTCGGAAGTTTTTCGTTCCAATCGCCGTTCCGATACCGGTAATTTTCAGGACGAGTATTGGTTAGACAAAGAAGGTGTGAAATTCGGCAAGGGAAAAAATTCGTGGATAGTATATCGTCCGTCAGCAGTTTCCTCATTGCAACTCGACGGGAAAAACAACATTTTGTTTGTAAACCTTGATTATGAGAAAGATCACCCTTTTTTCCGTTTTCCATTAATGCCCGACTCTATTAATTGGCGAAAAGATGAATCGTTTAGCCGTTTCAAACACGGTCAGGTACAAACCTCTTCTTTCAGTATTACCGTTGGGACGGGAACGCGACAATTACCCCGGTTGATGAAAAATCCCAATGGTTTTCAAGCTACGTACATTTGGACAGAACACGCCGATTATAGCGACATTCGTACCAATAGAGCGACCTATTTTGGCAACGAGCACATTCACAATCCCGACAGTGCCACCGGAGGCTTTGTAAAATACAACATACCTGTTACCAAAAGTGTTTTTTATGATAATCTTGACAGCATAAACAATTTTACCGATTCGGGTGGGGAATTCAAAGGTCTTGAATGTTCGATTATGAATGATACGGCTTTCCATTCATTTTTGAATAAAATTAAGCCTCTCGGGATGGATATTTGTCTTCACACTCCCGAGCAATTTACCACTACCCGTAAACGACTTGAAATCGCTTTGCGTTTTATGCAGAAAAATTTCGGGTCGCCTACATGGATTGATCACGGCGACAACAACGGCCTGCAAAATAATCGTGAAGATTTAATTTGCGACGGCACTTTAAAAAACTCACCTTACTATGCACTGGATCTATGGAAAAAATATGGTGTGAAATATCTGCACGATGCGTATTACGAAAATATGAATAACTTTAAAGGCTGGCAATTCAGCAGTTCAATAGAAAAACCTTATCGGGGTTTTGGCGACTTTTTCCCAAAACCCGATTACTGGCAACATCCTACGCGTACCGGCAGTATTTTCCACTGGCCTACAACAAAAGTGTTGTATGTAAAAAATAACAGTATGTGGAATTATTTTTTCAACTCAGCACAGTTTTCGCAGTTTATCAATGCATGGGGAGTGGAAATTAACCATTGCTATCCTGCACGTGTAAACCGGAAAAAAGCTTTCTGGACGAAAGATGTCAATGGGAATATAGTAGCGGCACCTGGCTTTAACCGTACACTGAAAAAAATGGCTGAATTGCGCGACAAAGGTCTGCTCAACGTTTGTACTGTCAGCGATTTTCTTAATTACCGTTTGTCCACCGACAAACTACATTACCAAATTCTTGCCGACGGTAGAGTGAAAGTTACTAATTTGTCGGGCAGCAACATCAAGGGACTATCTTTTGCAGCCAAAGCCAAAGCCGTTTTGGTTGACGGTTTGCGTCCCGAACAAAAAAAAGATAATGAGGACATCATCTTTTGGTTCGATTTAAAAGCCGGCGAATCTCGCTTGATACGTTGTGTGGAATAAAATGTGAGAACTATCGCATCGTGTAACCGTGCATCCTTATTATATGGAATTATAACTATGTCTCCTGAAAATCGTCATTTCCTTTTTCGTTTTTTTTTAAATTAGCAAACTGAATTTATTGTATGTTTGATTTAATAACTATCCTTGGGCCAACCGCAACTGGAAAAACAAAACTAGCGGCACTTCTATCCGAAAGCATTGATGGTGAAATTATTAGCGCCGATTCGCGACAAATATATAAAGATATGAATATCGGCACCGGAAAAGACCTGGCAGATTATGTGGTCGACGGGAAACAAATACCCTATCACCTTGTTGATGTTGTAGAACCCGGCTACGAATACAACGTTTTCGAATTTCAAAACGATTTTTTGAAGGTTTATAACCAAATAAAAAAACGTAACTGCCAGGCAGTGCTTTGCGGCGGTACAGGCTTGTATCTCGAAGCAGTACTTAACGGATATAAGTTACTTGATGTCCCTAAAAATAAGCTGTTGCGACAAAAATTAGAACACCTTTCGCACATAGAATTGACAAAGGTTTTGAGAAGTTACGGACCGCTTCATAATACTACCGATATTGTTGAAAAAGAACGGAGTTTGCGTAGCATCGAAATTAATCAATACAAAAAAGATCATCCTGCTGAAACAAAATTTCCACACATCGAATCGTTGAATATAGGTATCCGTTTCCAACGACAAACAGTGCGGCAAAGAATCACCGACAGATTGAAACAACGACTAGAAAACGGTATGATACAAGAAGTTGAAAAACTGTTACAAAACGGATTAAAACCCAAACAACTAACATTTTACGGACTTGAATATCGCTACGTTACCCGATATGTTATCGGCGAAATTGACTACGATACCTTATTTTCGCAACTCAATACTGCTATTCATCAATTTTCGAAACGCCAAATGACATGGTTTAGAAGAATGGAGAAAAAAGGAACTATAATCCACTGGATTGACGGACAGTCTTCGGAATCGGAAAAAGTGAAAATTTGTCTGCGTTTGATTGACGAAAAAAAAAGATAAATGCCACAACTTTCCGAGATGGTCTAACTTAGGGATAATCAATAGTATTAATTTCACTTATATTTGGCAACCAACAAGATATAAATTCTCAACAATTGATCTTTGCAGCTGTTTTTATTCCACCCTAATCAATAGTGGTGGAAAAAACGAACGATATTTTCGATAATAAATTGGTTTTTTCGATTAAGGAAGAAATGGTTTTAACCACGTCAATGGCAAGGTCTAATATGTTTACCAAAATTTATATTAATTCCATTATCAGCACAAACAATCTGCCGGTGAATATTTGCCCGGCAATATCATCTTTTTTCCTTCATAAAACAACTGATAAGTAGTGTCTGCCAGAAAACGCTGTAGGCAATGGTTATCAACAATATAATGTTGAAAACTTAAATGAAAAACATCACAAAAAAAGTAGTTTG
>QIKE01000137.1 GCA_003232915.1 Bacteroidota bacterium | reverse complement strand
TGAATATATGATTTTTTTGAGATGTGTAAATCAAACCGTTATTGGTATCGGCACTAATACCGTTATGTTTATTTCCAAGATAAATGTTTGCGGTATCTCCGTTGCTAAAATTATGCGGCTCAATAAACACCGCAGCATTTTGGGTTTCTTGGCGAGACAAGAAATGAACAGGGAAAAAGACAAAAGGAAAAAGATAAAAGAATATAGAATATTGATTAACGAATGATGATTTTAGATTTATTTGGGAATGAAAGAACGTGGGGAACAAATATGTGAAGATGATAGAGAATGAAAAAGAATAAAAATTGCAATTCTACAAATCGGCAATAAATCATCATTCGGCGTTCGTTAATCAATATTCGATATTCAAAAAAAAACATCAAAACAAATAAACCGATTTCAAAAGAACAACAAATCCTAATTCTCCGAAAATAGCCCTACTGCAGCGGGCAGGCCTCCCGAAACGGCGAACCGGCGTAAGGCGTGAATGGAAAACGGCGTTGAAATAAACAAAAGGCGCTTGTCGTTTTGGGGCGTCAGTCTCAACTACTTTTGTATTATTTCGAGCAATTTTTCAGAGCGGGCGGGAAATTCGTTTCGGGTCGTCTTCTTTGGTTTGCCTGCCCATTCTTTATTTTGGGTTTCTTGGCGAGACAAGAAATGAACAGAAAAATCTACTTACAATAGTTAGTCCTTTGCCCGGGTTGCTTTTTTCTGTTCTACGCTATACCTACATGCATGCCGGCTTCTCATAACGAAGTCCCCTGCGGATTTAAGGTTCAATAATAAGTCTTTTAGTATTTAACGTTTTATCTTCTTGAACTTTAACAATATATAACCCTTGCTTTAAATCTTTTATATTAAATCGTGTTGAAGCGGAAAACGGTTGTGCTTTTAACACGGTTTTTCCGTTGACGTCAATAATTTCAATAATTGTATTTTTGAAGTTGTTTTTTTTATTAAGGCCAATGAATAATTTGGATTTAGCAGGATTCGGATACATAGTAAAAGATGTTTCAGCCTCATTTTCCACTATCCCAACAGTGTTCAATACGGTATTTGAATAATTCCATTCACTAAATGTTGAATCAACGGGATTAATCTTTTTTAGGCCGTAAGCATAGTAACCTTGCGGCAAAGTGGCAAATAATGAATCGGAATAAACTGATGAAAATCCGTCCAATGAATCAATCACTGTAAGCACGCCATCATCAGGAGTTTCTCCAATTGTAGGGTCAAAATCCGAAATCCTTGCTACAACTATTCCTACATAATTCCTTTGGGGTTGATAAACTTGCCGTTTATTATTGGAATCACAGGATTCCGCTCTTATCATGAAGTCTTGATACGGCGATATTTGCCAACTTCCCGATGGTGGTTTTACGTATGACAAATTCATAGTGGGCAGTTGCGTATCAACACCAATTGGTGCCGATTCCTCCGGAGGCATTATTTGCCTAACACCAAGGTAAAAAACACCTTCAAGATTAATATCCATACCTTCGCACGATACCCAATTATAATTATTAACAGTTACTCGTACCGAATCAAGTAAAGTGCCGGGCAACCCTTGTTCGCCGTCATTGTCGTAAACAACCAATAAAATATCTTTGTCAAGAAAATCTACACCTGCGGGGAAGCTTCCGTCACCCACATAAATTTTTGCACCGGTTAAACGGATTTGATACGTTGGTATTACAAATTTAACAACACTTTCTCCTCCCGCTGATGTCCACGTAACAAAATCCTCGCTGGTGCCGTCATCATAATACCATTCAAAAGGATTGCTCCAAGATATCCGGCATACCGAATTATTTGTAATAGTTGCATTAATACTGCAAAAAGTGTTGTTTGGCAACGTGTTGGATACCAACATTTGACCAAAACTTTGATTGGAAGTGTTTATCAAACAGAAGAGTCCAAAAAACATCATTGTTTTAAATATCGTTTTCATGAGTTTGTTTATTTATTTTGTCAACTTTCTAATGTAAGAAAACACTTATTGTTAATAATATATGTCAAAGGTAAAATTATTTTTAACTTGTAACATTTTTTTTGTTTTTTTGAAAACAGCCTATGCGGCCGGTTTTATTGTAGGTCGGTGAAGTGCCGACAAATAAAGTGGGATATTGACTCAAAAAGCCTATCATAAGCGAATAGGTTTGGTTGTTTACCAGTTTCATGGTGTTGGCAAAACCGCCTGCCTATAACAATACTATGGCCTTGTGCCGCTTTTAAGTCGCTGCCAAACGTCATCGAATAATGTCCGATAGCAAGATTATCAATACCCATGGTGGTTGATCCGGCACCTGAGGCCGTACTTGTTATTCCGCAGGCAAATGATGCGCCGCCCGAAGCTACAGTTCCTATGCCGATGGCTGATGAGTTAGTGTTGTTGGTTGTTGTGTTTTGGTAATTGACTTGTGCATGTACTTGAAAACCTGCAAGTACAACAATAATAAAAAGTAAACTTATTTTTTTCATAATTTTATCCATTTTCCGCGATCTATCACACGGTTGTTTTTAAATAATTTCCATACGTAAATACTTTTGTTTAATTGGTTGCAATCCACCTCTGTAATCAGGTTGTTGATTTTTGTTTGCAATATCTCCTGCCCCGACAGGTTGTACAACCTGAAAACGCTCCCCTTTTCGGTGGTTCTGATGTGCAGGGTTTCGCCTCCCGGATTGGGATACACCAGTGCGGAATGAACAGGTATGGAATTGTATTCCGGTGTATTAACCCATAAATCGGCATCTGTTTTGATGAAAAAGGCATCGTCGTCGCCCCATTCGTTTACCGTATAATCGTATTTATATCCGCCAAGAGCAACACCGCCGTCGGTAGTTGTTACCATCGACGTAATTCTGTAAAACGAGTCCCCGCCAAAATAACGCTCCGTTAACACATTCAGGTTGCTGTCCATTTTGGATAGATATATATAATCATACGTTTGCGGGAAAAAATCAGCCACCCAATCCACTTCTCCTGCTACAAAAATGTTTCCGTTTTCGTCTATATCCATACTTTTTCTGGACGCCACCCAGGTTTTTCTGTCTTTATCGGTCAGCAATCGGCTGTTTATTACCTGAAAATCGGCATTTAGCATGTAGGTGCCTATATATTCATCCATCTTATTATGATCAAAGTCGAATATATTGGTTACCCCCGACAAAACCAAGTGCCCGTTGTGATCGAACATTGCCTCGTAGGGATATTGAATATTTATATCGGGATAATAACAAACTCCGCCCACGGTATCGTAACTAACGGTGTCTAAAATAACAGCACCTCTGCCGGCTGTTTCCAAGTGGTTACATCCGGGAATATGACCCATTGTGGAATGTAGCAATATTTCCGTTGAATCGAAATTATAGGTTAACGATTCTATATCTCCGGTTAGATATTGCGAAAAAAGGCGTTCCGTTATAATATCACCGTCTCTCGAATACTCTATCAGCAACCATCTGTATTCTGGAACACCAAATCGCATTAATCCGGTAATTACTAAGAAATTTCCCGATATTAGTTTTAATATTTTTGGATAACCAGAAGTCAAAAAACTATTCAATTCTTCCGTCCTGGGATGAAACCTTTCCCAAACCAGTTGCTTGTTTATGTTAAATTTGGCCATGTATTCCCATCGGGTTAGCAAGCTGTCCGGTCCGCCGGTATTGGTTACGGCCCCACCGAATACAAAATAACTACTGCTGTCGAAGTAAACACTTTGCGGAAAGATGTTTGTGTCAGGCCGGTAAAACGCTACCGGCCAACACAACGAATCTTGTAAATCATTGTAAAAACTGTAAAGGGTGAATCGGGTTATGTCTGCCGTGTCATAAATACCCGCCCAGTACGATTTGTATCTGACTGCAATCAACTCATCTTCATATCCTTTTGAAATATTACTGATCAGATCATCAAATTCGGTGGCAAAAGTAACATCGTAGCTGTTTTGCGTATAACCGACCCGCGCCTGCAACAGCATGAACAATAAAATAACCAACAGTTTTTTCATAATCATATTTTCCATTAATATTGGTCTATATCATCAATTGAAATATCGCAAACAATGCCTCTGTATCCAAGATATGTGATGAGTGTATGTTTGTAAATTAAATTATTGTAATTATCATTATAATAAAACCCTGTGTAATCACAATTCTGGAATTTTTTCCCGCCGCTGCCATCAATCCACCCCTGCGTCAAATCAATGTAGCTTTGTTTGTAAAAATCCAATTCGCCGTTTATGTTACTTTCAAGGCATAAAACGTCATCGGTAATCGGACCTATTCCGGAACTTGCGTAATAGATAAGATAATCTTCGTAATTAACCGGAGGCGGATCGTTGGGGTTGGGATGTTGAGTGGGGTCGTCATCAACAATGGTTTGGATATTCCAAAAATACCAACGGCATCCTGCCGGAAGTTCTTCTTTAAAATGGTTGCGGGTGTTATCGGCAATAACATGTGCCGCATCAGAAACTCCAAAATAATGTTGTCCATCACACGTTCCAAGAAAATCCCCATATTTCCAGTCGTAGGGTGTAGAATAATTGGGAGGTTGGCTACTATTTCCCACCATTGTTTTAATCGAAAGGCTGTCGCCTCCGGATGTTTTTTCCAAATCCACCGCCATCAGTTTTTTAACCGAATCGGCAAACGGTGCTTGAAAATATTGTGCCTGCACGGCATAAACAATTTCGTTGTAATACTTATCGGAAATATCCGTCATTAATATGCTGTCGTTACTAATAGGTGGCAAGGCAATAGTAGTATCAAAAACTTTAGTATCGGATAATTCCAAATAACTGTAGCAGTAAGTTAAATTAATGGTTGATTCCCAATCCAAAACGGTTGAGTCCGTTTGTTCTTTTTCATTGCTCTTCAAACCCGGGTTTTCCTTATAATATTCCATCTTTTCTTTAAATGCCAAAATGTGTGCAACTACGGCATCGGAGTTGTCATTATTATTGTTATTTAACGTGGGGGTTGAAAGCGCCTTACCGTCGTAATTTTTATTGCAGTGCTGTAAGGTAACGGTTAAAGCGACAAGCGCAATAGAAATTAATAGTAATCTGATTTTTTTCATCTTTCGGTTATTTTAAAATTAATAAATCGTTTAATAATACAACAAAAGATATGAGTTACTTTGCTGTATTCTCATTAAAAAAAATTCTTTTTCAAGGATTTTTTATGTGAAAAAACTACAATTCGAACCGGTTTTTCGGTGCTAAGATAATACAAAATTTCCGTTTGTCAAGTTTTTTAACAAAAAAGTTAAAGAAAGTTAAAA
>QIKE01000083.1 GCA_003232915.1 Bacteroidota bacterium | reverse complement strand
TAGAAGACATGATCAGAACATAGCAACGAATCGAAGAAAAATATCTTAGCTAACCCTTGGTATTGCTGGATTCATTGTAGTAAAATCCGTTAAAAGTCAACAATAAACAATCCTCCATCTAAGAAGATATGACTTTGGTTTGTCCAAATAAGAGATTTTTGAGTATCTTTTATTTTTTTTGAATATAGAAACACCTATTAAAGATTCAGTATCTTGAAGTTTTAATATACCTCTTAAACCGCGAGTCGTTTATTGACATTCATCATTCAATTTATCTAAACAAACAAAAAGACATAGCCAAGAGAACATTAATACACACAAAGGATGTGGTTTTTCAAGTTTAAATAAAAATATTTGATGTTCAGTCTGTTAATGGATCATCTATATTCAAAAGGAGTTTTTCTGAGTTTAAAAAAGTGAAATATAATTCATCCCCCTTGCCTTCGCTATTGCCTTACCACTCTCGGATCAGCTACGGTTATATTGCCATATGCGAAGGCAATAATAAAATTACGTCTATGGGGTTTCGAGTAGAGCAATATTTTTCTAGCTTAAAAAACACAAATATGATGTTGTAAATACCAATCATTAAGCGTGTTTAAAAATTTTACGTCATTTAGTAATACTTGTTATCGTTACAACGTCAACGGCTTAACATATTTTTCCACATCTTGAGTTGTAATTTCATCGTTGCTTAAAATAACAAGACGTTCGATAACGTTGTGCAGTTCACGTACATTGCCGGTCCATTTAAAGGTTTTTAGCAATTCGATAGCTTCTTCGGTTATTGGCAACGGTGCTCGACCTTGTGCAAAACAAATGTCGTCAATAAATCGTTTGGCAAGTAGCGGAATGTCATCTTTGCGTTGGCGTAAAGGTGGAACTGTGAGCACGATAACGCTAAGCCTGTGGTATAGATCTTCGCGGAAATTTCCATTCTTTATTTCTTCGCCTAAGTTTTTGTTAGTGGCGGCAACTACTCTTACGTCAACAGAAATTTCTTTTTCGCCCCCAACTCTTACAATTTTATTTTCTTGCAATGCGCGCAAAACTTTTGCCTGTGCCGACAGACTCATATCGCCAATTTCGTCGAGAAACAGAGTACCGCCGTGTGCCAGCTCAAAATCGCCTTTACGCTGCTTTATGGCCGACGTAAACGAGCCTTTTTCGTGTCCAAACAATTGGCTTTCGATGAGCTCGGAAGGAATAGCGGCACAATTAACCTCAATAAAAGGCGACTTTATACGCGTGCTTTGTTCATGTATCTCGCGAGCTACAAGTTCTTTGCCCGTACCATTTTCACCTGCAATTAGCACCCTCGCTGTGGTGGGTGCTATTTTTGCTATCATCTCCTTTAACTCAATGATTTCGGAGGCCTCGCCAACAATTTCGTATTTTTGTTCTACCTGCTTTTTTAGCTTATTGGTTACGGTAATTAAATCTTTTTTGTCAATAGCATTTCGGATGGTTATCAGTAAACGGTTTAAATCGGGTGGTTTCACAATAAAATCGTATGCGCCTTTTTTTATTGCTTCTACCGCTGTTTCGATGGTACCGTGTCCAGAAATCATTACTACTGGACTTTCGCTAAAGCTTTGGAGCTTTTCCAACACTTCCATTCCGTCCATTCCCTCCATTTTTATATCAAGTAATATGGCATCGTACGCATTTTGCCCGACCAAATCAAGTGCCTCGTTTCCCGACGCCGCTAGATCTACTTCGTATTTTTCAAATTCCAATATTTCTTTCAAAGTTCGACGAATACTTCTTTCATCGTCAACAACCAATATTTTAGCCATCTGAATTTTTTTTACAAAAATAGGATTTTTAAGTAAGAGAGTGGCCTGAATTAAATAGTATTTTGATGTATCACGTTGCATAGGAATGTATAAATGGAAGTTAATTTGGCTGCGCCGTAGTTGAAAGTAATTGATGGCCTTTTATTGATAACTATTCTGCCGGTTTTATTTTAATTTTTTGCTGATTATCTAAAACATACTAAAGGCATGTTAAAAAACATAAAATAATTAATATACGGAATCTCAGCGAAGTAGAACTTTTCACAACCTTTTAATGAAAGAAGTTTAATAATCGTTGTTATATAATATATTGATTGTTAGCAATTTTGACCTGCTGAATCTTACTAACAAAGCAGAGATGGCCGTTGTTGAAGAACATCTAATCCAACTTGTTGGTTTTAGCTATCCGCAAGGAAAAGAAATTGTTCGCTTTCCGATTCAAATCCCGGGTATTATTTCCAACATAGGTCTCGAATGTCTTACATACAACGGCAACAATAGCATTTGGTATATGCTAAACTAATACCGGCCTTGTTTGCTATGTATTTGGGACCATGTCGAAGGCATTATAAAGCAAAAAAAAATGAACTACCCCGCCGCAAGCGGACGGCGTATCTTAACGGAACTTATTTTTCATTCGCAACAAGTGGCGCGGAATTTACCCATAGAGATTAAATTTCGCTATTGACTATTCGTGAATATTTGTCCACACTCAAAACTCACTGCTTTGGATTGTTAGAAACGAGTAGTAAAAGATGCATCAACGCAATTACATAGCAAATATTTAAAAAATATCCGCTCGACAAAAATAAATACGAAGGAGTGGCCGTTTATAAAAAACATCACTTGGTGTATTTTGTTAACGATACCTCTTCGGCATTAAACATTTTTAAACTCTAAATGAATAAACTTATGACAAAACATACCGAAGCCCGTTACGAATTCAGAATTTTCGGACTGGATTTGCAACCTTACAAACAAAAATTGGCAGAGCTATCGGAAAAATCGCAAACCCGGCAAATGCAATGGGTTTATCTGTTGGCTACCGGTAATACTGACAACAACGTTAAAATTGGTGAAGGCGTAACTGACATCAAAGTCTTGAAAGAACGCTACAAAGGTTTGGAACTGTGGAGTCCTTTTTTTGTGAGAGAATTTCCACTGCATACCGATGTGATTAAAACAGTGGTTTTCTCTGCTTTGGGAGTTTCCAATCCCAAATTTAGTAGAATTGAATATACGTTGGAACAATTTATTGCCGAACTTATTACCCCTGACCGCAACTTGCCGGTGGCTTACGTAAACAAAAAACGACAAGGGTATTATTTGAACGATTGCATTGCCGAGATAGCCGAAATAATCGTTAACGGAGCTTTTATAAAAACCATGTGTATCGAATCGGAAAATCCCGAAAAAGTGCTTGCTACCAAAAAGCTGTTGGGAATTGATGAAAGCCTTGAAAACGTCAACTACCCCCTTGCTTTGAAACGGATTATGGGACTCGTCGGTCTTCCTGAAAACTGGAAAAAATAAAGACCCGGCCAAGCTTAAAAGACAACTAAAACCTAAGTCCGAAAAAAATAAAAATAAGTAAGCTTTGCCATATAAATCACTAAATATTAACAAATAATTTAAAAAAATGATAAAAGAAAAATTAAACGTCGAAGAATCACAGGCACCCCGTTTCGAGTTTAGAACTTTCGGAAGAGATTTTGAAGAAACGGCCTTTTTGATGTCACGACTTTCGGTTCCCGTACCACGACAAATGTGGGAAAGACATTCCGAAGAAATTTATATCGTTTCACGAACCAACGATGTAAATAACACCAAAATTCGTGATGGCAAAATTGACATAAAAACTTTTGTACAAAATGTTGATGACCTCGAACAATGGAATCCATTACTAAAAGGGGAATTCCCGATGAAAGTGGAAATATTGAAAAAGGAGATTTTTCCGGTTTTCAAAGTACACATTCCCAAATTCGATAAAAATGAATATACTTTGGATGGATTTTTAAAAATAATAAATCACCATCCTGACTTACAGGCAGTAAAAGTCGAAAAAGAACGTTTTGGCTATATGGTTAACGATACCATTTGCGAATATGCTAATGTTTGGATTAACGGCGCAATGCTTGTTACAGTCAATTCCGAATCGACCGTAATCAATGACATTAAAAAAACCATCAACGATATAGCTGTCGAAGGCATCGAAAACATCAACTATCTGCAAGCAATTAAAAGAGTTATCGGGTGGATTGAAAAGCCACTTGCAAATTAATCAAAATAATAATAAATAATGGCTCAAGAAATAGAAAAAAAGTTTTTGGTTAAACGTGATTTTAAATCTTTTGCAATCAAAAAAACAAGGATTACTCAAGGCTATTTATCGTCGGTACCGGAGCGTACCGTCAGGGTTCGCATCAAAGGCAGCAAGGGATTTATCACTGTCAAAGGTATTGGCAACAAGTCGGGAGCGAGTCGTTTTGAATGGGAAAAAGAAATTCCTGTTTCGGAAGTAAAACTACTACTCGAATTGTGTGAGTCAGGTATTATCGACAAAACCAGATATATTGTTCCGGCTGTTGAAGGTTTAAAATTTGAAGTGGACGAATTCTACGGTGAAAACGAGGGGCTAACACTTGCCGAGATAGAACTGCCATCGGAAGACCATCCTTTTGAAAAACCCGGCTGGCTTGGAACGGAAGTTACCGGCGACCCGAAATATTATAACTCAATGCTGATAGAAAACCCGTATAAACGTTGGAAATAACACCGTCGGTATTTTGCTTTTAGCACAATTGCTTTGTGCTAATTGTTTATCTGCTTTTATCAAAGTTTTTTTAAAAACCCCGAATAAGAATGAGTGAAAAAGAAAAAGTCGTTTTTGGATATGTGTAGTTATCGGATCGAAAAAAGAATTGTCTTAACTCGGGAGATTAAAATATCAGGAATTGCAATCTGCCTACTTTTCTTTGCAATCTTAGCAATGTGATCGACCAACAAAAACCACGGAATAAGTCCTACGACTTAGTCTTTCGTGGGGCTGAGGGTTTTGTCACCCAAAACGTCATCCGCACTTGTAACGTAGTGGACTTTCCGCAGCATCTAATGCTTTTTTCAGCCTGAGCGCCAACACTCTCGGTGTCAGGTTCAAAGCCACCGATTTGCCTTCCATTTCCGTTAATACTTTTTTCAACACTATGGGTTTCGGTCAACGTTCACCCTTTTTTGTTTAGTATCTTGTATTAACTTTTACTATGGTTTTTAGAGCACTAATTTTTCACTCGAAAACCTACGCATCATGAGTTTTATATCTAATGCCATTGGCATTGTCCAACTTTTCGGCTTTAATATAGTCAGTTTGGCCTTGCTTTTGGCTTTTCTTTATAAGCATGTTTATACTTAACCTTTTAACAGCAAACCGACAGTCTTACTCTACGAAACCGACCAATATTCTTATATCGACACGTTTAAATATGACCTCACCATACTCGTTATCGATTGGTTTACAAGTATTTTGATAAGTAAAATCTGTTACCGCTATTTGTATATTATAATGCATAGTATTTTTAGCATTTTTAAAAAAAACAAAATATTTTTTATGCAAAATAAAATTTATTTCATCTGTTTATATTTTCATAGTTTAGTACCTAATTTATTTACTGCGAAAACGCTAAGAGAGTCAAAATTTCATCTTCATGCTCTATGG
>QIKE01000027.1 GCA_003232915.1 Bacteroidota bacterium | reverse complement strand
TATATTTGAAGGCTTTATCGTATAAAGGATTAACTATTCTCATTTCTAAGTGTTTTATGCAAAGCTACAAAAGTTTTGTATTAAAATGTAAGTTCATTTGCATATATTTTTACGGTTTAACAATACGAAAATAATTTACGTTTTTGCAAAATTATGAAGATAGTGCAAATTGGTTCATAATAATAAATACTAACTGTTTTTATGTAACCGAATATGGCATTGCCGTGTTTTATAAATCCTAAATTTCGTAGTAGCTTAATAACTCAACTTTCGGAGCTGGCATAACCTACTGATAGTCAATAGTATTAATTTTGCTTATATTTGGTAACCACCGAGACACCAATTCCAAAAATTGATCTGAGCAGCAGTTTTTATTCGACCCTAATCAATAGAGGTGGAAAAAACGAACGATATTTTCGATAATAAATTGGTTTTTTCGATTAAAGAAAAAATGGTTTTATCCACGTCAATGGCAAGGTCTAATATGTTTACAAACATTTCTATTAATTTCATTATCAGCACAAACAATCTGTCGGTGAATATTTGCTCGGCAATATCATCTTTTGTTCCTTTGAATATACCGCCGATTGTTTCATAATTATTGGCTCTTTTATGCGTTGCCGGTATTATGTATGAGTCCAGTCTAAAAAGGTAAAAAAGCGTAAATATTTAAAATCAGTAAATATTTAAAATCAAAGTTTATCTCATCTCTACAATATTCGCTTATTTTCAACAACTTCCCTTTAGGGTAATTAGGGGTAAAATTACTTAAAATCATTATAGAACTTTTTTATACCAGACTCATGTATTGAATAAAACTTATTGTGCTGGAGGCTATTTGGGCATCAAAATCCTGACTTTGGTTTTTGCCCAGTCCCAGAAGTTTCTTGCTTTCTTTAAAGTAGTTATGCAAAGCGTTGCATAATGTTTTCAAGGCTTTGAAATCAAGTGGCTTCAACATGGAAGCTACACATTTGACAGACATCGAACGGATAAACAAATTGTTTGCCTTAGCAATGATTGCTTTTGTCTAAGTTTATAAAGTCGGAATATCTCGGGATTCTCTTGTTCCGATAAAAATCAAAAAACATGGCCGAAGGGCTTACAGCTATTTTAAATATGGTTTAAATTATCTTGCTAAACTGTTGAATAATAATGATATTGATTAGTTTATAACCTGATACAAATTTTTGTCATGTACTTAGATATTTTTGTACTAACTCTATTACTTCATCTGGTTTTTAAGCATATTCAATATTGTCAACCGGTAATTCTTTTTTCAAGAAGAAATAATTTTTACGGCATTGTTTGCATATGCAAATAGTTTTTTAATGCTAGACTGTTTGCGACAGGTACGGAAGCGGTAGCTCGGCGCGGGCTTTGCCGATGTGGAGTAAGCTGGAAAGAGCGACCGTAGGAAGCTACTTTGCGGCTTTACGGAACACGGCAAAACCGACGTCGACTACAAGCGGACGAGCCGGTGCGGTGGCGTGGGTTTTTTGTGGGGTAGCACCGCAGTCGCCCAAAATATTAATATTATTCTGTAAAAAACAATATCAGTTTTCGTTAAAAGCACAAGTTGTAAGCCGGGCAAATGGAAAAATACAACTTTTGAAAAAAACGGATAGTATTGATTAAATAATCAGTATCTCTTTTTGCTTATGGTTTATCTGTGAGTCGTTGCTGTCGATTGTAGGCTGCAATGGCAACCAAAATAATAATTCCTACGGTGTAGTACACAAACGAGGGAACAGGCACGGGGTCGCCTTTGGCATACGAATGAAGTCCTGACAGATAATAGTTTACTCCGAAAAACGTCATCAGGATAGAGAAGTATCCGATGAGGGAGGCGAAGTTAAAGATGAACTTACTTTTCAGTCCGGGAATAAAGCGCATATGGAGTATAAAGCTATAAACTAATATGCTAACGAGTGCCCAAGTTTCTTTAGGATCCCAGCCCCAGTATCGTCCCCAGCTTTCGTTGGCCCATACGCCACCGAGAAAAGTGCCTATTGCAAGCATATATAGTCCAACGGTGAGTGTTCGTTGGTTGATGGCGGTAAGGTTAATGATGCGTTGCGACATAGCTTCACGGTTTTTAGCGTTTGATAGTATCATAAGCCAAAGGTTGAGGAAGCCTAGTAGTGCACCGAGTGCCAAAAAGCCGTAGCTTGCCGTGATAACGGATACGTGAATGGTAAGCCAGTACGATTTGAGTACGGGTACCAAGTTGGTGATTTCGGGGTCCATCCAGCTCATATGAGCTACCAATAATATAATTGAGGTTAGGATAGTGGTGGCGGCCACTGTCATCATTGAGCGTTTTGAAAAAAGCAGTCCGGCAAGCATTGTAACCCAGCCGATATATATCATCGACTCGTAGCCGTCGCTCCAAGGGGCGTGTCCCGAAATGTACCACCGCAACGCCAAGCCGAATGTTTGCGTTAAAAATCCGGCAACGACTATCCAAAACAGTATACTCACCGCTATTTTGATAGTTTTATGGTTGTTGAACATTTCGACGAACAACAGAATAATCATTATCAAGCCGATAAGGCCGTACGCCAAACTTAGTCTGTCGAAAATAAGCAGACGATTGTAGAGAAGCTCGGCTTTTATTTTAGTTTCGGAAGGCATTATATTGTTGCCGTATTTATGCTGATAGCTTTTTAGGCCGTTTAACAGTTCGCCGGCTATTTTCAAGTTTCCTTGCTTTATTGAGTTAAGATATTGTGGCACAATAGAAACCACCATTAGCGAGTCGTTGTAAGGGAGGTTTTTTGGTCGATCAGTCGGGTTAAACCATTTTGCGTTGGGTTTGTCGGGATTGGGAATAATGTTGAGTAGTTCGCCGGTGTAAATCATATAGCAAATGTTGAGTCGTTCGTCTACTTTCATTATTTCTTTGTCGAACATTCCTCTTTGGCTGGGTTTTGCAGCATATACCTGCGATACGAGTTTGCTAAGCTTGTATGTACCGTTTTTCATATCAATAAAGTCGAGATAAGAGGCATACTTCCCCTTTATTCCCAAGACTTTTGCAACTTTTTTGTTGCTTATTTTAATCATTGGAACTTGCTGCCAATAAAGTGGTTGACTCAACATACCGAGAAGCACTTGATCGGGAGTCATCCCTCTAAAGCTATTTTTGCGTATTATTTTGCGTAACACTTCGCCGGCGAGGGTGTTTAACGGCTTAAGTCGTCCGTTGTGTGATTGTACCATCAGTTCGCCAAAAGCTTCGGCCTCTGTTTTGTTGACTGTTGGCAGCGAATCGAGACGAATGTGGCTATGTTGAGCATAAGTTAGCTGTGTTGCGGTGGCAAACACAAGTAATAGTGCAACGGTGAGGTTTGTTTTTATTGTTTTGCGGAGTTGCCGGCCGAGTAATGCAAAATGCGTTTTTTTGGCAAATAACGATAGCGCCATACCCAAAGCCATCAACAAATAGCCGAGATAAGTAAAAAACGTCCCCCAATAGTCGTGGTTTATCGAAAGTATGCTACCCAGTTCGTCCCTGTCGTACGACGACTGGAAAAACCGATAGCCTTTGTAGTTGAGAACATGGTTCATATAAATACGATATGGCATATTTATGTTATTTTTTTTGTCGATCAAAGTTACCTCACTTGCATAGCTTGACGGGCTCATTGAACCTGGGTAGCGTTTTAACTGAAAATCGTTAAGTTTTATCGAAAACGGGAGTTTTATTTCTTTGGCACCAAATTGCATTTTCACTTTTAAGCCGTTGATGCTGAATGCGGAGGTTTCGCCTAGATAGCCTTTTCCTCCTTTGAGTATAATGCGTTTGCTTTGGTTACCCGAACGAGCTTCCACCACCACAGCATCCATTAAGTTTAGGTTTTTGCCTTGATAAGAAACGTAGCTGATGTTACCATGCTTGTAATAATTAGTGAGCACAATGTTAAGATTACCAACAGTATAAAGTTTTTTTGTTTCAAAGGGCATAATAGTTTTTGGAAGAAGTACCGGCGAAGAGATTCCTGTCATCAACGTTGCATGAATCGTGTCGGGGGCAACAATGCTCAAACCACCGTCTTTTATTATGATGTTTACGGCAGAGCTATCGAAACTTCCGCCAAACTTTATAGAATAATTTCCTAAAGTTTGTTCCTCGCCTTCTTTCAAGTAAAAATTGTGACGACCCTTACCGGTTGAAATTACGAGCTTGACATAAGCGCTTCCTTCTTTGCCAGGTTTAATTACTTCGCGTGCATTGGGAATAAACTTTATTGCTTTTAGTTTCAGTGTTTTGTCATCTATTGAAATCTTATCGTGATAGGCTCTCGACGTGAGTACCGACAATAAAACATGCTTTGACGAAACCTCTGTTTTACTACCTTGATTCACGTTGGTTTCAACGTAAGTCCGGTCTGAGAGCATTCGGTTTTCGGTAACACCTTCGCGTAAATGCATCATGCCTTCGAAACTGATGAAACGCGTGATGGCAGCACCGAGCAAAATAATTAAAAAGGCCGAATGAAACAAAAACAGTGTCCATTTTTGGCGACGATACATTCGGTGGTTGATTATGTTGGCAATGAGGTTAGCGGCCAACAAAGCTAACAAAATGTCGAACCATATAGCATTGTAAACCAATGCTTTTGCAGCCATTGTGCCAAAATCGTTTTCGATAAAAGTAGCAAGGCCCAACGACACGGCAAAAATGAGTATCAATATACCCATACTTTGCATTGAGAAGAATAGTTTTAAAATTTTTTTCATCATTAAGAATAGTTTTGGTTGATTGTCTGTATATTAACTATATTTTTTTAATCGTTTTCGGAATTGTGAATGATTACGTCGATGGCTCCCACTCCAAATTTGCTAATAGAAGCCATATAGTGTTCGGTTTGTTCGTAAATTTTAAGTTCTTTAATAATAGCATCTTTCAACACACCGTTGCCCACACCATGTATAAAGGTTAATTTATGGTAATCGGCGGAGATGGCACTTTCGATGGCTTTTCTGAAATAGTTTATTTGCAACATAAACATGTCGTGGCTGCTAAGGCCGGCAATGTTGTCAACAATTTCGCCGATATGGAGGTCAACAATAGCTTCGCCTTGTTGGCTACTATGTTTATCGATAAAAGGTTTTTCGCGTTTCACCCAAGCTTTGCCCGTTGTAACGCAACTGTCAGTTTTGCGGTCGTGTTCGCTGCGACCTACGGGTATGAAAGTGCTCTTTAGCGCGACCACCGAAATTATAGCTTTTTTGTTTATTAGCGTATTCTGGCGGTAGTTTCCTTCTTTGAAAAACCTTCCGGAACGTATGTCGATAATGCTGTTGAGGGGTAGATAAACCGCTTCGGGTTCGTCGTTGTGAATTAAAATTTGAATGATACCATGTGTTAGGTTGTCGACTTCGTCACGTTTAACAGTGTTGATAACAATTTTCGAGGCCGGTGGTATAATGTTGTAATCTACCCCATTAAGCTTACCGTCTTGCTCAAGAAATAAACTATAAATAATCTCGAAAGGTGTATGGTTAATAAGTAGCATATCCATATCGCCTGTCAAAATCCATTGTTGTTCGTGAGGTTCGAAAACGAGATATATTCCTTCCTCTTCTTTTGGTTTGCCCCAAGGATTTATTTCGCTGATGTTGGATGTTTCGAGTTCGCTTTCGGGTTTATTTTGAGAACTCGTGGTAATAGGATGTTTCACAATATTATCGTAATCGGGTTCTAAACGGTAATCGGGTATGAGTTCGTTTGCTAACACCGGCATTTCAAAACCGTCGTCGGTTGCTATCTTCACTACTCTGTTGTCCATCAAGGCCGTAATTGTTCCACCACCTTTTTCATTCAAAAATTTAACTTTATCTCCTACTTTAAATCTCATTGTCATATTTATTTAGGCGGCTAAATTACGTATATTCAAACTATAAATAAAAAGATATAGGCAAATTAATTTAGAATATTTCTAAATAGTGGATATACCGTTCATATTGTGCCACTCAAACCGGAGTGATTGTACAACCGAAAGCAGGTGTAATATCAAGGCCAAAAATGAACTACCCCGAGGCAGAGCCTCAAGGTATCAGAAAAGAGTTAGCTGCCCATTATAGACTTTTTTATACTCTTTCTCTTTTCCTTGATTTTCTATATATTTCTTTATCTCTTCTTCATTTCCATATTGCCCAACGGTATTGGCATAATATACACTTGTCCAAAAATTACCAACCCATAATTTTGATTTTATCTCCGGATGACGCTGAAATAAT
>QIKE01000133.1 GCA_003232915.1 Bacteroidota bacterium | reverse complement strand
AACCGAAAAAAATCTCCAAAAATTGCAAAATATTTTTCTTCCGAATCTGACAAATTTCAAAAATCGGGCGTTTTCTTGCTGACACTAATTAGTTGAATTAATTTTCATAAAGAACATATTATGAATAAATAAAAAATATTTATTATTCTAACGGGTATGTCAATTTTATTTTCGTGTCAAAATAAGAAAATAGACATATCTCCTTCATCTCCTGCAGACGTAAGTTTTATAAACTAATTCAGCAGTCTGCTATTTTGCCTATTTATTCAAATAAATCGTGTCGTTATTGGGATTTTTCACAATTTTGGATTGATAATTATCGGCAATGATAGTAACATACAGGTCGGGACAAAAAAATCCGCAGCCAACTTTGTCCGAACGGGCATAAAAAGCACCTGTAGAGTCGGTATGGGTTTGCATTTGAAAAGTGTCGGTCGAAGGGTGTTCCACATACACTTTTACCAAAGCTCCAACAAGCGGCTGGTTGGTTTCGGCGGAATATACATAACCCGTACCCTCAAGATACTTGCCGCAAGATGCAAGACTTATGCTGAAAATAAGTATTAATACCCAAAAGATAACTTGTAATGATTTTGATTTTAGCATTTTAAAACTTAATATAATTTTACTTGTTTTTATAGATTATATTATCAAAAAACAAGTCAAAAGCAGCTGTGAAATTTTCTATCTTGCACCGCTGTAATAATAACAACAAAAATACAGATAAATTATGAAGAAACCAACTTTATTAATTTTGGCTGCTGGCATTGGTAGCCGGTATGGAGGCGTAAAACAGACGGATACTATTGGTCCTACGGGTGAAAGTATTATCGACTATTCGGTTTACGACGCAATCAGAGCTGGTTTTGGGAAGGTGGTGTTTGTATTAAACAAAAAAATAGAGCACGATTTCATCGAAATTTACGAAGCTCGATTGAAAGAAAAAATCGAAACTGCTTATGTACTTCAAGAGCTATGCAATATTCCAAAAGGAATAACGTATAATTCGAATAGGGTAAAGCCTTGGGGAACTGCTCATGCTGTTTTGGTAGCCAAAAATATTATAACCGAGCCTTTTGCCGTGATCAATGCCGACGATTTTTACGGTAGTGAAGCTTTCAGCGTGTTGGGTAACTATTTGTCGGAGCTCGAAAACGACAGTACACATTATGCAATGGTGGGGTATCAACTGAAAAATACCCTTTCGGAAAACGGGAGTGTTTCGCGTGGTGTTTGCAGTAATAAAAGCGGCGTTTTAAAAGAAGTGGTCGAACGTACGAACATTATCCTTATGGGTGATAAAATTGTTTTTATCAATGACGGAGAAAAAATTGCTATTGACGAAAATTCTATCGTTTCAATGAATTTTTGGGGATTTACCCCAAGATATTTTGAACAGTCGGAGGCTTACTTTGTGGATTTTATCCGTCAAAATGCCAAACAGCCAACAGCCGAGTTTTACATTCCTTATGTGGTTAATAAGTTGATTAATCATGGCGATGTTTCGGTTCGGGTACTCGAAAGCCACAGTCAATGGTTTGGGGTAACATATAAGGAAGATAAAGCTATTACTATTGCCAATGTAAAAAAACTGATTGCAGACGGCGTTTATCCCGAAAACCTTTGGAAAGGGTAAGTTAGTTTGCCACAATGGTTTTGTTGCCTTTTATCTGAAAGCCAAAATTCAGCTTTTCCGATTGAGGATTTGCAAATGAAGCAAACCTAACTTTTTGGTTTTGTGTATGTTTTGTAGCTTATTCAAATCTGTTTTATTTTTAAGAGACAACGATTTGTTGTTAAATTACAATGAAAAAAAACCTTCCGATTAATACAACCGGAAGGCCCAAATCAAATTAAATTAATGGAAAAATTATTTTTTGTCTTTCTTGTTCGTCTTTTTATTTTTATCGTAGGATAAAGATTTGTTGCTTTCCTGTTCGTCTTTTTTGTTATTACTAGAAATGTATTTTGCTTCGGCAGAACAACACGCACTTTTTAATTTTTTGCTATCGTAATTTTTTATTTTGCCGGTTTTTTTCTTTTTCTTGTTGTCATCATTCTTTTTCACAATAGAAGTTGCGGATAATCGTTTTGAAAAACCTGTTAATGTTGTTGCCGATATGCTACCGAAAAACAAGAGAGTGAACGAAAATATTAAAATTCTTTTTTTCATATTCAATTGTTTAATAGAATTATTTTTATTTTGTGAGACAAAAGTAATCAATGCAAAAAGGACGTATGTTAATAGGCTGTTAATTACTGTTAACTAAATGTTAATACAGTTTTGAGGCTTGGCAATTCAATTAATTTTGAATACAGAAAAAACGTTGATGAAGAAAAAATTTATCCGGTATATTATTTTGTTTGTTTCTATTTCATTGATAGGAATTGTGTTTACTCAACTTTTTTGGGTAAAAAAATCAATCTATCTCAAAAAAGAACAATTCGACAACAGCATACGTATTGCCATAAAAAGTGTTTTAAATCAATTGCAGGAGCGAAAAAGCGACAGCACCTTTTTACTTACATTAAAAAAATTGCGATGCCGGAAAGGCCATATTGAAATTACAGATATTATAAATCCCAAGTTGCTTGATTCGTTATTAAAAGAGGAATTGGGCTGTATGGCAATAAATCACGCTTATTATTATGGCATTTACAATGATCCCACAGGTAGGTTTGTTATGGGACACTATCATTCGTTCAAGAAATTTGTTATCAATTCTCCATATCAATTTTCTATATCAGCTATTTACCGCCCGGGTAATTATTACCTCGGTTTTTATTTTCCCGGAAAAACCAGTTTGCTTGTTTGGCAAATGAAAGCTTGGTTAATTTTATCCGTTTTCTTTCTTATCAGCCTAATATCCAGTTTTATATATGTAGTATCAATATTATTAAAGCAGAAGAAAATATCAGAGATGAAAAACGATTTTATCAACAACATGACTCATGAGTTGAAAACGCCAATTGCTACATCGTCGTTGGCAGCCGAAATGTTACTTAAACCGCACATTTTATACGATACTAAGCGTATAACCAAATATGCCGAAGTAATTATTTACGAAAACCAGCGGCTTGAAAAACTAGTAGAACAGGTATTGCAGATTTCTGTAATAGAAAAAAATAGCGAAACATTCAAATTTAAGAAAACAGATGTGCATATATTGCTTGATACCGTAATAGAAAGTATGGAACTTCGTTTGAAAGAAGGCAATATCAGGCTCGAATACAAACTCGGGGCTTCTTATTCAATGGTTTGGGTGGATAAAATTCACATGATGAATGTTTTTTACAATTTAATGGATAATGCGATAAAATATTCTCCCGAAAATCCAAAAATTGCTGTAGAAACCTCCAATACCAAACAGGGTGTTTTTATTCGTGTTTCGGACAACGGGATTGGAATCAGTCAAGGGCATCAGAAACATATTTTTGAAAATCTATATAGAGTTCCCAAAGGAAATATACACGAAGTTCACGGTTTCGGTTTGGGGCTTTATTATGTTAAAACAGTTATTGAACACCACAAAGGAACAATTACCGTAAAGAGCGAACCGGGAAAAGGTACTCAATTTGAAATTTATTTACCATTCAAAACAGAATCAAATGATAACAACACAAACGAGAGTTAGAATATTATTTGCTGAAGACGATCCTAATTTGAGTATGATTTTACAAGATTATTTTGAGATATTAAATTATGATGTTCACAATGTTTCCAACGGCGAAGAAGGGCTTAAATTGTTTTCTGAAAATAATTACGACCTTATCATTCTTGATGTGATGATGCCGAAAAAAGATGGTTTTACGTTGGCTAAAGAAATTCGTGAAAAAAATAATGAAGTCCCCATTATTTTTCTTACAGCAAAAAATTTAAAAGAGGATCGGATCAAAGGGTTTCAATACGGTTGCGACGACTACATAACAAAACCTTTCAGTACCGAGGAGCTTAGTCTTAGGATGAAAGCTATTTTAAAACGTTGTTCATTGCGCCGGCACAACCAAACACTAGACAAAACAGATATTTTTTCTGTAGGGAAATTCAAATTCGACAGTAAAAATCTATTGTTAATTCTTGGCAATCACGAACATTCGTTAACACGTAAGGAGTCTGCGTTGCTAAAATTGCTTTGCGAAAACAAAAACTCATTGCTTCCGCGCGAAGTGGCCCTCGAAACAATTTGGGGCGAAAACGATTACTTTATTGGGCGCAGTATGGATGTGTTTATCACCAAACTCCGAAAATATCTTCGCCCCGATCCCAACATTAGTATCACTAATGTGCACGGTATCGGGTTTAAACTCGAAGTAGCTGAAAAGTAGTTCATGATAAATTCGTATTGATTTTGTTGTTATTCCAATACCACTTTCATATATACGGGATTATGATCGCTGTTTTGGAAATTCAAGTCGATAGTTTTCACATTTATAGCTTTTATATTAGGCGAAAGCACAAAATAGTCGATGCAAGTAGTCCCATTTTCTCCTCTTACAAACGACTTGTAATTTTGCCTATTGGTAGGTGCCGAGGCATCATAAACCCAATGCCAGTTTGTTGGGAAAGTTTTGGTGCTCATACGTACTTTTGAGGAAACAAAACGATTGCCATCATAATTTCCCAAAGGTTTGTAGTTGGGTGGATTGGCATTCCAGTCGCCGCCGGCAATTACATAATTACCTTTATCATATTCCTCTAACATTTTGAACTTCATAATGTTAAGCTCTTTTACTCTCAATAAGCTGTCGTAAACATATGCCGAATTGTGTGTATTTAATATTACAAGACTTTGGCCGTTGGAAAGCGGGTAGCGTGTAAGTATGAAGCATCTGTCGAGCAGAAAAAGCTTGTCGGGCCAAGAAGCAATCAACGGATAGGCGTAACGTTTGGCTTCGACAAAAGGAAATTGCGAAAATGTCATTTGTCCGGCAACAACCGATCCCATAGGATTGTAATATGGTACGGGAACAAACGGGCAATCGTAGTTTTTAGCAAAAATTCCGATACTTCCCTTCTCGGCTTTTGTAATCAACTTAACCTCATCAATACCGTAGCTGCGATGCGAATCTTTATCCACTTCCTGAATAAGCCAGAAGTTAATACTATCATTCGTGCTTACAAAGTTCTCGATACCTTTAAGATATTTTTTTACCATTTTTTTTGTCGGACGAACTTTTTTTCCGCCATCATAAAAGAAATCCATTTCTGCACCTAGGCCGGCATAGCCTATATTCCAAGTCATCAGATTAAAGGTGTCGACAGTAAGTGGTTTTGCCTGTGGCATATTGTCAGGCATCAAATTTTCTACCTTAGCAGGTTGATAATCAGTAAGAGTGATGTAAAGCAAAAATCCACCAAAAGCGAGCACTACAAACAATACAATGTAAAGAAAAACTTTTAATATTTTTTTCATGGCTGTAAATTTTTGTCCAAAGTAAATAAAAATTTGTTAATTATTTGAATTGCAACCAAAAAAAAAATAATTAAATAATACTTTTAGTAATTGTTCAAAATTATGTAGTACATTTGTTCAAAATTCAGGACAATGTCAACAGATACACAATTACAAGAAAAATATCAAATGCTCTTACCGCATTTAGACGAAAAA
>QIKE01000157.1 GCA_003232915.1 Bacteroidota bacterium | reverse complement strand
TGTCAAGACATGAATTTCATGGTGAATGGAATTATACAATAAGCAAAAACACATAGCTGTTTGTAAATATTAATTATTTACAGCGACTTAGCATTTCATTTCACTCAAGTTCAACATCCTAAATTCACATATTCAAAAATACTTCTTAAATCGTTAATCGGTGTTCGGTATTCAATTTTTTCAAGTGTTTATAATTTCCCAATTATTTGATTATTAATATATTAAATTTTAACCATTCTTTTTTGTGTCAAACTTGTTTGACATGGATGTTTCATCGTTTATTTTTCTTTTGTAAATCCTTTGTTTGCCATCCGCAACTTTATTTTGGTCATTAGTTTTTTAGTAAACAAAGGAAAATGTGCATTCATTATCCAGTTATAATAGGAAGGCTCTTGGTGAAAAACTTCTTCTACGGTTTTTCCTTTGTGTTTACCAAAATTAAAAACTTCCTCACCGTTTTTATTATATCCCACTTGTCCGGCAAGGTCTGCGTTGCGGCGGTGATATGAAAATCGGTGCAAAGCTTCCATATCATTTTTAACGGGAGTGTTCAATTTCCCCTCTTTATCAGTATGTTCTTGACCTGAATAGCGATCTAATTGAGCTTTCAAAATTTCGTAAGTCGCTGTTACATCCGCTTCAGCCGAATGTGCGTTTTCAAGTTCTTTGCCAAGATAATAGCGATAAGCGGCTTTTAGCGTACGCGGTTCCATTTTCATAAAAATGTTTTGCACATCAATCATCTTGCGATTTTTTACTTCAAAGTCGAGGCCGGCACGCAAAAACTCTTCCACAAGCATAGGTATATCGAATTTTATGGCATTGTATCCCGCAAGGTCGCAATTTACAAGAAAACGCTCAATATCTTTCGCCATTTGTTTGAAAGTAGGTTTGGTAGCCACTTCTTCCTGACTGATTCTGTGAATGCTTTCAGCTTCCTCTGAAATGGTATGTTCGGGATTCAATCGCCAAGTTTTGGTTTCGGTACTATGGTTCGGATTAACTTTTAAGATGCTAAGCTCAATAATGCGATCATCTGCGATATTTAATCCAGTGCTTTCTATGTCGAAAAAAGCAAGCGGACGTTTCAAATTTAATTCCATTTTCCAAGTTTTATTAAAATGCGAAATTACAAAATGAATTTCACATTCACAGCACATTAAAATATTATTTGTGTGTATATACCCTATGGGGGAATTAATAACTACCGTTTATACCATATCACTTCAACACATAATTTATCCTTTTATTTTGAGATGAATTCACTTGATTTGTGAATTCAATTTTGTCTTTTCTATATTTTTTCGTATTTATGCAAATTCAATAAAGCAGGAATAGGCATGAATGAGTTGCAGGCATTGGATCACATCCGATTGAATTTTAGCCCCCAAAGTCTTAATGTGTTGAATCTTACGCTAGCATTTATTATGTTTGGCGTGGCACTTGAAATTAAAATAGAGCATTTTAAAAAGCTGGCTTTAAATCCTAAATCGGCTTTTGTGGGTGTGTTTTCACAGTTTTTGGCTTTGCCGTTCATAACTTTTTTGCTCACCATTATTCTAAAAGATTATATTTCGCCGACTATGGCATTAGGGATGATTTTGGTAGCAGCTTGTCCGGGCGGTAATGTGTCCAATTTTGTTTCGTCTATCGCTAAAGCAAATGTGGCGTTGTCGGTGAGTTTGACGGCCATTGCCACCCTTGCCGCTGTTATTATGACTCCATTGAATTTTTCGTTGTGGGGAAATTTATACACGGGTTTTCTGGCACATGCCGATGCCGGACAATTGGTGCGTCCATTGAAAATCGATACATTACAAATGTTTCAAACTGTTTTTATCATTCTTGGTATCCCGCTTATACTAGGGATTTTTGTAAATCACAAGTGGCCCGAAACTACCAAAAAAATTACCAAACCTATCAAACGCATCTCTATCTTAGTTTTTATTGCCATTGTAGTGCTGGCTTTTGTGAAAAATTTCGATCATTTTCTTGTAGCCATCAAATATATCTTTTTTATTGTTCTTATTCATAATGCGTTGGCTCTTGCTACAGGATATTCTCTGGCCCAGATTTTCAAACGTCCGTTTATTGATAGGAAAACCATTTCCATTGAAACCGGTATCCAAAATTCCGGACTTGCATTGGTGTTAATATTTAATCCGAAAATTTTTCCTCCCGAACTCGAACTCGGCGGAATGGCTATTATTGCCGCATGGTGGGGCATCTGGCATATTGTTGCCGGCTTGTTTATGGCGGGCGTATGGACAAAGTTCACTTACGGCCTTGCCTCATCTCCATCCCTAACAAGCCACGCTAAGTAATGGCATTACAAAATATTGAGCGGTTTTCGCTTTCGTATGCGCTACTGAAATACTTTTCGAAGTTTTGGCATCACCGGGTTTTTTATCGTAAAGTGCAATATGCTCACCGCGAAAAAGTACCCGTCAACGAGCATATTATCTTTACAGCTAACCACCAAAATGCACTGATGGATGCACTTGCAATAGGATATGCTTTTAACAATCAACCGGTTTTTGTAGCCCGCTCCGATATTTTTAGCAATAAACTAATAGGTAATATTTTGTATTGGCTGAAAATTTTGCCCGTTTACCGAATTCGCGATGGCTACGAATCACTGAAGAAAAATGAACTCACGTTTAAGAAAACCGTGGACGTTATTCTTAACAAAAACGGTTTTGTTATCCTTCCCGAAGGTAATCATGCAGGTTTCAGACGCTTGCGCCCTTTGAAAAAAGGTTTTGCCAGAATTGCTTTTCAATCCGAAGAAGCCGAAAAATTTTCTCTTGACATTAAAATAATTCCAGTCGGTATTGAATACGAAAAATATGAAAACTATCGTGCTACGCTTCTAGTGGTTTTTGGAAATCCTTTGGAAGTTTCTTCTTTTTATCACGATTATCTCGAGAATCAGGCCGTTGCATTGAATAAACTTAAAGTAGCACTCTCGGAAAAAATGAAACCCCTGATGATTAACATCGAAAGTAAGAAATATTATTCGCTCTACAACGAATTAAGGAAGTTTTACCGTCATTCAGCAATAATAAAACTTAAATTGAATCAAAAAAGTTTGTTTGATGCTTTTAAGGCTGATAAACAATTTATTGCTTCTCTTGTATCATACGAAAATGCTTGCCCCGAAAAAATACCGGAACTTGATGAGGCAATGAAAGAATTTTTGAATCTTTCGAAGATGATAGGTTTTGGCGTTGAAGAATTGCAAAGAAAAAATATTGGCATTTTCAAGCTGTTCATCGGATTTTTTGGCATTACTATTTTTTCACCTTTTGCTTTTTACGGATTTGTCAACAATGCTTTAGCCTGGCAACTTCCACGATTTGCAGCTTCTTTAATAAACGATAAACAGTTTCACAGCTCATTAAAATATGTGTTAAGTATGCTCCTTTTTCCTTTATTTTATATTGTGCAAACAATTGTTTTTGAATCTATTGCCGGCAATTGGTTGCAAAGTTTGTTTTATTTTATCAGTCTGCCCCTTTCTGGAATTATCGCTTGGCACTGGTGGAAATTCGGCTTACAACTTTTACGATATACACAGTTTTTTGTCCAAAAGGAGAAAAAGTCTATACATTATATTCGGATAAATGAACTATATGCAAAACTGATGGCCTTTGCCGATAAAGCTTTCGATAAATAATGCCGGCAAGAAAACTCGTAAATCCCGATGCTGATTACTCAGGTTGATGTTGTGGACGCAATAGATCATTAACGGTTTTTACAGGGTTGAATGTTACCAACGGTGTTTCCACAAAAACCGTAATCCAGTTGGTCATAGCGCCGTTCCACAAACCTGGCAACTCCTGAGCTTTTAAGTCGCGTCCGTCTTTCGATTTCTTTGAAATAAAACCGGTTTGAGATTCAATAAATTCGCGTAGATCGAAATTATTTCCTTTGAAATTCCTAACACCACAAACAAGATCAACAGGATTGAAGTGGGTGGCTTTAGCTAAAATGGATTTTTGCTCGGAATTGTCATAATCAATTTGCGACGTTTCGACAATCTGCAACGAATGCTCCCCGAATTCGTTTTCTACCCAAAAAGGACCACCTCCCGGTTCTCCCTCGTTTTTTACCATACCCGCAACGCGTATAGGACGATTTAACTTGTTGAAAAGGAAGTCAATTCTTTCCATTTTTTCGAAACCAAAATATGCATCGTGAATAAATATGTTAAGTCGCTCCTTGGCAAAGGTTTTAATCTCTTCTAACTTTTTGTCGTCAACGTTGCCATTGTCGAGCATGTCAAGGTAATCGAAAGTTTGTTCTTGAAGTTTAAACAGTAGGCCGCCAATAACTTTCTTGTACAAGTAAGTGGTACCGCGTAAACGATCAGGAACAATGTTGTCTATGTTTTTTATAAAAATAATTTCCCCCTGCAAATCGTTGAGGTTTTCGATGAGGGCACCATGACCGCCAGGACGAAATAAAATGCTACCGTCGGAATTGCGAAAAGGTTCGTTATCCATGTCAACAGCAATGATATCGGTGGAAGGTTTTTGTTGCGAAAAACTAATGTCGAATTTAACCTTTAGCCAACTTTCGTATTTGCTGCGTACTGTTGCAATGGCCTTAACAAAATTTTGCCGATGTTCCAGCGAAACCGTAAAATGTACGTGCGCTAAGCTGTTTTCGTCAGTAGTGTAATGTGCCGCTTCCACAAGATGTTCTTCCATTGCCCGGCGTGGATAGTCACTATACCGATGAAACATTAGCAAGCCTTTGGGCAACTGTGCGTAATTCAATCCTTTACCGGTAAGCAAATATGCAAGTATTGTGTTGTAATCCTTTCCTGCAAGTAGCTCTTCAATATCTCTACCGTTGTTGTGCAACGAATTTTTCAGACTTTCGTAAAAGGCAAATTTACTGATGTTTGCAAAAAAATACCAAACCGAGTTAAAACTTTTGTCCTGTTCTAATTGCCGAATAGCTTCTTTACTCACACGGTAGTCTTTCGCAAACTCAAACAAATGCTTAAACATACGACTTGCTGCACCCGAAGCGGGAACAAATTTCAGTAGTTCATAATCGTTTTTATTGTCATCGAAATATTTTTCAAGAGTTTTCACTTCTTTTTCGCTAAAAACGAGTATGCCGTTTTCCAGTGTTGCCGCTTCAATAAGGCGTATAAATGGAAACCCTTTCTTAAAATTTTTGAGCTGTTTTTCAACGACTTCGCCGTCGATTCCTTTTTTTGCTATCTGTTCAATATCTTTGTCTGAAAACATATTTTGTGTTGTTATAAAGGTTCACAGCAAAAATATAAAAAATAGATTACTGTAACAGCCGGTAATGAAGCGCGTTTCAGTTTGTATTTATACCCTCATTTTTATTCTACAAATTCAAAAACTATAAAAAGCCGTAAGCAATAATATGATAGAATAATTTTTTAAACCACTTGACATCGTAAATGCAAAACAATACCTTTATTATACCATTACTATGAAAATGTTATTGCATCATTTTGTATAGCAGCTTTTTATATCCTTACCGGTAGTACTTCGGCTCGACAGAACCTATTTTATTATTACTAGTTATTCCCGGCAATAGCTTGCGCTAATTTGTGAAATGCAAATTATATGTGCATTAGCTTCTCTTTTGGGCGGCTAGCGTTTTCCCAACCCAAACCCAACCCACAAACCAACCCCATCCTAACCCACACGCTATCGGGCTGTCCGCTTGTAGTCGCAACTTGGCAAAGTAGCTTCCTCCGGTCGCTCTTTGCGGCTTGCTCCACATCGGCAATACAAGCCGTGAGCTACCGCTTCCATCCCTGCCGCAATTCTTCAGCCTAACTCAACCCGAATCAACCGACGCATTCTCGTACATTGGCATTATCATTGGTGGCAATGCTAACTACTTGCAGTTTATATTTAGTTTGCTCTATTTTGACTTCTATGTACCGGCTACATCGTTTGCCAATTGTTCAACAAGCTTTTCTCTGACAGCATTGTGCGAAAGTAGTGGAGCATATTCTTTGTTGTTAATTCGTTGCTCTGTAACAAACAGCATTACTAATGAGGTAAGGGCCATATGGTTGTCCCATCCTTTGTAAGTTCTAACCTGATAGTCCGACATGCCTATCTTGCAACTATTGTCCATAAAAGTTCTTTCTATCCAAAATCGTTGTGCCTGCATAAATGCAAACTCTCCGGCGATTTGTTCTTCTATCATAATATTTGATAATGAGAACTTTATCCTATAAAATCATATTCAACATCCCAACTTGTAAACTTTTTAATTATCTCAACTGCCAAT
>QIKE01000047.1 GCA_003232915.1 Bacteroidota bacterium | reverse complement strand
GAGCAAAAATCCCGCCAAAACCGATGGTCGTGTTTTTATTTAACCCCGACTTGAAAGTCGGGGTTAAAAATATTACGCCCCGCTGGGGCTTTAATAATCATTTTCCTGTCTGCCCTGTAGTGCAACGTACAGGGTGTGTCGGTTTGCCGACATGAATGTTTCATGTTATACATCACACGGATAAATCAGGACATTTTCATTTTTAAAAAATCGAAATTAATCTGTTTATAATTTTGCATCTTACTGATCTATTTAGTTTTATGTATTATCATGATTTTCGGCTTTGCAATCGAAAATTACGCCAAAACGGTGCTGACATTTTTTATACCACGGGTTAACGGCTATTTTTATTACGCTCCTTCGGAGCTCTATAATCATTCTTCTGTGCGTCGAATTTATTCGTCATGGGGGTTTTATGTCAATAAATTCTTTAAATCGGTCTTGTATTTTTGATTAAGTGACTGGAAGAATCCGGCTACGGTCTTATGAAATTTGTCGCTGGTTTCATAATCTTTAGCATGCAATTTTTTCTTCTCTGAAAATGCATAAATTTATCCCGTTTTAAGTATAAATCTTATAGGTAATCAACGCTTAAGCAATATGGAAAGTTACGATAAAGGAATTAGGCTTTGGTATTTTTGCCGGCCTTAACGTATTGCCCAAAAGCACCTATATGTCCACTTATTCGTTTTTAACTACAAGCGAAACGGTTCTTGATTTTCAAAGACAAATGATAACGCATTTAGAACATAAATATCCATCTGTATATAACGGCAATTATATCAATCTCGACCTTCATTCCATTCCGCATTATGGCGATGAGTCGCAAATGGAAAAGGTATGGGAAGGAGCAAAACACAAAATAATGAAAGGTGCTGACACGGTAATAGCACAGGATGCGAAAGGTAAAATGATTTTATATACGAGAACTGATATTTGAGAAAAGAAGAATCGGGAGATGTAATGAAATTTTTCGATTATTGGAAACAAGTAAATGGAACGGTAGAACAAACTTTGGTTTTCGATTGCAAATTTACCAAGTATCAGTTGTTAGACTGGATGGAAAATGAAAGTATAAACTTCATAACATTAAGAAAACGAAATAAAAAACTGATTATAACATTAAACCGTCGTACTCACACCACAAAAACCATTGATATCTCGAAGTATAAACAGAATATTTATTTTGTAAAGATAAAAGTCAGTAAACGCATGATGGAAAGTTGATAAAGCTATAGTTATTTCTGGATTAAAAACAAAGCAGGAATTATTCTTGCTTTCTGGTACTTAGCACAAGCCAAAACATTCCGATGACAGCAGCAAGTAGCGAGGCGGTAAGTATAGCCACTTTGGCAATTTGCTTATAGCTGTCGCCGGTAAACGCCAAATCGGCAATAAACATCGACATTGTAAAACCGAGTCCGGCAAGAAAAGCCACACCATACAGCTCATTCCATTTTACTCCTTCGGGAAGTGTGGCGAGTTTGAGTTTGACTACCAGTTTAGCAAACAACGAAATACCGAGAAATTTTCCCAAAACTAGGCCAACGATAATTCCTATGGAAATAGGATGAAGCATCATTCTGAAAACATCGCCCTCAAAATGAACACCGGCATTACTCAAAGCGAAAACAGGTAAAATAAAAAAAGCCGTTAATGGGTGCAAAGCATGTTCGAGTTTTTGTAAAGGTGTGTGCGCTTTGTCATTAAGTGTTTCTATTTGATCAATTACATATGCTTGTTCATTAGTAAGCAATGGATTTTTGTTGGGATTACTTTTTTTGAATTTGTCGATTAATTTACCGAGTTTCATCACAAAACCACTTTCATCAATTTTTGTCCTAGCAGGAATAGTGAGTGCTATCAACACGCCTGCGATGGTAGCATGAACGCCCGAAAACAAAAACGAAAGCCATACGCCAAAAAGTCCTACCACTGCATAAAATACTGTTCTTCTTACGCCTGCATAATTAGCAACTATCAGTACGATTAAAAACACAGCTGCCCACAACAGTTCGCTAAAGTTGATGGTTTCGGTATAGAAAACGGCAATCACCAACACGGCACCCAAATCGTCGGCAATGGCCAATGCCGTAAGAAAAATTTTCAAGTTGATGTTTATTCGTTTTCCCAAAAGAGCAAGCAATCCGAGAGCAAAAGCAATGTCGGTGGCCATAGGGATTCCCCAGCCCGCTGCAAACTCCGGTTTGTGGGCAACTACAATTGCATAAAACAGTGCTGGAACAACCATGCCACCCACAGCAGCCACTATAGGCATTGAGGCTTTTTTTAAGGAAGAGAGCTCACCACCAATAATTTCGCGTTTAATTTCAAGACCTACCGTAAAGAAAAATATGGCCATCAAACCGTCGTTAATCCAGTAATGTAGCGAACCTATAAGTTTAAAATCGCCCCACGAAATACCCACTTTCATTTCGTCCCATAAATGATGGTATGATGCATAATATGACGAATTAGCCCAAAACAGTGCTACAATAGTTGCCAAAATAAGCAATATGCCTCCAATGGTTTCTTCGTTGATAAAGCTGACTATACCGAAAGAAGTCAAGGGTTTCTTTTTCATAAAATCAAACTTGGTTATTTTTTTTCGTAAACGATAGTGATTTTACCAAGTGGTGTTTTGCTTTCGGCCGTAATTTTACCGTTTTCATATTTTCCGAGAATAAACGGTTTCACAACGCTGCTTTTAAAATGATAGGTGATGACTTTTTTGTCATTAATACTCCAAATAGCCTCGTGGGTATTGTTGTCGGAAATAATGGCCATCACCGAGTCATTAATGATTTTGAAAAAAGTTCGTTTTTGCAGACTCACCACTTGCTCCAACATTTCGGGTGTCATAGTGTTTTCGTCGAACCGAGTTTTTACGTTGCTAACTTTCCATGTTCCTATCAGCGTACTTCCCGAATTACAGGAAACGGAAAATAGCATTACCGTAAAAAGAATAATTAATATTTTGTATTTCATAAGATTAAACTTTATATTCTCAACTATTTTTATAATTTTATTTACGGTATTTTAAGAAACTACAATATTAACAATTCGTTTTGGTACGACAATCACTTTATGAACGGTTTTTCCTTTTAACCAAGGTTGCGAATTCTGGGCGGAAAGTACACTTTTTTCAACTTCAGCTTTCGTCATATCTACCGGAAGCTCTAATTTAAAACGCATTTTACCATTAAACGAAACCGGATAAGCAAAAGTGTTTTCCCGCAAATATTTTTCGTCGTACTGTGGAAAAGCTGCGGTACTCAAACTTTTTTTGTGTCCTAAAGCTTGCCACAGTTCTTGGGCAAGATGCGGAGCATAGGGTTCGATGAGAATACTCAAGGGTTCAAGAATTTGGCGTTTGTGGCACGACGATAAATCCTTAACACAAATCATAAAAGCACTAACACAGGTATTGAGTGAAAAGCGCTCAATGTCGTCGTGAATCTTTTTAATGGTTTTGTGCAATACTTTCAATTCGGTATCAAGGGCGGTTTCGTTGCTAACAACAAAGTTTCCGTCATCGTCGAAATAGAGCCTTAAGAGTTTTTTTAAAAAGCGTGAAACTCCTTCTATTCCTTTAATGTCCCAAGGTTTATCTTGTTCAATGGGACCAAGAAACATCTCATAGAGGCGAAGCGTATCGGCACCGTATTTTCCAATCAAGTCGTCAGGATTTTGAACGTTGTGTTTCGATTTTGACATTTTTTCCACCTCAAAGCCACAAATGTATTTTCCTTGTTCCAAAACAAATTCGGCTTCGTTGAATTCGGGACGCCATTGCCGGAAAGCTTCGATATCTAAAACATCGTTGTCAACTAAATTAATATCCACATACAGTGGTGTAGAATACAATGTGCGGTCATCTATATTTTTAGAAACAAATAAAGGTTTTGATTCTCTTATTTCTCCTTTGTTTAATATTACTCCTTTATCATAATTCTGCAATGTTTGTATAATATCGTTAGCCACGTCTTCAATGTTATCAATAATATCGGCAATGGGGATAAGAATCAGCCGTTTATTGGTAGTTTTTATGTAGTCTTCGTAATAAGGCTTCAGCTTTTCTAATTTTTCAAGGCTTTTTATTTCAACAATCAGTTCTTTTTCTTGATGATAGAAATCGAAGCGGCGTGTACCGTCTTTATAGTTACGAATAATTTCTTTGTCGAGACCCAATTTTTTTATGTGTTTCCATAACAGATATTCGGCATATTTTTCCATATTTACTCGATACACAAAATTAGATCTCCCCTGAATTTTCCCTTGATTAATCAGCTTTTTAAACGGTTCGTCTTTACATACTAAACCGAGATCGAACAAAAATTTGTTCCAAAAGCGCGAATAAATTAAATGTCCGGTAGCATGTTCGTCGCCGCCAACATACAAATCTACCTCTTTCCAATAGCGGTTGGCTTCTTTCGAAAAATACTCATTATCGTTATGTGGGTCCATATATCGCAGATAATAAGCACTTGAACCTGCAAATCCTGGCATAGTATTAGTTTCGAGAGGATAACCTTCTTTTGTTTTCCAATTTTCGGCACGTGCCAAAGGGGGTTCTCCTGTTTCGGTAGGTAAATATTTATCCACTTCTGGAAGTTTTAGTGGCAGTTCCGAATCGTCAAGCGGATAAGGCATACCGTTTTTGTAATAGATGGGAAACGGCTCGCCCCAATAACGTTGGCGGCTGAAAATGGCATCACGTAAACGGAAGTTTATTTTTCCCGTACCTATCTTCATTGCTTTCAATTTGTCAATCGCCGCTTTGGTGGCTTCTTTCACACTTAGACCGTTTAAAAATCCTGAATTGATAATAATGCCCTCTTTCGAATCGTACGATTCTTTCCAATTTGCAGGATTTCCGGGTTTTTCACCTTCTTTAACAACCACCTGAATAATAGGCAATCCGAATGTTTTGGCAAAAGCAAAGTCGCGATTGTCGTGTGCCGGCACAGCCATAATGGCACCAGTGCCGTAGCCCGCCAACACATAATCGGCAGTTAAAATTGGTATTTCTTTACACGTTAGCGGATTTATGGCATAGGCACCTGTAAATTCGCCGGTTACTTTTTTTACTTCGGTAATCCGGTCGCGTTCCGAGCGATTTTTTGCCTTAGAAATATAGGCTTCCACTTTTTCGCGTTGCTCGGGAACAATAAGTTTTTCTAACAACTCGTGCTCGGGAGCCAACACCATAAAAGTGGCTCCAAACAAAGTATCGGGACGGGTAGTAAATACCTCAATTCCACCTAAAGCAGCAGCCTTGCCTGCAAGTTTAAATGTTAGTGATGCACCTTCGCTACGGCCTATCCAGTTGCGCTGCATTTCTTTCAGCGAATCGCTCCATTCTAATTTCTCCAAGCCGGCGAGTAAACGTTGAGCATAAGCCGTGATGCGCAACAACCACTGTTTCATCATTTTATGCTCAACAGGATGTCCCCCGCGCTCCGACAACCCGTCTTTTATCTCATCATTGGCCAAAACGGTTCCTAAAGCAGGGCACCAGTTGACTATCGTATCCGAAAGATAAGCCAAACGGTAGTTCATCAAGATTTCTTGTTGCTCTTTTTCGTTCATAGCATTCCAACTGACCGACGAAAACGATTCAACATTGCCACATACAGCATTAACATCTTGATTTCCCGCTTTTTGAAAATACTTTATCAATTCGGCTATGGGTTCAGCTTTGTCGGTTTGTTTATTGTACCACGACTCGAACAAACGGATAAAAGTCCATTGTGTCCATTTATAATACTTAGGGTCGCTAGTGTTAATTTCGCGATCCCAGTCGAAAGAAAAACCAAGACTTTCTAATTGTTTACGATAACGTTTGATATTTTTTCGAGTGGTAATTTCGGGGTGAGTA
>QIKE01000090.1 GCA_003232915.1 Bacteroidota bacterium | reverse complement strand
AGTGATATGCATTGCGTATGGCATGTAAAAAGTCGTTGAAATATTCTGGATTTATTCCTTCTACTTCATCAATAATCAGGACGCATTTTTTATCGTTAATTTTTTCAATTTGATAAAAAATACGCGATAATTCATTATGTTTGAATTCAATATTCCAATTCAGGCCAACCTCTTCGCCTAATCTTTCTAAAAAAGCCTCTTCACTTGCTTTACGATAGTTTTCAAAATTTATATGTGCAACTTTGTATCCGATGTTTTCCAATTCCGAAGCAAGCAACCTGAAATAGGTACTTTTTCCGGTTTGGCGTGGTGCCCAAATAGTGAAATAACGCTTTTTTTCGATTAGTGAAGTACTTCAATTAACTCTTTCCTTTCCAAAGTATAGTGTTCTTGCGGAATATTGGGCCCCGATGTATTGAAATATCTCATTTTTTATAATGTCTTTATTATGCTTCAAAGTTAAAGATAATTTTTGTTTGAAATATGAAATTGTTTAAATTTTAAAATTAAAAACAAATAATAAAACACTGTAAATCAGAAAATAAATTCCTTAAATCTCCCCCTTTCGAATAATTGCACTAATATAACATATGAAATTATGTATATTTTCGCTATTTCCCTTTTTTGGTTTTCCTTGTATAGCTAAGACCCTTGGCGCGTTTAGGCAACGTTTGTTTTTGAATTTCTATCTGCTTCTTTAATTCTTGTTCCAGGATAGCTCGCTTTTTTTGATGAACTACGTAAAATTGAGTTACCGCATTCTTAAGCGATTTGTCTTCAAGTGTAGAGGACAACACTGTCTCCAAAGTGTTTCTATGAGAAAAGACCCTGTCTCTATTCTTGGCAGAAATTTCGGTTGCAAACATCTCTTCGGAAATATAGTCCCCATAAAACTACCATTCCACCATTGCGTATCTCTTGGTTAAGCATACTGCTGACTGCTAACGATCGATTGTTTGTCATTCTTAATCTTTGTCAAGTTTAAGTTAAAAATCTGTTCAAAGATAATAATTGCATTTTATTATGTTAGTGCCATTAGTACGTAAGTGCGGGGAATAATACAAAATAGAATACGTTTTAACGCGATTTTCGATAGTGATACAGAAAATTGATACAAAACATATAATAGTAATAATCAATGATATGTAAAATTATAAACGCATGAATACTTTTTCATAAAATTCTTAAAAATAATTATTCTCAAAGTAAAAAAACACTATAGTACTATCATTTATTTTATGATTTTACAACTCTGTTTGTGAATCTATTACAGCACACAAATTTAGTATTTCCTTGTAAAGTGTTCATTTTTTTTTTCTGATGTACGAAATCGGACAAACCTTTTAAGAAAATAGTTTGTTTCACAATAAAACCAATTCATTTTAAGTTAGATGTATTTTATGGTATAATTAATGATTAACACAATTTTTATTAAACTAAACTTATAAAATGAAGAAAATTACATTTTTTCTTGTAGCAGTACTATTTTTTAGCAGTTTTAGTATGCGTGCCGGCGAAGGGATGTGGATTCCACTTTTGCTCGAAAGGTTGAATTACGCCGATATGCAAAAAATGGGCTTGAAGTTAACGCCCGAAGAGTTATATAGTATCAATCATTCGAGTTTGAAGGATGCCATTGTAGGATTGTCCAACGATCGCAATCCACAAAGATATTTTTGTACTGCAGAAATAGTTTCCGGTCAAGGACTGCTTTTCACCAACCACCATTGTGGTTTCGAGTCGGTACAAAAACACAGTACTGTTGAACATGATTATTTGAAAAACGGTTTTTGGGCTATGAGCAAAAACGAAGAACTTCCTAACGAGGGACTTACCGCTTCAATATTGCAATATATGTCCGACGTAACCGACAGCATAATTCCTCAATTGTATGATACTTTGACCGAACAGCAAAGGAAGACGGCTGTTAGTATTATTATAGGAAGATTAAAAAAAGCTGCCTCCGAAGATGGGAAATATAATGTGGTTATTAAGCCTTTTTTTGCCGGAAACGAATATTATATGTTTGTTTATCAAGTATATCGCGATGTCCGTTTAGTAGGAGCTCCTCCTTCATCTATTGGAAAATTCGGTGGCGATACCGACAACTGGATGTGGCCACGCCAAACCGGCGACTTTACCATTTTCCGTATTTACACTGGTCATGACGGCTCTCCTGCCGATTATTCTAAAGAAAATATTCCTTTAAAACCCAAATATTATCTTCCCATTTCGCTCGACGGTGTAAAAAAAAATGACTTTACTATGATTTGGGGCTTTCCCGGATCGACTAGCCGTTATCTTACTGCTTCGGGAGTTAAATTTCGTATGGAAAAATATTTCCCACCCCTTATTGAAGTGTTTGGAAAAAAATTGGAAATCTGGAAAAAACATATGGATGCCAACCAAAGGGTAAAAATCAAATATGCTTCTAATTATGCCATGATAGCCAATAGCTGGAAATATTTTATCGGACAGAAAAAAGGAGTAAAAAAATTACATGTTTACGCCCAAAAGAAAATTTTTGAAAAACAATTTGCCAATTGGCTACGTGCCAAACCTGCGCGTAAGGCAAAATATGGCAATGTTTTAAACGGTATAGACAAAGTATATGCCAAAGAATCGAAATTTATCGAACCCATAATATATGCAAGTATCACAGGCGTAAGCGGTTCTGAAATTATTGGTTTTACACAAAAGCTATCCGGACTCAAAGGTTTCATGGAACAACTTAAAAGAGAAAAAAATAAAAATCAAAAGGTCAAAAAAGAGGAAAAAGTCAAAAAAGAAATACAGAAACTTTCCGATGGCCTCAACGAAATGTACAAAGACTACGACCCCGCTACCGACCGTGATGTTTTTGCCGCTATGACACGCTTTTATGTCGAAAAAGTTCCGGCCAACCTTCAACCCGAATATCTTACCAAATTGGTAAAAAAATTCAAAAGCAATTATAAGGCACTTGCCGATTATGTTTTTAAAAAGTCGGTGCTATCATCAAAAAAACATCTTGCTATTTTCTTGAAAAAACCTTCGCTAAAAACCTTGAAAAAAGATCCGGTTATGAAACTACATCAAGGTTATATGGCAAAAATTATGGAGGCTTCGCAAAAATATCAAAACGCGCGTAAAGACTTTAGAAAAAACAAACGTCTGTATATGGCAGCTATCCGACAGATGCGTCCTGATAAAAAATTCTATCCCGATGCCAACTCAACTATGCGGTTTACATACGGAAAAGTAGAAGGTTATAAACCCCGTGATGCCGTTTATTACGATTTCCAAACCCATTTGTACGGTGTGATGGAAAAAGAAGACTCTACTAACGAAGAGTTTATCGTTCCGGCTAAGTTAAAAGAACTTTACGAAAAAAAAGATTATGGTCCTTACGGACAAAACGGTAAAATGGATGTTTGTTTTATTACTAACAACGACATCACAGGTGGCAATTCGGGAAGCCCCGTAATCAACGGAAAAGGCGAACTTATAGGTTTGGCTTTCGATGGCAATTGGGAAGCCATGAGTAGCGACATTGCCTTTGCCCCGAAACTACAGCGCACTATCGTTGTAGATATACGTTATATATTATTTATTATTGACAAATATGCCGGTGCTACCAACATTATTGATGAACTAACTATCCACAAAGCAGTTCCGAAACTCAACCATGTAGAAATACCTGAACCTGCAACACATTAAAATATATAAAATTGACGTTTGGAGTTATGTTGATCCGTTATCGCAGATGTAATGAATTTGGAATATATTTTTTCAGATCCTTTTTTATTGATGCTTACGATTGAGACTTGTTGACTTTGCATTTTTTCAACAATAGTAGCTCTATTATAATTGATGTGGTGTTCTTTTAATTTGTGCCGGATATAATGTGTTATCTGATAAGCTACAATACCAAGCCATATGTGAGGTTCAATATAGTTGTACTTTTGATAGAACATCGGTAGGATATTCAGGTCTGATTTTAAAAATCTAAAACATGATTCTACCTCTATTGTCAGGTTATAAATAGCCCATATCTGCTTTTCCTCCAAAATATTTCCCGGATAGCGTAAAAAGTACTTGCTTTTAGGCCTTTGTTTTTCCTTTTGTCCTTTCCACAAAATATCTGTTACAACACCTTTTTTTTATCCTCTTGATAGGTTATCTTATAAAACTTTGCCACTTTTGAAACTTTGTCTTTTATCCTTATCACAGTTTCGTGGACTACCGTTATTTTTTTAATTCTGTGAGCTGCAGATAAGCCTTCTTTCAAATAAGTTATATTTTCAGTAAAACGCTGTATGTGTTTTTTGTCTATTGAATTCTCTTTTAATTGTTTTCGTTCACTTTTCACGTGTAAAAATACATCTTCTTTTTCTCTACCGATGCCTATATTGCTTCAATTTTGTGTCCTCAAATGTCTTCCCACTTTATATCTGCTTTTCTGTCGTAAATTTTAATTTCTCTTGGCTCTGTTTTCCTCTTTTGAGGACGGAACCGAACTGTTACTACTGTTTTTGGGATGTCTATATTTTTCTAATTCTTAGGTGAGGTTGTCAACTTCTTTGGTGAGGATGCCAACTTTAATGAAAAAATCCTTTATCATCAATATTAATTTACCATGTGATAAGCTCTTTTAACAATATTATACTTTGTCTATCCGTAGACAACAAATTTAACAGCAAATTTCGTCTCAATCTTGTTCGAGATGAGTAAATTATTAAGATCGAATTGTTAATGATTCCTTTGATGAAAATAGTAATTTTTAAAATTATTTCCACTTAGACAAACATATTTTTTTGCTGTTTAGGTAGCTACACAATCGTATCTGAGCTGTTTTGTATCGAAATGTTTCCAATGTCTCAAGATGAACAATTATTACGTACTTGCTGACAATATACTTAATTCATTATCCGTTAATCAATATTTGCTTTATTGTTAATTTTTTTTACTGGCCATAATGTAAAGTATATGAGGCGTTGGGTACTAAAATCATATAACTTTCAACCTTCCCAACGTGGACGAGCCATAACCAAACAGGGAATTACACTCGTTTGCAAAGAGTGCCTTATCCACACCAATATTTCTCTTATCTTTGCCTTTGGTTGGAAAAGTACAAATTTAATAGAAAACCGGAATTTACTTTGTAAAACTGTTGAGCAGGGGTTTTTGGAAATATAATTAATTGAATAAAAAGAGGAGGTAATGAACATGAGATTCTCGCACCATGCTTTCCCCACCGGCCGGCCCGTAGCTCAGAATTAAACGTTCTCTTTGTGGCATGATACTCGTTGCAAATGAGTATGGTAGTGAGTAACCATGATGTTATGAAAGAAAAATGGTATAACAATAAGGTTTTAATGTGTCAACTAATCATTGTCCCTCCAATATTTTGGTGTGGATTATATTATTCGAAAGTATTTAAACCTTTGCATAAAATAATATTTTATGTTGCATACTTGATACTAATAGTAGTACTTCTGATAATGATTTTTTAAGTATCTGCTAACATAAAACTTAATATTCCCTGACTATTGAACCTATGCAACTTCACACTTTAGGCACTTCCAACTGGAGCGCGAATGTTTCGCATGCCTTGGGGTGAACCGGTTCAGTGCTGTTCGATGTTTTCGATAATTTTTCCGAAAAGTTCCGGCCTGGAAAAAACCGGTATTACTGTGGGCGAAAAATGACATTTCTTTATGTCTAATCTTAAAAATTAACGTGAATTTTTAAGATATACTCGAAAAATTAACGTGAATATTTCGAGTATATTCGGAGAATTAATAATTTTTTCTTATCTTTGTCATTTAAACCGAAAAAATGACGAATGTGAAAATTGAACGCAGTTTACTGCCGGTATTGTTTAAGGAATTTTCTGAAACGGAAAAGATTGTCATACTTTACGGTGCCCGGCAAACTGGGAAAACAACATTGGCTGATGATTTGCTTTCTAAGATAAAGGGAAATATTCTAAAAGTAAATGCTGACGAACTCAGGTATGTTGACATTTTTTCCTCGCGTGATTTGCCAAAGATGAAACTGCTAACGGTCGGATATGATATTTTGTTTATTGATGAGGCGCAGCGGATAAAAGATATCGGTATAAATCTTAAAATACTTCACGATGGTTTGCCCGGGCTTAAGCTATTTGTTACCGGTTCTTCTTCCTTTGATTTGGCCAATAAAGTGAAAGAGCCCCTTACCGGAAGAACTTCAACCTGGAATTTATATCCCATATCCATCAAAGAGTTAAGCAAAACCCATAACCATTTTGAGTTGCAAAGTCGTCTCGAAGAGTTTATGGTTTTCGGAATGTATCCCGAATTGTTTC
>QIKE01000070.1 GCA_003232915.1 Bacteroidota bacterium | reverse complement strand
TACTTTACACTTTCTGTTCATAGCAAGGTCTGTGTCATTTATTTTACCAAAAAGTAGCAACGAATATAGATATTTATAAAATTAATATAAAATAAGATAAGTTTGTATATGTAGATAATAATGTTTATTAAAACTTAAAAAACCACCACCTTTGGTGGTGGTCATGATTTTTTAGCTTTGCATAAAAAACAAAATGATGAGTAAATATAAGAAGTTATCCCACGTAATTTACTATCATGTGTACCATATTGTGTGGACACCGAAATACAGGTTTCTGATATTGGAAGGTATTGTGAAAAAAGCGGTTGAAAATAAGATTCGTCAAATTAGTGAATGGAATAAATTAGAGATAATGGAGATGAACATTCAAAGAGACCATGTCCATGTTGTATTGAGTGTTCCCCCCAAAATATCTATATCTCAAGTAATGGGTTATCTGAAAGGCAAGACAGCCATTCACATATTTAAATCTTTTCCACGTTTGAAAAAGAAGGCATACTGGGGCGATCATTTTTGGGCACGTGGCTATTGTTCAAGTACAGTAGGTCTTGACGAAAAAAAAATAAGGAAATATGTCAAGTATCAAGAAGATCAAGAACGACTTGTTGAAAATAATCAGCAAAGTTTTGATTTTTAGCAGGGTCTGAAAAGCCCCCTATGGGGGCAAATCAATACCACCTTCTTAGAAGGTGGATTCTTTATTTAGTGTTAACAATGTTTGTAAAATGTTTGACTTTGGGGTTGTCATTGTTCCAATATCTGATTTGAACAGTTGCCGTTTTGTTGGTTTGTAGCCAAATAGCGACTTCTTTCATCGTGCTGTATCCCAGCATAGGACCCGATTGTAACAATTTTTGTTGTGAAAAAGCTGCAGTCTGCAACAATAATATACACCCTAATAGATAAATTGTTTTTTTCATTGTTTAAAATATTGTTGATAAAACATTAATAATCAAATGTGTAATTATGTGGCAATTAAGTTTATTTGGCAAGCATTCCTTTAACTTCATCTAATTTTCCGTCGTTTTTTGCAGGTTTCATTTTTAAAATTCGCGCTATTAGCGGATAAATATCCACATTTATAAATATGGGTTGATGATAATTTTTTTTGAATGCTGGGCCTGCCGCATAAAAAATTGCATGCATGGCTTTCCAGTTGTTTTCGTAGCCGTGTGCACCGTTGCCATAGTGTTTTTGAGGAGATAGGTATGCGCTCCAACCGGTATCGGCAACCAAGGTTATGTCGAGAGTACGGATATTGGTTCCGTAGTGTAATCTTTTGGGCAAACTATCGTGTTTCCATACTTTCAGGTGGGGATTGGCTTTTAACTTTTTAAATATTTTTTCGAGTTTGCCTTTTTTTACTTTTAAATTGTATACGGGATTCCCTCCGTTGATTATAGCTATGTCTGAGGTGTCGATAATTTGAGTGAGGAAAACCGATTTTTTTTTACTAATACTTGCCATTCCATGGTCGGAAGTGATAATAAAATTAAGCTGCTTAAACTCCGGTAGTTTTCGCATTATCGTAAAAAACTTGCCAAGCCATTTGTCTAATTGTTCAACCATAGCAAGGGTTTGTTTGCCTTGTGGTCCGTAACGATGCCCCGAAGCATCAGGTTCGTGATAGTACCACAAAATTAAATGAGGACGTTGGCTTTCCGGCAGGCTAAGCCAAGTTTTTATTGAGTCTATACGGCTTGCAAATGGTAGCCCTTGGTCATACTTATACCAACGCTCGGGACGAATACCCTGAATAGCCGCTTCGGAGCCAACCCAAAACAATGTGGCATTTTTAATGCCCTGTTTTACAGCCATTACCCAAACAGGTTCACCGCCATAAAATGCGCCGTCGCCCACCGATTTACGATCAGAAATACTGTAGCTACGTTGTAGATCGGGAGCATAAAACCGGTTAAGTACTATCCCGTGATGATCGGGGTAAAGCCCGGTAGCTATGCTATAATGATTAGGAAAAGTTTTGGTCGGAAAGCATGGTTTCATCTCCGCAAAAACTCCCGCACTTTTTAACGAATCAAGTACCGGCGTGTTGGCATGAACCGGATAATCCCAGCGAAAGCCATCTAGTGAAAGCATGATAAGGTAGGGCTTATCTCTCTGAACTTTTTTTTGGGCTATCTTACAACTGTTTGTTAATAATGTAACAACCATAAATAGCGTTAATGTTGAAATAAACTTAGTAGCGTTATTCATCCTAAAAATATTTTTGATAAAAGTATAAAATTTATGAAAAGTGGTGCGGGCTAATTGGTTTTTTGAACATTGAAAGACTGAACTGCCACATGAAATTCAATAGAAGAGAATACATATTTCATCGCTACGCACTGGTACCAAACTAAAAGCAAGAATATGAGGGTGTGAAAAATGCGCTCCTACTTTTTGTTTTTCAAAGTATTATTTATTTGTGATCTTTAAAATATTTTATGTTAATAGATTGATTAGCTTTATCACACAAAATATATTTCAATATCCGGTTAATCCCAACTTTGAACTTATTTTTGAATAGGGTGACGAAAAATATATATATAAATGAGTCCGGTCTAAAAATGTCCTATAATGATTTTCAGTAATTTTACCCCTAATTACCCTAAAGGGAAGTACCCTAAAGGGAAGTTGTTGAAAATAAGCGAATATTGTAGAGATGAGATAAACTTTGATTTTAAATATTTACGCTTTTTTACCTTTTTAGTCTGGACTCATAAAAGACTATTTAAACAATCCTAATTGCCCACTTATAACTTTTTCAGGAGTTAAACTATAGAAAAGTGACTATAGTTTTAAATGTTCTTGCCTGATTTGTAACGACTTGAAAGAATACTGAATTAACAAGCCTATTGATACCGAAAGGAACCCTACTCCTATAATTACAAAAGAGTTTATCACAGTGATATCTTTTACCATTACGCCAAGAATACCGCCTACCACCAATGCAAACGCAGATAAATATTGTCCGATTAATGCATAGTTCAAATTTTTAAGCTGTGCTAACTTTTTTTTTACGATTGACCGAAATTTCTCTTTATTGAGTTTCGATTCTCGTACTTCCAATTCTACAATTTCTTGATTTAATGCGATTAAAATATTTGAAGTCGATAATATTAGCAAACCTATTCCAGGTAAAATTGTTATGGGTATATACCATTCCATATTATTATAAATTAAAAGTTTCTTTATGTTTGTTTATCGAAGTGATCAGCAAGTTTTTCGTATATATCATAAAATATCAATTTTAATAATCAACAAAGTCTCCGTTTTTTTATGCAAATTAATTGTTGCAAAGATATTTTCCACTTTCATTTTCTATTGTTTTGATGAAAAACGCAATGGATTATTCAAAATTAGTAGGTTTCCCGAAAATAGATGTATCTTTTCAGACGAAAAATTAGATAATCCTTACAATTTATCATAAATAATAGAACAAATAAACAATAAATTTTCAAATTGTGTTGCTCTTAAACTATTGTAGTAAAAATAATATGTGTCCAATCTAAAAAGGTATCCCATAAAAACAGCAAAATTTCATTCTAAAATATGTTAATAGCCTGATCTTCTAAGGTAAGGTATACTGTGTGTTAAAAAGTTATTAAGAGGTATATCAAGTGATTGATAATGAGCTGTCTTGAATTTTTGAGGTTTTTATATCGGACTCATAATATAATTCTTTTACTAACGGATAATCAGGCCTGATTGTACCCTCAATTCGAGAATTACCGTTGCAAGTACGAACAATTTATCCAAATATGGAGCTTTTAATATTCGAGGCTTTAATAAATAAAAGAAACATTTAGGCACGAGTAATTCAAGATTATACGAAGTTTAGGCGATATATTGGCAAAATTTAAAAGTTGTGAATTGATCATTCATCTACGATTTTTTCTATTTATCAACGAGGATTATTTTATGATAAAGATATTGTAATTTTAGATATTTTTAAGGAATGCATTTTTCTTAGTTTCGCCGGAATAGGTAATTTTGCAGGCATTATTTAAAAAAACTATAATGAAAAAACTTGTATTTATTGTTTTATTGGTGTTATTTTCGGTTAAAGTCTTTTCACAGCAGGGCTATCATATTCGTATTAAAATAAAACACTTTCCCGATACGTCATTGTTATTGACCTCGTATTATGGCGACAAGATAAAGAGAATTGATACGGCTTATGCCCAAAAGCCAGGCGAATTTATTTTTACCGGTAAAAAAAAGTTGTCTGGAGGAATTTACATGGCTATCAGCACGAAGAAAATAAAACTTTTTGAGTTTATCGTTAACAAAAATCAAAATTTCGACTTGAGTACAGATACCGCTGATTATACGCGTTTGTTAAAAGAAAGAGGTAGTATCGAAAACAAATTGTTTTTCAATTACTTGCGTTATAACGAAGTACAATACAACCGGATTAAACAGCTAAGTAAAACTCTTGACAGCCTAAAAAAAAGGAATCAGGATTACGAAGAGATAAAAAATAAAATCGACTCAATTAACAAATTGAGTATTGTCTATAAGCTCAAAATCATTCATAAATATCCCGATTTATTTGTAACCAAAGTGCTTGACGCAATGCGTGAGGTGGAAGTGCCTGCTGATAACGTTGGCAACGACAGTTTGTTTCGTTATCATTATTTTAAACGCCATTTTTGGGATGATTTCGACTTGAGCGATTCGCGATTATTACGTACTCCTTTGTATAATAAAAAGGTAAATCAATATTTCAAACAACTTGTTGTAATCAATCCCGATTCGGTGATTAAGGGAATTAATTATGTGATAGCCAAAGCTCAACCTTCTACCGATAACGTGAGTTGGCTCGTGTGGCATTTTACAGCTGAGTATCAAAACCCCAAATATATGGGATTCGACAAAGTGTTTGTATATCTTGTCGATAATTATTTCAGCAAAGAACCTATTGCGAACACCACTGCATCAGTGTTGAAATTGCTTAAAGAAAGAGCCGATAAAATTCGCCCCTTACTTATAGGCAAGACTGCTCCCGAACTTATTTTGATGGATACCAGCGGCCGGTATATAGGTTTTAAATCGTTACCAAATAAATATACTTTATTGCTTTTTTGGGATTATAAATGTGGTATTTGCAAACGCGAAATAAAGGAGTTGCAAAAAATTTATCCTGACAAAAAATACGATCTGGAAATTTATGCCATAAACATCAATCCCGATCTGGATAAATGGAAAAAAGCCGTTCACGACAGAAAATTACGTTGGATAAATGTAAACGGAACACATAGCGCAAAAGGCGATTTCAACAAACTTTACGATATTCACGGTACCCCGGTTATCTATTTGCTTGATAGGAACAAAAATATTATTGCTAAGCAAATCGGTGCTAAACATATCAACGATTTTTTGGATATTTACGTAAAGAATAAAAAGAAGAAAAAATAGTCGGAAAATCCTTTTCGGGATGTGTGGGACATATTGGATTTGAACCAATGACCCCCGCCCTGTCAAGGCGATGCTCTAAACCAACTGAGCTAATGTCCCTTTTGTTTTTTTTAAGTGTGCAAAAATAATTTTTTTTTAAGAATTTCTAACTCATTTTTTTATTATTATCCATTTAACGAGGTAATCTTTGTTTTGTCATGCGAAATGCGTTGTCTTTATTCGTGAGTATCAAGCTATTTCTTGAAAGTTTACAGTTCTTAAAAGAAACGAAAAAATAATTAAAGCAAAAAAATAAAACAATGAACTGATTTCAATTTTCGTAAAAAGTATTGAAACTGCACGGGAAAATCTAAAATCATAAATAATTCAAAAATCGTTAATCAATGTTTTGTGTTAGATATTCAAAAAAGATAAATGAAAAAGATTAGAAGATAACAAAACTATAAGTAATGCGGGTTTAATTGATAAATTGAAAGACTATGAAAGTAATGAAATTTAGAATAAATTGAAAATTATGTGCTAAATAATCTCGCATTCGCATAGCCGCGCCGGCGTCAATCATTTTAAATATATTATAACCATAGTGGTTAATGAGTTCCGGTATTATTTTTTCGTACATATTTTTTATGTACTTCTCACAATTAAAACCGGGACTTTCACTTTATGACGTACACTTTCAATCGTTGTTCCAAAAAGCAAATCTTTAAACCAGCCGTGCCCGTGAGCACCCATTACCAACAAGTTGGCATTGAATTCGGCAACAAACTGGGGGAGAAGAATTTTTGGATTACCATATCCCACTTTCACAGTCAACCGATAATTTTGTTTTCGAAAAATATCGGCAAATGATTCCAATCGTTTTTCGTCGGTTCCGGCCTCAAGGTCATAGGTTTCGTCGCCATAAACTAATGCGGCCGCACTTTCCACAATGTGTACAAACAAATATTCAGATGCTTTACTTTGGAGCGATAAAGCATGACGCACGACATCGGCATCGGCGAGTGAAAAATCAAGTGCAACCACAATCCGTTTATAGGACAGAGTATCAATTTTATCCACCTCAATTTTATCGGTATGTACAAAATTTCTTTGTTTGAATTTGGCTTGTTTAAACAAAGGCATTAATGAGAGATATAATAAAACGAAAAGCAAGAGCACAAGAAGCGGAATGACAGAGAAATAAAGAATGAAAGAATTTTCAAGACGAAGCAACCACTTACCCACTTCGTCGATAACCAATTGTACATTGAGTGCCACAATAACCAAAGCTGTAATCCACGACAGGATTTTAATTGGCATTTTAATGGCAAATTTCCCCATTGACTTTTTGTCGCTCACAAAATAAATGAGAGGTATCACAGCAAAACCCAATTGCAGACTCAAAACCACTTGGCTCAAAACCAACAATTTACCTGTATAGGATTCACCAAAATAGAGCAAAACGAAAATTGCTGGAACGATAGCCAATAAACGAGTAATCATCCTTCGTGCCCAAGGTTGCATTCTGAAATTTATAAAACCTTCCATAATAATTTGTCCAGCAAGAGTTCCCGTCAGTGTTGAACTTTGGCCGGCAGCGATTAAGGCTACGGCAAACAATATGGCAGCCCACTGGGTTCCGAGCATTGGCTCAAGAAATTTGTAGGCATCTTGAATTTCCGATACATTGAACATCCCAGCTTGATAAAAAGTAGCAGCTGCCAAAATTAGAATAGCAGCATTAACAAAAAATGCCATGTTTAGAGCAAACGCTGTATCGAAAAAATTAAATTTAAGTGCTCCACCGATGTCCATACGGGTACGTTTGAACTTGCGTGTTTGTACCAGAGACGAATGCAGATAAAGATTGTGCGGCATAACGGTAGCACCGATAATTCCGATTGCGAGATAAAGTGCCCTACTGTTTGGAATGGAGGGAACAAAACCTTTCGCCATTTCAGTTAAATCAGGGTGGGCAAAGAACATTTCAACAAAAAAAGCCAAGCCGATAACTCCCACGAGTGTTAGAATAAAAGCTTCCATCTTCCGCATCCCTTTGTTCATAAGGAAAAGCAATATAAGGGTATCGGAAAAAGTAAGAAGTACACCCCAAAGAAGCGGGATATGAAACAACAACTGTAAACCGATAGCCATGCCCAATACTTCGGCGAGGTCGGTAGCTATAATAGCCACTTCAGCAAGCACGTATAACACATAGTTAACCCACCGGGGATACGCCTCAGTACAAGCCTGTGCCAAATCGCGACCACGCACAACGCCAAGACGAACGCTAAGACTTTGCAGCAAAAGCGCCATAACATTCGACATCAACAAAACCCATATTAATTGATACCCGAATTGACTGCCTCCCGCAATATCGGTGGCCCAATTTCCCGGATCCATATAACCGACACTTATCAAATACGCAGGCCCCATAAATGCCATAAGCTTTCGCCACATACCACGCTTTTGAATGGTATCGACACTTGCATTTACTTCCTCAAGAGATTTAGCTTTCATACACCTCAACCGGTAAGTTTTGAGCTATCTCTTTCGAAACAAAGGCAGGCTTCCCTTCTATCTCAATTTCCAAGGAATTGTCAAAGTCTTCAATATTAATTATTTGAATTTGCGAACCAATTTTTATTCTCATTTTATCAAGAAAACGCAATAAATTACTATCTCGCTGCAAAACATTCTTTATAACGCATCTTTTACAGGTCTGTCTATCGGATAGTTTCATTTTTTTAAATATTCCGAGCGTTTCGTTTTCGGCAGGAATACGTTCACCGTGAGGATCAACAGCAGGATTTCCTAAATAGTCGTCAAGATATTGTGTCAATTTGTCCGACTGAATATGCTCCATTTGTTTGGCAATATCGTGCACTTCATCCCAGCCGGAATTTAGTTTTCGCACCAAAAATGTCTCCCATTGTCGATGTCGCCGTATCAATGCCGTCGCTAACCTTTCCCCTTTTTGAGTTAAACGAACCCCTTGATATCTAACATAATCAATCAAGTGTTTTCCTTTAAGTATTTTTAGCATATTGCTTACAGTGGCTGCATTGTTCTGTAACTTATGTGCAATGGCGTTGGTTAATACCCTGCCGCTACTTTCTCTTTCGAGATAAAAGATTACGTTTATATAATTTTCTTCTACAATTTTCATGTCATCTTCTTTTTATACAAAAATAATATATTTTTAACTGTATTTAAATATAATTTTTACTGATTAGTTTTTCAATTATTTTTTTAGATTTTAGTTTTGTACGAACGAAAAAATAACGGCCATTAGTTTGCTGTTCGTTATTAAAAAATATGTAGTTTCAGATGAATATTATAAAGTAAAAGGTAATATTAATGATTATGGGGGTATGTAATCGTCTCCCGTTAAAAAGATAAAACAATGCAAATCAATAAGTTAAATATTTCGATTAGTTTTCATAACTACTTGAATTTATTCTTATTATCGTTAAACAAAATAGATTACGGGTAATGATGAGATACCCCATTTTAATGATAATACGTTTATTTATTACTCATACCGCAATGCTTCCGCCGGATTTCTACGGACGGCGCGGAAGGTAAATAAGGAAACCACGCCGAAAACTGCTGCCGACACTAAAACGGAAGCCAATACAAATATCCACCATTTCAGCGTAACAGCATATGCATACTGTTGTAACCAAAGTTTTGAAATTTGATAAGAAACAGGGACAAAAATCACAAGCGCAATGGCGATGTTCCATACAAAAACTTTATTCAGCAACAGAAGCAAAGAGTTTACAGATGCCCCGTTTATCTTACGGATACCCAGCTCTTTGGTGCGTGCATTAATCATGTTCAGCGTAAAACCAATGAGGCCTGCAAGTGTGATTAGTGCTGCGAGAATTGAGAAAAAGCTTACGGTATTTTTTACGGCATAGTCAAACCGGTAGTTTTCCCGCAATGAAGCGTCGTAATACTCAACCTGAACTATCTGGCCGGGAACAATCTGCTGAATGGTTTGTTTAATTTTCCGCACTGTGGCCGCCATTCCCGACGAGGCAATGCGTACCGTAATCACCGAGTAAACCGAAGGGTCGTGATACCGGCTAAATACCGTCGGTTGCATGGCCGAATGAAGTGAGCCGGAAACAAAATCGTCCACAACACCTCGGATGACTAAAGGTGATTTCCAAAAATACAGCGTTTTCCCCACAGGGTTTTCTATTTGAAAGACCTTTGCTATCTGGTGCGTAATCACTACACTGTTTTTCTTCACTATCCGGCTAAACCCCGGGCCTTCCAACTTCAACTTCATTTTTAGTGTGGAAAAGAAATTATTATCCACGGAAATATTCCGTACAATTTTTGAATTTTGCCCATCCGGATCGGTAGAAAAACTGTTGCCCGAAAGTCCCCACAGCGGTATGGCATCGGACAGGCATACCGATACAACATGGGGAATTTTTGATATTTCACTTTTTATCACCTGATCTTTTGTGTATAAAGGTTTGTTTTGTAGTTGTATATAAACCAGATCGCTTGCATCGTATCCTTTGTTGAAATGCCGGATATAATTGAACTGACTGTTGATGAAAAACAGAAAGACAAACAAACTCAGCGAAATACCGATTTGAAGCGTCAGCAATGCCCGCTGCAGATTTGTATTCATGGGCGGTTTGAAAGAAGACTCTGTTTTTTGCGAGGCCATAAAATAACGAATCGACCACCGAACAGGCACAACATAAATTACCACGAAAGCAACAACAAATACCGACAAAAATAAGAGCTGAAAAGATCGGTTAGCAAGGGCTTCGATAATACCAAATTGAAAATTGGCTTCAATAAACGGATTGATCAGTAAAATAAAAAGGATGGCCACTACCGATGAGGCAACCATATAAAACAGGGCTTCGTTAAAAATAAGCTTTTGTATATCAAGGCTTGAAGCTCCGAGGGTGCGATGAATGGCAATTTCTTTCATAAATTTCCGGTATCCTGCCAGTATCAGCAATAGTGAGTTGAAACACACCAACCCGAATATTAGTACGCCGATAAATATCATAATGGAATAGATAACTTTTTTTTCCGGATTGCTGATAAAAGTAGCTTTGGTAAGCGGAATAAGTTGATACGTTGAGAAAAAGCCTTTGGCTTCATCTGCATCCACATCGTAATATTTGCGCAGCAAAGCAGGTATGGCTTTTTCCACTTCCTGAGGATTTGAGTGTTGTGCGAGCTTAACAAAACCTTTAAAGCTGTCGCCACCGTCCCAGCCCATGTACAACCTGTGTTCGTCTCTCAGGGTGGCAAACGAAATAATGACTCCGGCTTTAAAACCTGAGTTAGATGGCCAATTTTCGATAACCCCGTTAATGAGTATTGGGCGT
>QIKE01000141.1 GCA_003232915.1 Bacteroidota bacterium | reverse complement strand
TTGTTTATGAAGAATCCGGACAACAGCCAACAGAAAGCAAAGTTGTGGAAGGCACTGTTATGTTGATCAGATGAGCAGGTTTGGTATCAGAATGCCGCAATTTATTGTTAACATGTAGTTTTGTTTTCCCCGCTACCGCACGGTTATATCGTGATTGTAATTTTGTTATCGAAGCAGCTGAAAGCTTAAAAATTACCCCCTTACTCTCATAGTCTAAATATTATAGAACGCTTATGGAAATTTACCAAGAAGAAAAAACTGCATGCAAAATATTATGAAACCCGTTACAAATTTTATGAGGCTGTAACTGGATTTTTCTAATCAGTCAATCAAAAATAAAAGGCCGGTTTAAAGAGTTTACTTGACATTGAAGTCCCAATTTTTTTAAAATAAAAATGTCCTGATTTATCCCGTGAGATGTATAACAACTAAGAACCCTGTGGACTTTTCAACCCTCCTTGCTAAGGACAACAATCCTTCAGGCTCAAATATCACTTATGAATTAACAACTCAAATAGTGAAAATAATTAAGTGAAAACGGTCAACCTATTTTAGGCATTGACAAATTACCAAAGTAGAAATAAACACTTCTTTATATTTGATCGCGTTGATTGCTTTTTATATTTTTGCATTTTATACGGTACACGAAAAAATAGTCGAACTATGAAACAATTGATTGAATGTATTCCCAATTTTAGCGAAGGCCGCAACATGGAGGTTATAAAGCGAATAACCGACGAAATTAAAAAAGTTGAAGGTATAAAGTTGCTTGATGTTGATCCTGGAGTTGCTACTAACCGGACGGTAGTAACTTTTGTGGGTACACCCGGCGAGGTAGTTGAAGCTGCGTTTAAAGCTGTGAAAAGAGCTGCTGAATTAATAGATATGCGACATCATAAAGGAGAACATCCCCGTTTTGGAGCTACCGATGTTTGTCCGTTAGTACCGGTTTCTAATATCACTATGGACGAAACTGTAGAATATGCCCGTAAGCTTGCTAAAAAAATTGGCAACGAATTGGATATTCCCGTCTATTGTTACGAAAATGCAGCATTTTCCGAAGAACGGAAAAATCTCGCTAATTGCCGTTCGGGCGAATACGAAGGTTTGGCAGAAAGACTAACCGACATTCATTGGAAGCCCGATTTCGGTAAGGCCGAATTCAATGAAAATGTTGCCAAAAGCGGTGTTACAGCCGTTGGCGCTCGCGATTTTTTGGTTGCATTTAATGTCAACCTCAATACCACGTCAACGCGTCGTGCCAATGCTATTGCTTATGATGTTCGCGAACGGGGCAGGACAAAGCGTATAGGGAACCCTATTACGGGGAAAATAGTGAAAGACGAAAATGGAAATACTGTGATGATTGCGGGTAGTTTAAAATCAGTTAAAGCTATTGGTTGGTATATTGAAGAATATGGTATTGCGCAGATTTCTATGAATTTAACTAATATAAGCATTACTCCGGTACATATAGCTTTCGACGAAGTTTGCAAAAAAGCCGATGCACGCGGCATAAGAGTTACCGGTTCCGAACTGGTTGGTTTAATTCCGATGGAAGCGTTGTTGGAGGCGGGAAGATATTTTTTACGTAAGCAAAAGCGTTCGGTAGGTGTTGACAGCGATGAATTGCTGAAAATTGCGATTAAATCAATGGGACTTGACGACCTGAAACCCTTTATTCCTAAAGAACGTATTATTGAATTTCTTCTTGACGACGATAACAAAAAAAACCTTGTTGATTTGACTGTTACTGGTTTTGCCAACGAAACAGCTTCGGAATCTTCCGCACCTGGTGGCGGCTCTATTGCTGCTTATGTGGGTGCTCTCGGTGTTTCGCTTGGTACAATGGTAGCTAATTTATCGGCTCATAAACGTGGCTGGGACGAGCAATGGGAAGATTTTTCCAATTGGGCGGAAAAAGGCCAACAGTACAAAGATCATTTGTTGCACCTTGTTGATGAAGATACGAATGCTTTTAACAAAATAACAGATGCTTTTGGCTTAGCAAAGAAAACCGACGAGGAAAAATCGGTAAGGCAAAAAGCTATTGAAGCGGCTTCGAAATATGCTATGGAAATACCTATGAAGGTAATGGAGACCGCTTACGAATCTTTTGCAGTGGTGCGTGCTATGGCCGAATTCGGCAACTCAAACTCGGTTTCCGATGCGGGCGTTGGCGCCCTTTGTGCACTTACTGCTGTGGAAGGTGCTTTTTTAAATGTGAAAATCAACGCAATGAGTATTCACGACAAAAATTTTACTCGTAAATTAATTAACAAAGGTGAAGAACTTCTAACTAAAGCACAACTTTGCAAAGAACAGATTTTGGCAACTGTCGATGAAAAAATAAACGAACTTTAGGGGGAGGTGATCTATCTGTGTGATAATTGGTGGAAATCAGGAGAAGCGACGAAGGCTGTAAGGGTTGGTTATGCGGCAGGGATTGGAGTGGCAGCCCACAGCACCAAAGTTGATTGAGGCTTGCAGTGGCAGGGCTGACGTTAGGAAGCCCCTGTAAACGCAATAGCCGAAACAACTTTGGGGCGAGGACTACAACGGAAAGCCCGCCCGCCGCCATAAAAATTAAAATTTAATTACAGTTACCATTTTGGCTATAATATGAATAGTTGCAGTATGCGAAGTAATTAACTGTCTGATTACAACGAATATGAAGCGGAACACAGTCTTTGAATTTAAACCGATCCGGGCAAATATTTATGAGAATTTGTTATGGTTAGGTATCTCACTTTATCTCGTTTCTTAAAGTAATATTTCAGTTCAGCGTGCAATAAAAACGAATTAACATTAATCATAGTCGAATTAACTATTTCTGTGTTGGAATAATGAGTTATTGTATCATAATACAAAGGATGGCAATTAGTCACATAACTCTCTTTTATATAAATGAGCCAGGTCTAAAAACCTCAAAAATTCAAAACTGCTGAGAATTGCTTAAAAGCATATCGGAGGGAACTAAGGGGAAAAAAAACGAAATCAGGTTTTGGTTGATGCGTTGAAATTATCAAAGCCTAATTGTGTTCAAAAACAAGCAATTTTAGTTAAAATAGCTGATTTTAACTCGTTATTTGTCTTAATATAAATTAGATATCTATAAATACGTCCGAAATTAACGGACATCCTATTGTCGTGGGCAAACATTTTGGCTTTATAGCCCTCTGACTTTTAATTTGCCTTCCCGAATTCTTGATTTAAACTTTTTCATTGTGGATTCTACATTTGGCCTGAGATTCCTCCGCTCTTGAGATATTTTTTTGATGTTGTTATTGCGTTTGCTTTTCAAATAGTCCTCCATTTTCGTATCCAATGTAAAATCCGGTTGTGCTAAACTTGTTAAGGCAAGTAGCAATGAAGTCAAAATCGAAAATAAGTTTTTCACGGCAAGGTTTATTAATCATTTCTTGACAAATGAAATGAACATTTGTTTATTATCATCGTTTGCTGTTTCTTTAAGTTTGCTTACCCATACCTTTTACATATCGTGTAGTTCAAAATATTATTAATTTAGCGCTGTGTTTTTCTATGTTTCCAAAATATTATCTTATACTTTGTCGCCTCTGTTGTGGGTAGTTGTACTAATGATTCTTACAATTTTTCAAAGCGACGTCAAAAAAAGAAAACGTTCGCTTATATGGGCAGTTGTTTTGTTGTTGTTTTTCACCAATTCTTTTATCACATCAAAAATTGTAAATATGTGGGCTGTTAATGCTGTAAAACTGAATGCAAGCCAACTGCCTTATGATGTGGGTATTGTATTGGGAGGAAACACGATTTCCTTCGACAGTTATCTCGACAGAAAGATATACCAATCCAATATTGACAGATTGCTTCAAGCAATAGAACTGTATGAGCAAGGGAAAATTAAGAAAATTCTTGTTACGGGAGCTGCTAGTAATCTTCTCTATCGTGGCCATAAAGAAGGAAATATGATGGCATGGTTTTTACGAAGTATCGGCATTCCCGATAGTGTAGTTATTGTTGATACTTTGGCGGAAAACACTCATCAAAATGCGGTTTATTCGCAACGGATATTAACCCGCCATCCCAATTTAAAAAAAGTATTACTGATAACCTCATCTATGCACATGAAACGTGCCCTTGCCTGTTTTTATCACGAAGGCATTGAGGCCATACCTTATGCTACAAATATTCTTCAACCCGCAACCGTATGGAATTTTGAATTTTTCTTTGTTCCTGCTGCTAGCAACATATTGATATGGAATGGCTTAATCCACGAAATGTTAGGCTATTTGATATATTGGATTATGGGATACGTTTAGACGGTAGAATTTTTACTTTTACCGGAATTTTAATTTCTGCTATGGAACATATACTTTTTTATCTGATAGTAGGTATTCTTTTGTTTGATTTTCTTTTCGATAAAATACTTGATTATCTCAATCTTTCGGTTTTAAAACCAGGATTACCCGATGAATTGAAAGACATTTATGACGAAAAAAAATATTGCAAATCGCAGGAATATCAAAAAGTAAATACACGTTTTTCGTTTCTCACATCGGCATTTACGCTGATAGTTGTACTTGCTATGCTGTTTGAAAAAGGCTTTGCCTTGCTTGATGGTTATGTGCAAAGCTTTACGGGAAATACCTATCTGCAAACCATACTTTTTTTCGCAATTATCGGTTTGGTTTACGATTTGCTTACTTTGCCTTTTCAATTATACGATACTTTTGTGATTGAAGAAGAATTCGGTTTTAACAAAACCACCTTGAAAACCTTTGTATTCGACAAATTGAAATCGTGGTTTGTAGGAGGAATTATCGGAGGGGCATTGCTTTTGTTTATTCAATGGGCTTATGTGTCGACGGGCAGTTGGTTTTGGATTATTGTCATTGGCGGAACAGGAGTTTTTATGATATTTATGGCGATGTTTTATACCAGCCTTATCGTTCCTTTGTTTAACAAACTTACTCCACTCGAAGAAGGTGAGTTGCGTAGCGCGCTTGAGCAATTTGCTGTAAAAGCCGGTTTTCAATTACAAAATATCTTTGTTATCAACGGATCGAAACGTAGTACTAAAGCCAATGCTTATTTTAGCGGTCTTGGCCTCAAGAAGAAAATTGTGTTGTACGATACTTTAATGAACGATCTTAGCAAAGACGAAATAGTGGCTGTGTTAGCGCACGAAGTTGGTCATTATAAACGGAAACATATTGTAAAAGGACTTGCAATGTCGTTAGTTCAAAGTGCACTGATGATATTGTTACTTTGGTGGGCTTTGGGGTATCCCGAATTTTCCAAAGCTCTTGGTGCTTCTCATCAAAGTTTTTATTTAGGCTTACTGGCATTTAGTTTGCTCTATAGTCCGGTTTCGTTTATTACCCGAATGATTACTAACCGGTTTTCAAGGAAATTTGAATACGAGGCCGATGCTTTTGCAACAAACTACGGTCTCGGTGAAAAACTAATAGAAGCCCTAATAAAACTTTCGACAACAAATTTGAGCAATTTATTACCACATCCGGCTTATGTTTTCTTTCATTACTCGCACCCTACACTTTTGCAACGAAAGCTAGCAATTGAAAACCTAAAATGAAGCAAGTGTTCGCTTGATCAATTTGGTAATAATAAACCGAATTCTATTGAGACGACATATTTTTGGTAGGGACGTAAATCAATGCTATACCTTTGCAAACAAAAAAGTTTCGTGGGATAAGATATACCCAAATTGGCGCGAGTATTCGGTGCACGCAAATGCTTGAAGCATTTATTCCGCAACCCATAACTTATCTTTATGGTAACGACCGGGAGTATGCCGGAATAAATAGAATATAAATTCTTAATTCGTTGAGAAATAAGCAAATAACTTAAAGGAGCGAGTTTTGTGGTAGTTGAATGCTTTAAGCAAACTTTAAATAATTATAACGAATGTTTTTCATGTAATTTTTTTATACACTAAATATAAAGTTTGATAATGAATCGAATTAGATTTAATTAACTGAGACATAGTTGATAACGTAGTTTTGCACTTGAAATGTTTTTATGATTTTAATGAAATATGAAAATCTATACTTATCTTTGTGCCAATAACCTAATGCAAATTGAAAAGCAAATCTAATATTCGTTTGGCAAGTCTCTATTTGTTTATCTTAATAATAATAGGTATTATAGGATATTTGCTCATTGAGCATTACTCTTTTGTTGATGCTGTTTATATGACAATAATTACATTATCTACTGTTGGTTATGGTGAAGTGAGACCATTAAATGAGGTGGGAAAATATTTTACTATTATCTTTATTATTAGCAGCATTGGTGTTTTGGCATATTTTGTTTCCAACCTAATGCAAAGCCTTTTTCAAAAGCAGATGCGATTTTTTATTCCTGGCTATAACAGAAAATTAAAATTTAAAAAAATGGAAAATCATGTAATAGTTTGCGGTTATGGACGTAATGGTCGTCAGGTTGCGTCCGAATTGATCGCTTACAAAGAGAAAATGG
>QIKE01000073.1 GCA_003232915.1 Bacteroidota bacterium | reverse complement strand
AGTAAGGCAAGTGCTTCGGATAATGCTCTTTAATTGACATGTGCAAATTTAAACGAATTTCTCAACTTGACCGAAGGGAATAAGCAGTTTTAAAATAACGGATCAAATGGGGGTAACTTATATTTATGATAAAACAGATTATGTAAGGGCACAACAACAATGGAGAATTGATCCGGAGTGGGTTTATGTTAATCTTCAACACCGTCATCACGGACGTCATTATGCTCCTTTAAAAGAAGAATATGTAATTAAATGGCACCTGACAAAAATAATACTTCCCAATAATTCCGAGATATTGTTTTCTTATGATACTAATAGCTTAAGGTATATTTCATCTATTAATGAAACTTTTTTTAAATCTACCAAAGATTTTATAGGAGCAGATAATGATTATAAGAAAGTTAATAGAAGTATTACTTATTTAAATGAACATCATAACACTTTATCCTCAATATCTTGGGGTAAAGGGCACATTGATTTTATTAAATCAACAACAAAACGTGAAGACATGAGTGATGTAATATATCCTAATATTAATTTAAATGGATATGCGCTTGACTCAGTAATTATTTATGGCAATAATAATACCAGCCCTATTAAAAAGTATAAACTCTACCATTCATATTTTGGAAAGGTTAATACCTACTTTGGTCATGCACAATGGTTAAAATTAAGACTTGATTCCATACAGCAACTTTCTTATGATAACAAGCGATTACCACCATATCGCTTTGAGTACAACAAAAATACATATAATACAATTCCCTCAAAGTTTGACTTTGATCGTGATATTTATGGATACTACAAGGATCTATCCATTACCGATAGTTTTCCAAAATACCTGTCAAAGCCAAGGTATTATATTTATCCTGATGATGCTTCAAATCTACTTTACCAGAGCATTTATAGTCTTTGGCCAAGAAGCAGCTACGAAGGTATAGAGTACTTAACAACCAGTGGGTTTAATATGAACCCTAATGTAGAGGATGTAAAAATAACAACAATGAAAAAATTAGTTTTGCCGACAGGAGGTTATGAACGTTTTTTTTATGAAGGCAACACATTCCGCTATGACGGATCGGATAGACCCGGACCGGGGGTTAGGGTTTGTAAAATAGAAAAACATTTTGAAGTTGGTAATCAACCGGAAAATGTTGTACATATCATTTATGATTATTCCGATAATGATACAACAACCGGACTAATGGCTAATTTGCCAATGTTATTTAAGTTTGATGAAAGTGCATTCAAAAATGCTCCAGCTGATGGTTATAATTCTTTACAGGAAAGAGATGAATGGGCAACGATATTGTCGCATCAAGTTATTAATATGACAGACACCCGGGTTGGATATACAAAAGTTACAAAGAAGATAGATGACCCGTTAAATCCGAACAACAGTATTACTACATGTTATTACTTTGATTTTCATGGTAGTTTATTCAAAAATCAAGACGATTATAGTGCACAAACAAATAGTTATCTTTATAAAAAGCCAAAATCAATTATGTGGATACTTAATGACTTTGCAGGAAATTTTTGGCCACTTTCTCAAACATTTACATTTTATCAATCAAATATAATTAGAGATAGACAACCGGAACTTTTTATGCCTGAATATAATTGGAATCGGGGTAGTTTGATAAAAGAAGTAAGTTTTAAAAATAATAAAAAGGTTCAAAGTATTGAATATACTTACAAATCAAATATTAGTGTCGAAACAGTATATGGAGTTAAAGTACAAAATTATTTTGCATTTACTGTTAAGGAAGGAACTCCGATGATTCAGGATGATAAAGGCGTTTGGTGGTATGTCCCTATTGATATGAATTATGTTAAATTTCGATTCGGCCTTCAATATTATATTTCAGGCTTTAAAACCCTTGTTAATAAAAAGATAACTGATTATTTTTCTGACGATTTAGAAGATCGTATTATTACAAATATTGAATATCATCATGATTTAAAAAACTTTAACGAACAGAAATACATTTTTAATCAAGAGAGTATAACAAATAAAAGCAACGGATCTAAATTATATACATATTATATTTATCCGCTACTTGTCAATAGTAATGCAGAAGTGTTTATGACTCAACATGCTCTTTCAACGATGCTATCTAAACACATGTTAGGAGTTCTTTTAAAAACAGATATGTACGTTGACGATACGAAGATTGATGGAAAAGTTACAAGTTATAGTTTGCAAAATAATGATGAATTAGTAGTTCCGGTAAGCATTCGGAATTTAGAAGGCAATAATTATACAGTTGATGTAAGCTTTGATAAATATGATAGTCATGGAAATTTATTAGAATATCATAATGTAAACAATGCTCACACCACCTATCTATGGGGATATAATTATGAATACCCGATTGCAAAAATTGAAAATGCAAGATTTGAGGAAGATGTAAAACCTCTTTTAGGTTGTACTTATGATGAATTACAACAAAAAACAACTGATGAAGAACTCTTTACAATATTTAATAATTTAAGGCTTAACCTAAAGGATGCTTTGGTTTATACATATACTTACAAGCCTTTAATCGGCCTTTCTTCTTCGACAACACCGAATGGAGTTCGTACCACATATCATTATGATGAATTCAATCGTTTGAAAACTATTCGCGACCAGAATGGTAATGTAATAAAACATTACGATTATAATTTTTTTACAACCAATAATGAAAAATAGTACTGATATATTATTTTGGGGCAACTCTGTCTGCAATATATATAAATATCAAAGAGTATCCCGGCTTTTTGAAATTTATTTTTACATGCTTTGGGTTATCACAATTTTCAAAAGGATTTTAAAGGTATCCAATTTCACGCCCCCAAAAAGTTTTATTGACAGGGCTTTTACAGTCGAAGTTTCCGCGTATGATGGTATTGTGTTAAGAACAAACTATATTATTGAAGAATGCAAAAGAAAAAAGAAAGTGTCTTTGTTACTTTTAAACAGTATGAGAGATATAAATAAATACGTAGCTTTCACAATGTTTAACGGTTCAATTTTTCTTTTTACTGTAAATATAATAAAATACTCTTTTTCACAAGTGCAAGTTTACCAGTTTATACCTGTTTTAAAAAAAAATACCGGGTAAAGAAATAGAATATATGGTGTATAACAAACGCGACCAGCTGGTTTTAACACAAGACGGAAACCTGAGAGCTACCAACAGATGGTTTTTTACAAAATATGATGTTTTTAATCGTCCAATAATTTCGGGCACTTACTATAATAGTGCCGTAACGTCACTTAATGATATGCAAAACCTTGTAAATGAAAATCCAAATTATTTCGAAACGGTAAATCTTGATGACGATTACGGATATACTAACGAAGCTTTTCCCCTTATAAATAATAATTGTATTATTTATACAGCTACCTATTACGACAATTACGATTATGTTAATCACATTAATTCCGATAGGTATCGGTTTCGTGAAAACGAAATTAATTTTGAATACGGCAAAAATAACCAAGTAAAAGGACTTGTTACAGCTACCATAACAAAAATTATAAAAACGGCAGGAATAGAAGGGGTTAACTTTGTTGATAATATGATAACGGTAAACTATTACGACAAATATTACAGAGTTATACAAACCGTTAGCGACGACCATATCGGTGGCCTTGATATTAATTCAAACAAATACAATTTTACAGGGCAACTGTTGGAAACAAAAAACCATCATATTTCCGAAAGTTCGCGCTTTACCAATGAACTTACTATTAAACAACAGTTTACATACGACCGCATGGGTCGCTTGATTTCTACTTCACATCAAATAAACGAAAACCCCGCTATCTATCTGTCGGTAAACAAATATACCGAACTCGGGTTACTCTCGAAAAAATGGCTGCACGCCGATAAAAACAACTCTTTTTTGCAAAAGATTGATTATAAATACAACATCAGGGATTGGATGACCGATATTAATGATACTTACAATTTGGGTGATGATGCTTTTGCCATGAAATTGGACTACACCGCGGGAACACATCCTCAATTTAACGGAAATATTGCTGCCCTAACGTGTAGATATCCTTCGGTTGATGGTGTTTATCAGTTTGATTATGACGGTGCCAACAGGCTTACAAGTGCCGATTACATAGGTTATGGCAACTTTTCCACTTCATATCAATATGATAAAAACGGAAACATAAAACATATAGTACGTTATGGAAACGACGGAGATAAAACTTTTGATGAAATAGACAATATTACTCTTTCATACAAAGGTAATAGGTTGCTTAATGCCAACGATAAAAAAGGAGACCAATACCAACTAAACGGTTTTTCCGATAATGGCGCTTTTGAAAGCAATGAGTACAAATACGATGAAAACGGTAACATGATGTTCGACTTTAACAAAAAAATAACCGAAATAGAATATAATTTTTTAAATATGCCCAAAAATATAAACATTGTTGCCGATGGAAACTTCAACCAAATATTCTATCAATACGATGCCGCCGGAAATAAACTTTGCAAGCAAACAAAGAAAAACGGAGCCATTGTAAAAACAATCAACTATTTCCCTACCTTTGAAACCGAAAACGGAGAGCTTAACTTTATCTATACCGCCGAAGGGCGTGCCGTACCTATGCAGAAGAAAGGATTTGAATACCAGTACTTTTTAAATGACCACCTCGGCAATACCCGTGTGGTGCTCAGCCAAACCGGTAGCATAGTGCAACAAAACAGCTATTATCCCTTTGGCATGCTAATGGACGGCCTTCCCAATACCGATGTTTCCCTTGCTAACAAATATCTCTACAACGGCAAAGAACTGCAAACCGATTTCGGGTTGGATTGGTACGACTACGGGGCACGGTTTTATGATACGGAGTTGGGGAGGTTCCACACCATAGATCCCCTCAGTGAAAAATATAGTTTTCAATCGCCTTTTGTTTATGGGGCTGATAATCCGGTTAGGTTTGTTGATTTTATGGGGATGAGTGCTTCGCCAATTTATGATCCAGAGGGAAACTTATTAGGGACAGATAATCAAGGATTGCAAGGAGATGCAATAATTATGAAAAAGAAAGATTTTAAGCAGGGGATGGATCATAAAGAAGCTATGAGTAAAAATTTAGGTATTGACGGGTTAAAAGATAAAAATGCTAAAGAAAAGCAAAAAGAAAATTATAGGTCTTTGAAAAATCGGCCTGATTGGGATGGGAAGCTAACTTTTGCTGAAGCGACGAAGTGGTCCAACACTGGCAAAGGGAAACCGTTATTTGTCGATGGGAGAAAAATAGATTTAGCCCCACATAATGTTAGTGATGTTAAATATGCCGATAAGAATAATGATGGATACATTGACTTCTTTAAGGTAGGTAAACTAAGTACCGGGTTGGTTTATGGAAATCTGAAAGTAACATTGACTAATGAAAAAACAGGCGAAGTTCAATTGGGTAAGAATGGACTCCTAGATATTCATGATTTTAAGAATCCTCTTTTTAAAGCTATTAATGATTGGCTCTATCCAGGTAAACCGACAGATTATAAAATATATTGTGTGCCTTGTAATAATAAAGTTAGTACAGAATGAAAAAACTTATTAAATTAACCTTACTTATTAGTTTGGCAATTATTTTATTGAATAGTTGTAATGTAATAATAAAAAAACAGGATAATTATTTGCTTCCAAGTTCAAATTCAATTGAAATAATCTTAAAAAAGGAAATAGGAATTACTACATATACCTCATATAAGGTTAGTGGAAAAATCAATGTCAAGGGATTATCTTTGTTTCCTAAAAATGAAATGTCTAAAAAAGAAAAGTCTGTGGTTAGATGGCATAAGCCAACTAATGAAGAAATCAGAGACTTTAAATTCTTTGTTAAAGAAGAACAATCAACCAATGAGATTGCTACAAAGATAGCAAGAGAATTGCCGAATGGAGACATCTTGTTTGCCCAAATTTATGATAAGGATAAGTCTCCTATGGGAAAAAATCGATATTCAGTAACCGATTGGACAGATATATATATATTAGATTTGACTAATAGAAAACTTATCCATATTGATTATGGCAAGTTTTAAAACCAGTCTCGTCCGCGTTTATAACGCGGATGTATCTACCCACGCATTTGTAATGCCTTTTGAGAAAGGCGTATCAACCAAAACTTTTCCTATCTTTATCCGCCGGAAACCACACAGGACAACAGTAGCATGAAAACCCGTTACCCCCTTCTTCAGCTCACCCACAAAGCCAGGCCACCACGAGCCCTTCGAGATAAGTTTGGAGGTTACCGATTGCTGCCTCCAATTAACAGATTATTTTTGTAAATCAAATCACAATACAATGGCTGAGAAAAAAAACGAACACATAATGCTGCCCGATGAAGTGATCACCAACAAAATATATCTGATCAGGGGCGAGAAGGTCATGCTTGACAGGGATCTGGCAGAACTTTACGGAGTGGAGACGAAATATCTGAAACGCCAGGTAAGAAGGAATATATTAAGGTTCCCGGATGATTTTATGTTTGAACTGACGGAAAAAGAACTCCAACTTTGGAGGAG
>QIKE01000148.1 GCA_003232915.1 Bacteroidota bacterium | reverse complement strand
AAAACCATTATTCCACAGGTTAAACTTTATCGGAATGGCAAAATATACCAATAAGGTATTAATGGCAAAACCATTATTCCACAGGTTAAACCCGTGGAATGGCAAATCTATTATTCCACAGGTTAAACCCTGTGGCTATTATTGTTACGCTCCTTCGGAGCTTTTATAATCATCCCCTTGTGTGTTTTAAATTAATCATGGATGTTGCATTGGTTAATAATTAAAAAGGTAGGGAAGACTGAGATACTATAGAGCTGTCAGCAGAAAAAAAATTGCGATTGATATAACGATGCTCAACAAGGTTTGCCATACAAGAAATAGATAAGGCAACTACCTTCAAAAAGAGCAAAACACATTTTATTTTTATAATGTAAAAACAAAAATTATTAAATCGTTTGTAACTGCATAGCGGTTCTACATTGTTAACAATCTATACATTATGTAATATAAATTATCAAAATTATTTTTATTAAAAGGTGTGTGAAAAGATATACTTCACTGATATTCTGCTTATTAATTATTTTATATTTTGTAACAATCCTATAGTATGTTTCAGATAATTGGCAAAATAATAAAATAAACCGGGCTGAGTAGTTACAATCGTTTTACGGATTTTTTTCTCAGAGCAAAAAAAGTAGAATATTTTTCGATTAATTTCTATGAAATACTTATCTTTATCGAAAAATATTTTCAATGGAACAAAACCGGAGCCGTACTGCAGATTTTTTAAAGGGGGTTGCCCTGATTGCTATGGTGCAAGTTGTTCTTACCGAATTTTTTGCCCTTCCGTCTATCTTTAATGGCAATATCGGCAAAATTTCGATGTTTCTTGGTGGAGCACCTGTAGCACCGGTGTTTTTGGCCATTATGGGTTATTATATCGCCCATAGTCACACAACTCTTTCAGCACGAGTATGGCGCGGACTGAAACTGATTTTACTTGGTTTTTTTGTCAACATTGCGCGCAATGCAACCAATTTATATGCAATTTACAGCGGTATATCGGGACAAAATCCCTGGGATTATGTTTTCGGAGTTGATATTTTAATTGTCGCAGGTCTTAGTGTTATTGCTATGGCATTTTTCATTAGAGTTTTCAATGGCCACGTATTGCTCTATCTTGGCCTTATCGTTGTGTTTTTAGTATTGCGCTATGTGCTTCCGCCGGTCGAAAAAATTTATCCAACTTCTCATCTAATGCCTTTTGTTTATGGTAATTACGCCGGCGCTTATTTCCCCTTTATTCCTTGGTTTGCTTATGTGCTTGCTGGTTATTCGTTTTTTCAGTTTAAGCACTTTTTTGTAGCCGATGGTTTCAAACGAAGCTCAAAAGTGAAGATTGTTTTAGTAATAATTTCAGGTTTATTGTTGTTGAACCCAATTACTCTGCCTTTTGGGTTTAACGTTACTATTAGGCCACTACTTTTTGCACATCACGGAATTTTGTTTTTTCTGTTTTGCATCAATCTATTATTTTGGTGGATGTTAAGCGCACATTCCATCGTTTTGCGGGTAAACAACAAAATCACCGGCTATCTTGAGTGGACAGGCAAAAACGTAAGTCTTTTCTATGTTTTTTTTATGATAATAGCCGGAAACCTTGTGTCGTTTCAAAAACAAGCCGGCTTGCTAATGTTACTGATATTGTTTATTGTGCTAACAGCGGTTACCGTTCTTTTAGTTAAGGTTTACGAAAAAGCTTTTGTGAAATAGTTCTGTTTCAGATTCAATCGTCCGCAATTCCCTCCCAAACCTATATCGGTTCTTTTAATCAGTTATAATCTCCGGCACTACCGTAACAGTTATATATGCCAAATACGAATGAAAAAAACAAGGAGTGTTTGCCTTGTGCAAGGCGACTTTTACCCTAATAAATTTTAGACACAAAATATTTCTCTATGGTAATAAGCTATTACACTGTGGGAATAATGGAAGGTTGGAAGATTGGGGTGCTCGAAAAACATGGCTTAAAGCGTTCAGACTTATTCCGAGAAAATAAAACACCTAGCACTTAACTTCTATGTAAAATATACTTATTTGCACCGTTTGATGTATAGATCGCCGATCCAATCAAACGCTTACGTCATTTGAGAGAAGGGTGTTGTGATATCTTGGATTGTTTTTAAAAGCCTTGTATTTCGTTTATTTCAAAATTCAAAAATTGTTCCTGCCCATGAAAATCCCACACCAAAGCCGGCAAGCAATACGTTCATTCCACGGCGAAGTCGGCCTTTTTGTAATACATTTTTCAGCGCAATGGGGATAGTAGCCGAAACGGTATTGCCTGTATTTTCGAGTTCTACCACAAGTTTTTCGTTAGGAATTTTCAGCTTACGACCGATAGTTTCAAGAATAATAGCATTTGCTTGATGAAAAACAAACAGATCAATATCGCCCATCTTTAGTTGGTAAACATCAAGAAGTTGTTGAACCAATTCGGGGGCTTTTTTCACTGAAAAGTTGAATACTTCGGAACCGTTCATATAAAAACAGGCTTGATTGCGTACATTGCCGAAACTGTCGATAAAATCGTCTTCGCGATATTTGTCTAATGGAAAACGTTCGCGTCCGTGCCGAATGATAATACGGTCGAATTTACTACCATCGGTACCGAACAAAAACCGTCCTCCCTTCCGCTTATCATCATCTGAGGCTATAACAAGAGTAGCGGCTCCTGCGTCGCCAAAAATAGCTCTATTGGCTTTGTCGGCGGGATGAATCATTTTGGTTATGGCCTCGGAGTTGAGCAGCAGTACATTATGGGCATTGCTATTGTTGATGAGGCTATGCGCTAAGCTGAGGCTGTAAAGATATCCCGTACAGCCTTGATTTATGTCGAGAGCGGCACAATTTTGCGAAAGCTGTAGCATATTGTGCACCACGCAAGCCGATGCAGGAGTAATATAATCGCCACCTGCCGAGCAAAACAGTACAAAGTCAATGTCGCGCGGGTCGATATTGTTTTCGTTGAACAATTTTTCGGCGGCTTTCACACCCATATCCACCGATGTTTCGTATTCGGCAGCAATGTGTCTTTTATGCACTCCGGTAAGCCGGGTTAGTTCCCTGATTTTTATATTAGGAAATTCTACGGTAAGTTGTTCGTTGTCAACTATTTTTTTTGGTAAATAATAGCTAATGGCTTTAATAACGCTTTTCATTGTAATTCTTTTCTTCTATTTTTTGTCGTTTTTCGGCCTCGTAGGCTTGATTTCGATAATATTGTTCCATTCTTGTATCTCCCTTTTTATGGTAATATTTCGAAAGTAGTTTTGCCACTGGTTTGTTGGTTCCTTTTATTACGGCAACTTCATATTCTTTTATAGCATCAATTGTATCTCCCATTAAATAATAATAGTTGCCCATATTAATATAGGGGTAATCGCTTTTAGAATCTACTTTTTTAATGCTTTGGTTTTCGATGCGTGCACTATCAAGTTGCTCGTTTCGGAAATAGACGTTAGCAAGTCGCGACATCACCTGTATATTGTTTGTGTCAATTGTGAGCAATTTTTTGTAGTAAGAAATGGCAGAACTGTATGATCCTTGTAATTCATAAGAATAAGCCATGTTGTAATAGGCACTTTTATAATTGGGATTGAGGGCAATGGATTTTCTAAAATAGCTTTGGGCAAGATTGAAATATCTCGTGGCATTTTTTATTTCCATTCTGGCATTTTTTGTTTTTCCTTTGCTTGCATAACTTCTATAACGAATTAGTGCCTGATTGGCATGAATTTTTGAATAAATGGCTCCCATATTGTTCCAAGCAGAATAAAATTTTGGATAGATTTTTACTGCCAACTTATAATGAGCTATAGCCGTGTCAAGCATACTTTTTACAAATTCATAGGGATCTACCGGCTTGGCAAGTTCACGATTTACCTTGTTAACACATTCGGTAGCAAACAAATCATTGGCTTTTACCGATTTTCGCAAATGATTAATATCGGCACGAAAAAGCGAATACTTCGTCCGCCATTCTTTGTTGCGGTTGCGTGTGATTATGCCGTAAGGAATCAACAGCAATACGAGTAAAAAACCGATTCCAATAAGTTTAACAAAAGGTAATTTAACTGTTGTTTGATGAATGTCGAGACGAAAAATTACAAACAACAGGTAAGTTAGTGCCATTGCAAACGAAAGTGAAGGGAAAAACATAAACCTGTCGCCCACAATACCCGGAACCGGCATCACCAAATTGGCAAAAGGAGAAATGGTGATGATAAAATACAAGATGATGAAAGATATCAACCGTTTTTGTTTTAGCTTTTTGAGGGCTACAATAGCGATGAACAAATAGAAAAGTAACGAAACCCAGACCCATAAATTTGTCCAATTGACAATCGGGAAAGTGTTGTAGCCATAGTAAAACGACATAGGATAAGGTTTTATTAGCAGTTTGAGATACCAGCCGAGAATATAAAAACTCGTGGAAATGTGTAGCCAATAATTTGGTTCGATGCTAAGAGGATTTTCTATGAGAAGTATGCTTCGCTTGAAATCGGGGAGAAAAAGCAACGGACCAAGTGATGCAATAAGGGCCACAACAAACACAATGATCGTAAAACGCCCCAGCTTTTTCAACGGAAGGTCGGTGAAAAAATAAAGTACTAACGGAAAAACCGCAAGTTGTACAATTGCCGTTTCCTTCGATAACAATGCAAGAACAAAATAGAAGATGCCAAGCAAAAGATGTTTACTTTTATTAAAATCTGCCCAGCGCACAAATTGTTGTATGGCAAGAAATGAAAAAATAAAATTTAGTAGAATATCTCTATTTTTCAAACTAGCCACCACCTCGGTATGCAGGGGGTTTGCTAAAAATATCAATACTGAAAGAAAAGGCAACCAAGGAGAATAATTGCGCAACAATCGTCGCAACACATTGTAAAGCAATAAAATACCGAATAAATAAAGTAATATGTTAATTACATGGCTGATATAAGGATTGTAAGACAGGTTTTTGGTGAATTGATATTCAAGGGCAAAACTTGTTCTTACTATCGGCCGGTATCCGTAAGCCATTTCGCCTTGTTGGAAATATAGTGTTGTAAATATGTCGGGAATACCGGCTATTCCTTTAACGGTTTGCGGATTTTTAGTGTTTATGAGGTAGTCGTCAAGCGAAAAATAATTGAAACTAGAATTGTAGAAGAAATAAAATGCAATGGTAAGAAGGATTATTTTAAATAAGTTATTAGTTTCAAAAATCTTGCTTCTCAAACCTTTATTATTCTGTGAAACAGCTTTTTGTGATTTGTGGTTTGTTTTTTTCTTTGCCATTGTTCGATTATTTTATGTATCGGTTAAAAAAATCGGTTAATACCGGGAAAATTTTTTCGGGGGCTTCCACAAAACCTATATGTCCTACCGTATCAAGAATAAGGCATTCGCTATGTGACGGCAGGCTTAGCTGTAGGATGATTTTCTGCAGTGGAATATGCCTGTCGTTTTTCCCAACAACAAAAAAAACAGGAATAGCAAGTGTTTCCAGAAGATTGCAACTATCGTTACGATCGCGCATGCCGGCAAGAGCGGCTATTACACCTTCGGCAGATGTTTCTAAAGAGGCTTTTTTAAGTTGCTTGATTTCTTTAGAAAACTTCTCTACATTTTTCTCGGCAAATAAAAGCGGAATAAAGTTGCTTATGAAATCTTTGTGATTTCTTTTAACAATGTCGATAGTGCGATTGCGATTTTGTTTCCCTTGCTTATCATCGGCGGCAGCCTGCGAATGGAAAAGCACAAGACCTTTCAGTTTTTCGGAATATTTTGCAGCAAAAGCCAACGAGACATATCCTCCCATCGAATGCCCCGTTAAAATAATGGAATCAATATTTTCGGCATCAGTTACAGCTTTTACCACTTGAGCCATAAAGTCCATCGTGTGATTTTCGCTGAAAACCTCCGTTTGCCCGAAACCAGGTAAATCAATTGAAAGACAGCTAAAATGTTTGTGAGGCATTTCGACAAAACAGTCCCAAATATGTTTGTTTTCGAGAAAACCGTGCAGAAAAACTACTGTAGGCCCTTTACCTTTCATATAATAACTAACTTTCTTTCCTTGAAACAGTAATTCTTTTTCCATCTTGCTTACTATTTTTTGTAGAGCAAAGATAACAAAACCAAAAGTTTTAGTGTAGCAATGAATGTTAAAGTAAAAAAAAAAAATTAAACAATTTTCGAGAGCCTACAAATATTACAAATCAAAATATATATATCTGACATAAAACAATGTTTAAAAATCATTCTCATCAACTTTTCCGGCTTGCAATACGAAATATTTTTCTATCCTGTGGCAGGAAGTGTAGGCGATAGCAATTTCTAAGCCATTAGAAAAACACATTACTTTTTACAATTTATTGTGGAGGCCTAAATTATAGTTAAACTCTCATTTTAAATATTTTGAGTATGTAACATTGTGGAAAAACTATTACGCCAAAGCACTATCAAATGACTTTGACGTCGGAAAAAATAATATGATGAAACATCCATGATTTGTTTTAAACACACAAGGGAATGATTATCAAAGCCCCGTAGGGGCGTAATATTAGTAAACCCGACTTTCAAGTCGGGGGAATGAAAAAACGA
>QIKE01000143.1 GCA_003232915.1 Bacteroidota bacterium | reverse complement strand
TAGCTGCATTGATATCCAACACTTTTTGATCTAATACCTAACGAGTTATCAATTAATTTGTTTAAACCATACTTGCCAAGCAATTCGTTAATAAAAGAAATTCCTGCAAAAGGACTTATCGTTTCAAATAAATTTTGTACTTTCATCGCCGTAAATATTAGGTTCATCACTAAAATAAGTGAAAATATTTACTTGTCAACTGCGGTGTAAAAAACTTTAGCACAGTGCTTTGACTTGTTTTGTTAATAACTTAGTTGGGCATGTAAGGTAAATAATAAATTCAATAGCAAGTTTCAAAACCTCTTTGTTATCTTTGCAGTCATGCAAGACGTTATAACTTATATTATCGTATTCGGTTTGTTAATTGTTTTTGCTTCGCTATTTTTATACCGCAAAGATAAAAAAAGAATTCTACCTCTTTCGCAACAGCAATACCCCGGATTTGAGTTGACATTATCGGTTGGAAAAGAAAAAAACAAAATTATATTTATACTTTTCAATACAAACAATTCTAAAATACAAATAACCAGTAAAAATGTATTTATAGAGTTTATTGATAAGGATAGAAAAAGAGAAACAAATGCTTTTGATAAAATAATCGAACGCAAGTCGAAGACTGTATCCAAATTTAACGGCGTTGTCTTTTCCTATTCCGATTTGAAAAACAGTCTGGAAAAAATACCGTTTCCTTTTGTCTCGTTCCGGTTTATTTTTGTTGATGACAAAGGGCATAAGTTTAAAACTCACGAATTGGCTATAAACTCACGTTGGGATCTTTACAAACCCGATTCGGGGAAATACAATTAACGGAAACTTCTTAAATTCCAAACACAAAAACTTTAGTATTAAATTGGTGTCAGTACTTGTACAAAAAAAAATTGGTGTACCAAAATATTCATTAGCATCTCCAAGAAAGCCTCATTTATTTATAGTGTCAATTCAAAAAACGTCAATAAAGAGATATGCAAAGTGTTGAAGACTATTAGTTTATTAGAGTAAATGATTGGCGCTTAAAATGAGCATAACGAATAAATTGACGTTTTCTTATAAGGTCTAATTAGGCAAAATTTTATGTAATATAAATACCTTAAATAATTTTCGTAGCTTTGTTTCCTTCAAAAAAGGGGAAAGTATGTTGAAAAAAGCTAAGGAAGCGGTGGAATATATCCGTAAACATGGCATAAACAAAGCTGATACGGCAATTATTTTAGGAACAGGACTGGGGAAAACTGTTAATAAAATTGAGGTTGAAATAAATCTTGACTATTGCAACATTCCACATTTTCCAGAGCCTACTGTAGAATTTCATCAAGGCCAACTAATTTTCGGTAAACTCGAAGGAAAGCAAGTGTTAATAATGAACGGTCGTTTTCATTTTTACGAAGGCTACAGCCTTATTGAAATCACTTTTCCAGTAAGGGTAATGAAACTTCTCGGTGTTAAAAATCTTTTAATTTCCAATGCGGGAGGAGCTATCAATCTTGCTTTTCGTCCTGCATCGTTGATGATTATCGACGATCACATCAACCTTCTTCCGGGCAATCCGCTCATAGGAAAAAATCAAGATGAATTCGGTCCACGTTTTCCAGATATGAGTCGTCCGTATAGTCCCAAATTAATAAAAAAAATGGAAGCAATTGCACGTAGAGAAAACATTCCTATTAATAAAGGGGTTTATCTTTCGTGTATGGGTCCCAGTCTTGAAACAAGAGCCGAATACCGTTTTATGAAAACTATTGGTGCTGATGTAGTAGGTATGTCAACCGTTCCCGAAGTAATAGTAGCTAACCATATGGGAATGAACGTAGCTGCCGTTTCAGTGATTACCGACACCTGCGACCCTGATAATTTGCAAGTTGTAGATATCAAAGATATTTTGAACAATGCTTTTAAAGCCGAAAAAAACCTAACGAAGCTATTTAGTGAATTAGTCAAAGAACTCTAAAAATAAATAAAATAATAAATAAACCGATTTTTATATAATTAAAAAGGAACTTAGTATGAGCTATAGCGACGCAATGTTTAAGAACAAGGAGTTGGAAGAAGAGGTGATTGTAGTAACTGGCGGGGGCACGGGTTTGGGAAAGTCTATGACGAAATATTTTTTAGAACTTGGGGCGAAAGTGGTGATAACTTCGAGGAAAATGGGAAAACTCGAAACTACGGCACAGGAACTTTCAACCCAAAAAACTGCCGGTGAAATTTTGCCGGTGCAATGCGACGTGCGTAGCTTCGATCAGGTGGAAAATATGTTGCAGACCACATTAGATAAATTCGGCAAAGTAACGGGACTGTTGAACAATGCAGCAGGAAACTTCATCAGTCCTACCGAGCGATTATCTGCCCGTGCCTTCGACACCATCATTGACATTGTATTAAAAGGAAGCAAAAATTGTACTTTGGCCTTTGGAAAACACTGGATAAAAGCAAAACAGACGAAAGCCACCGTTTTGAACATTGTAACCACGTATTCCTGGACAGGGAGTGCTTACGTTGTACCTTCGGCTGCTGCCAAGGCCGGCGTACTTGCTATGACGAGGTCACTCGCAGTGGAGTGGGCAAAATATCATATCCGGCTCAATGCCATTGCACCCGGCCCTTTTCCCACAAAAGGAGCATGGGACAGATTGTTGCCAGGCGACTTGAAAGAAAAATTCGATATTACCAAAAAAGTGCCGCTCGGCAGAGTGGGCAATCACCAAGAACTGGCCAATCTTGCCGCCTATCTTTTGTCAGACTATTCGGCCTATATCAATGGCGAAGTAATTACTATCGACGGCGGTGAATGGCTAAAGGGTGCCGGCGAGTTCAATATGTTCGAACAAGTACCACAAACTTTTTGGGATATGCTCGAAACAATGATTAGAAATAAAAAATAAAATTATGAAAATCTTCCATAATAACAAACTGCTGATTCTTAGAGAAGTTTGCGACAAATCTTTTCCCGAAACTTTTTCGCTTTGCATCGTAAACAAGAAGCAACTCGCAGATGCCGTAAACCGCTGGCTGATGCTGAAAAATACGGTTGACGTGATAATTTATGGCTATTCATACAAAGATATGACAAACGATTTTAAATCGTTTTTCCACTTTATTGAGGCTGCCGGAGGTGTGGTAAAAAATCAACAAAACAAAACACTCTTTATACGGCGGTGGGATATGTACGATTTGCCCAAAGGAAAAGCCAAAAAGGGTGAATCGCCCGAAAAAACAGCCCTGCGTGAAGTAAAAGAAGAAACGGGACTTAAAAAAATTAGTATTGAAAAAGAACTTTCAACATCTTATCATATTTATTTTGATGGTCCACCTTTTTATCTGAAAAAAACCGTTTGGTATTTGATGAATACCACTCAAACGAAAGGTCTGAAACCACAATTGGAAGAAGAAATTACCGACGTGATATGGCTAGATAAAACCGCCTGTCGTAAGGCTTTTTCCGAAACCTATCGCACTTTACGTGAAATGCTCGAAAATTTTGTTTGCTAATCTTCTCAAAATGAAATTAAACATATTGCGCCGTCAATATTAAAGCAAGAAAATAATATAAAATTTTAATCTTACGAAGAACTTGTTATTTTGGTTTGCCTTTTATACGTCTTACTCTTCTAATTATAGTTTATTTTTCTATCTTCAAATTAAAAAAGATTTTGATGGCAAAGATTTTTAATTATTTTTGTTGGCTTATGTAAAATCTTATTATCAACCAAGATGAAGGATAATGTTTAAAGGACACCCTAAGGGATTGTATGTAGCTTTTTTTGCCAATATGGGAGAGCGTTTCGGCTATTATACTATGTTGGCAATTTTTGTTTTATACTTGCAATCTAAATTCGGATGGTCGGCTACCGAAGCAGGCCATGTTTACGGTGGTTTTTTGTTTGGAATTTATTTTCTACCCTTGCTCGGAGGTTATATTGCCGACAATGTTTTAGGCTATGGAAAGACGATAATTATCGGTACTATTATAATGTTTCTCGGGTATGCACTGCTTGCGGTACCCGGAACGGGTGAATATTTTATTTACACCGCACTTGGAGTAATTTCTCTCGGAACAGGATTGTTTAAAGGTAATTTGCAAGCCCTTGTGGGAAACTTATACGATGAAGCCAAATACAGCAAGCTACGCGATTCGGCATTTAATATTTTTTATATGGGGATAAATATCGGTGCGTTTTTTGCCCCAAGTGCTGCCCGTGTAATGCGAAAGATTGTTTTGAATGTCCAAGGACTTGAATATGACAAAGCTATCCCTAATTTGGCACACAAATATCTACAGGGTACGCTGGAAAACACTACCGGCCTCGAAACTTTTGCCAAAGCTCAAATGGGCAGTTCCTTTTCCAATCTCACCAATTTTTCGCATCATTATATTGATGCAATAGGTAAAGCCTATAATTCTGGTTTTGCAGTAGCAGCGGTGAGTATGATATTGTCGCTCGCTATTTTTATCGGTTTCAGAAAATATTACAAACATGCCGACATAACACACAAAGAACAAAAAGCATTGAATAAGAAAAATATGGTAGAGCTAACTCATAAACAAACCAAAGACCGTTTGATGGCATTAGGCTTGGTATTTCTTGTTGTTGTATTTTTTTGGATGGCATTCCATCAAAATGGATTTACATTAACGATCTTTGCAAGAGATTATACCGTTGGTGCAGTGAGTAGAGGACCTGCTATTTTGTTTAATTTATCCACATTTTTACCTATTTTAACGGCTATACTCGGTTTTATACTGTTGATTGGAAAAGGCAATTCGGGAAAGATTAAACTTATTGGAGCTGCTATTGGCATTGGATCGGCAATTGTTGCTTATTTTACTGTCAATGGGTTGATGCCTGCCGGAAATGAAATTTCGCCTGAAATTTTTCAGCAGTTTAATCCCATTTTCATCGTCTTTTTAACCCCTGTTATTGTTGGATACTTTGCGTGGTTACGAAAACGAAACAGAGAACCGTCTTCCCCTAAAAAGATTGGTATCGGGATGATTCTTACAGCTATCGGATTTACTATAATGGTATTGGCATCAAAAGGATTGATGAGCCCGCACGATTTAGCCCTAAAAGGTGGCGTTTCGGATACACTCCGGTCACCATTTTGGCTGATTGGAACTTATTTTACCCTCACCATTGCCGAACTTTTCTTAAGCCCTATTGGAATTTCGTTTGTATCGAAAGTAGCACCTCCACAGTTTAAAGGACTTGCACAAGGCGGTTGGCTCGGAGCCACTGCTATAGGCAACCTGTTAGCCGGATTGATTGGCCCCTTCTGGGATAAATGGGAATTGTGGCAGTTTTTTGTACTCCTTGTCGGGTTAACTATCTTGTCGGCTATCTTTATCTTTTCTATCTTGAAATTACTTGAAAGAGCAGTGAACTCATAAACACAATAATTTCATTAAAAAATGCGAGGCTTTCATATACTGCATTTTTTATTGGTAATCGACAAAAATAATATCACATGGATTTTAAGTGGGGACATTCACACCGTTTTAATACTTATTCGGAATATTTAAAAAAAATATTTGGCGAACGAGTTCAGAAAATTACTGTCGATGCCGGATTCACTTGCCCAAATCGCGACGGTTTGCTAGCGAGCGGCGGTTGCTCCTTTTGCAATAACAGTGCTTTTAACCCATCATATTGTAATTCGCAAAAGCCTATTTCACAGCAGATTGATGAAGGAATGGCTTTCCACAAAGTTCGCTATCGCCGGGCACAAAAATACCTCGTATATTTTCAGCCTTATTCCAATACTTATGCACCCTTATCGCATTTGAAACAACTCTATTCCGAAGCTTTGGCAACACAAGCTGTTGCCGGTTTGATTATCGGTACCCGACCTGATTGTATCGACAATGAAAAATTGGATTATTTACAAGAATTGTCGCAAAACCATTATATCGTTGTTGAATATGGTATCGAAAGCATTTATGATAAAACGCTGGAACGAATCAACCGGCAACACACGTTTGCCCAATCGGTAGAAGCAATTGAAAAAACTGCTACACGAGGCATTCGTACCGGCGGACATTTTATTTTCGGTTTGCCCGGCGAAACCAGACAAATGATGATGGAAGCGGCGAGAACTATTTCACAATTACAATTAACCACTATTAAGTTTCATCAATTGCAGATTGTAACCGGAACTGAAATGGCAACGGATTATAAAAAAAATCCTGAACAGTACAATTTGTTTTCGTTTGAAGAATATGTCGATTTTATTATACGATTTACCGAAAAACTTAATCCCGAATTTATTATTGAACGATTTGCCGGCGAAGTACCACCCCGTTTTCTTGCCACACCCAATTGGGGAAAAATACGTAACGACCAAATTAATCTGCAAATAGAAAATGAAATGAAAAAACGAAATACTTGGCAAGGAAAAGCATACGTATTTTTATATAGTTGATAATCATTAGATAATTGGTTCCACTACGAATTTTGTGGAAAGTTATATATTTGAACCTGAATTTATACATCACACGGAATAAATCAGGACATTTTCATTTGGCTCTATTCTAATATTAGATAGATGGTTATATGTAATTTAAAGTAGCCAAGGCTTGTTCTTTTGATAACTGGTTTTTCCATTTTCT
>QIKE01000026.1 GCA_003232915.1 Bacteroidota bacterium | reverse complement strand
CTGATGAAAGGCTTGTTTGCTAATGCATAGACTTTTATATAACTTGTTCATACTGTATTGGTATTGTTCTCTGTGGTGCCAGAAGTATTCGAGGGTTGGGTAGAAAACTTTTTTATATATCTACACCATAGGTCTCTTCTGCAAGGTCAATCATCTTGTCTTTAAAATCAATCAGAATTTGCTTTTGACCGATTATCCGTTCAAGTTCTGCTACCTTTTTCTTGAGCTCCAATAGCTGTCTCGTGTCGCTATCTGTCTCAACAATAAATCTTTCTTTCTTGTCTTTCATTGTTCCTAATTTGTTTAACCGGCGGTAAACGTTGGTTGCGGTTACTTCGTATTGTTTACAAAGTTCGGAAACTTTTGTTTTGCCTGTTTCTAATTCTCTGACTTTTTGAATTTTGAAACTGTCGCTAAAGTGGCGACGCCTTCGTTCGGCTGTGGTCATCTTAAATTGTGTTCTTGTTGCCATTTTTAACTAATTTTGTTACTTATTTTTTAATTAAAAGTGGTCAACGTATTTCAGGCATTGACATTTGCGGCAGGCACGGAAGCGGTAGCTCGGCGCTGGCTTTGCCGATGTGGAGTAAGCTGGAAAGAGCGACCGTAGGAAGCTACTTTGCGGCTTTACGGAACACGGCAAAGCAAGCGCCGACTACAAGCGGACGAGCCGTTGCGATGGCGTGGGATTTTGTGGGGTGGCATCGCAGCCGCCCAAAAACAACATTATCATTTTCTTTTTTGCTGTTGACAATGCATAATTTGGCAAATGAAGATGTTTTGCTTGCGACGTGTAGAATAAGTAGGTGTCACATTTTTATTTCAAATTGAAAAACAACCTCCTGTATGCGTATTAATGTTCTTTTGGCTATGTATTTTTGTTTGTTGAGAGAACTTGAATAATAAACATCAATTAACGAATCATAAATTAAAATGTTAATTAAAACCAAGATTCTATATCGTTAGTCGTTGATCTTCAATCGGAAAACAATTAGTGTTGTTGATTTATCATTGCTTTATTTTTTATTAAAGATATTTCAGAACGTCGCAAATGATTTTTATGTTTCGAGGGGTTTTCAAACACTATCCGGAAATTTGCATACCAAGAGCCAGAAAAAATTAATTTATCGGGTTGTAAGTTTTCTTCCGCAAAAGCCTTTGCTATTTGCTGTTGATAAGATTTTGCTTTTCGGGGCGAAACTCCCCACAGCCTAAGCAAATCAAGATAACTAAAAGCTTTGATATACTGTTTTATCGACATAAAGTATTCGAGACTTGACTGTGCAAATTCGATGGAATGTTGCGCTTTTATAAATTCGTATAATCCCGGAATTTTTAGGCCGAAAGCCGCAATATTATTTACTGTATAAAAATCTTCCAATTGTGCGAATTCGGGAATGACAGCCTCGACTCCCTGATGAAACATTTTCTTTTTCAGTGCTTTATATTTTGTGTTGAAAACAAACAAATCGGCATATTCTTTTTCAATTTTTTTTGTTTCTTCGATTTCAATGAGACTTTTTCCTTTTTGGTCGATCAGCGCTTTCATTTTTTTATAGTTTTCGGAAGCTTTATCGTATTTTCTTGCATGAACTTCGCTATTGATATTCTCCGCCAGATTATCAAATTTTTGATGCAAAGCAAGGTCTTTACGCTCAATTATTTTCTGCTCAATTAGGTTTATCGCATTGTTAAGCTGATGATTGTTTTGCTGATGGTAATCGGTTTGCATACGTCTAACCTTTTTAACAATTTCTTTTGCATTGTTGATACGATTAGCCCAAATTTCGAGATTGGCATTGTGCAAGGCGGTAAGAGCTATGGGAGTAAAACTTTGCGAAAGCAAAACTTGCAAATCTTCGGAATGAAACGTAAAATAACGATCTTCCATATCTTTGGCTGCAAAAAGCAAATCGGTAGCTCGTTGTTTCTTTCCATTATCAAAACTCATTTGCCCCTCTTGCAAAATTTCGAGATAAACAGAATAAATCAAGTTGTAGAAATTCGCATCATTAGATAGATAAGAACCGAGAAAATATCTATGAGTTTTTACAAAATTTTCAATACTGTCGATTAATATTTTAGCTTGAAATAAATGATGGTTTTCTAAATGAATGCGAATATTTTTTTTATATTTGCGGTAATAATTTTGATAAACGGCTGAATAAGCCGAATTGATGGACGAATTTATTCTATTTCCGTTTGCTTGCCTTGCTTTATCAATAAGATTAAGCGCAACGTCAGTTTTGTTTTCAGTATTTTCTTTTTGTGCCAATTTTAGTAATTCATCACGAAAATATGGGAAAACAATATGTTGTCGGTAAAAAGTCGTGTCTTTTAAAAAATGGGAAAACAAACCGATGGCTTTGTTGAAATAGTTGGAAAACATCAATGTGTTGCCACCTTTTCGGGCTGACATGGCAACACTCAAATACGAATTCATCAAGCCGTCGAGCAAACCGGCATAAGTATTAATAAAGTCTCCGCTGCGTTTAACTATGGGAAAACGATTTTGTATCAAACTGGCATTATTCAGTAGCACCAATCCTTCGACATAGGCATTGTTTTGGAGGAGGGCAGTTGCTTTTTCAACAAATAAACGGAACAATTCCTGCAAAGTTCGTCCCGAATTTCCATTATCGTAATACTCGGAAATACGATGCATCATTTGCCACTGTTGCTCATCAGGAAAAATGGAAGCAAACTCTTTAAAACTCTCGGCCATATATGGTTGCAAGTTTTGCGATTCGTGTAAAGCCTTTTCCGAAAGTTCGACAAAAGCATTTACATATCGTTTTCCATCTTTCGAAACAGGACTTACAGTTAAAATCTCCTTGCTTAGGGTATGCGATCGACGCAACAAACGTCGTGCTTTTTCCTGATTTTTTTTCAACTGAAAAGGATCGTTTTTGTAAAGTGATAAAAAACGATTGAGATGATGTTGCAAAGAATAAAATTTCAGTCGGTTCAATGCAAACCAACAATTAAAAATTACAGAAGCGGTAGGATTTCGTTCCGAAACAGTTTTGTAAAAATAATCAAGAACAAGAGAATCCAAACGGGAGTAACTGTAATAATAATTTATGAGATCGGCGATCTCCGTAAACTGTTTATATTTTTTTTGGGAAAATATTAGACGCTTAATATCAAAACTTACCGAAAGTTTATCAAACAAAACATCGCCGTATAGATCAAGTAAAACTTTGCCACCGCTAAAGCTCAATCGTCGCACGAAATGAACAGGATTGTTACCCTCGGGAAACAATTCGATATTGACATCCACACTATCGGGAAGCAATAAAGTATCAATTTCGAAATCGCGGAAATAGATATTACCTTTTATTATTGTTTGTGAAAATTGATAATTGAATTCGACATAACGATAGTTCCGAACTGATATATTCGCAATTTCGTCGAACAGGATGTTTAGATGAATCGAATGAATACTTTTGTTGTTGTTAGAGGCGAGTAAACTGAAAACCTTAGCATAATTATCTGTTTTTGCCAAGCTGGAATAATTTATTTCGATACTTTTGTGTTGCAAAATTTCTTGTCCGAAACTATGGATAAACAAATTCTGACAAAGCACCAACAATAAAAAATGGGAATATAAGGCTCTCGTCACCACTTTTAAAATTTAATTTTGCAAAGTTACCGAAAAGAGATTAAAAAAAACAGGAACAAGGAGATCGTGAATAAAGATTCAGTTTCGACACAACGGTTTACTATTGTGCCACTCTAACTTTCTCAGCATTCAATAAATTTTGGGGTTCGGACAACACGGCAATCCTACTGCATCGTTGAATACTTACACGCCCTTTATCACTCTTTGTTCGCATGTTGCAGGGCCGTTAGGATTATGTCTTCGTGAAGAGCATATATAAATAAGGTTTTTTATAAAAGCGCATGCTACCCACTCACTTATTTATAAAAAACTCAATTATAGAATACATATCATTAATGTTTCGGTTAAGTTTATAGTTGCAAAATGGAGTTAATGATAAGGCAACTATTGTTCAATCCGGTTTAAGCCGTCGATAGCGAGAGGATAGTTAGGAACAATATCCAAAGCTTTACGATAAAATATGGTAGCCTTTTTGTAGCTACCTTGGGCTTCGTAAGTTCTTCCAAGATTGTAAACGGCTTTTACATATTGATTATCAAGAGATATAGCCTTTCTAAAAGATTGTTCGGCATGTTTAAAATCGCCTTTTTCAACAAGATAGATGTAGCCTTTGTTAAAGTAAACTTGTTTATTACTGGGATAATGCATTAAAATGGAATCGTAAATAATGAGGGCACTATCAATTTTACCGACATTTTGATAAGCCAAAGCCAACGAATACAGTGCAGATTGATTTTCCGGTTTTATTTTCAAAGCTTGCTTAAAGTAAGTAATGGAAAGCGTATTTTTTTGCAAATTCAACAGTACGCCTAACTTCATATTGGCTTCGAAATAAGTCGAATCAAGGTCTAAAGCAACACGCAAATTTTCTTCTGAAGCGGCTGTGTCGCCCTGCTCAATATTTATCATAGCAAGAACAAAAAAGGCTTGCGAACTATTTGGATTTATTTGCATCGCATATTGTGTAAATTTTTTTGCCGGTTGATATTGTCGTAAAATAAGATTAAGGCGGGCAAGTTTCAGATACCCCTCTGTTTTGTCAGGGGCAAGTTTAACGGCTTTTTTCAATGCAGTGAAACTTTCGCGTATCTTTCCCAAAACAAAATAAGCATCGGAGAGGACATAATAAATTGATGGGTTACTATTATTCAAATCAAGTGTGTGAGTTAAATCACGTAAACAACGATCGATATCATTTTTTTTTAAATACATTTTGGCCCGAAGCAAATACAAATGGTAGTTGTTTGTATCTGATTTTATTTCTTCCGTTAGCAGATGAATAGAGTCGGTTGTATTGGAGGCAACATTATTACTGCTATTTTTATTGGAATGATTACACGAAATTAGGAAGCCGGAAAACAAAACTCCTGTTATCAAAATCCAAAAGATATATCGCATTATTTGCATATTTTGTTAAATAGGATCTTTCTTTTTTTCAAGAGCATTTTTAATTTTCTCTTCAAGTTCGTCCGTCAAATCCGGATTGTCGGCAAGCAAACGTTTTACGGCATCGCGTCCTTGTCCGAGTTTTGTTTCGCCATAACTAAACCAAGACCCACTTTTTTTTATAATACCTTTTTCAACACCGATGTCGATAATTTCGCCCATTTTAGAAATTCCCTCACCATACATTATATCGAATTCGGCTTTGCGGAATGGAGGGGCTACTTTATTTTTCACTACTTTTACTCTAACCCTGTTACCCTGGACATTTTCAGCATCTTTTATTTGGCTGATACGACGAATATCAAGTCTTATTGAGGCGTAAAATTTAAGGGCATTACCACCAGTGGTAGTTTCGGGGTTGCCGAACATTATACCTATTTTTTCGCGCAATTGGTTTATAAAAATGCATATGGTGTTGGTTTTGCTAATGTTAGCAGTAAGTTTACGCAAAGCTTGGGACATCAATCTGGCTTGTAATCCCATTTTGGAGTCGCCCATTTCGCCTTCAATTTCACTTTTAGGCGTAAGTGCTGCCACCGAGTCGATAACAATAACATCAATGGCACCCGAACGAATGAGATTGTCGACAATTTCCAAAGCTTGTTCGCCGTAGTCGGGTTGGGAAATCAGCAAGTTTTCAATATCCACACCGAGCTTGGAGGCATAAAAACGGTCGAATGCATGTTCGGCGTCTATAAAAGCTGCAATGCCTCCCTCTTTTTGTGCTTCGGCAATCACATGCAATGCGATGGTGGTTTTTCCCGACGATTCGGGCCCAAAAATTTCAGTTACCCTTCCTTTGGGAAGACCTCCTACACCAAGGGCAACATCTAAGCCGATAGAACCCGTCGAAATTATGGGCAAATCAATTATTGAGTCATCGCCAAGTTTCATTACAGTGCCCTTGCCATAAGTTTTTTCAAGGTTTCCAAGTGTAGCTTCAAGCGCTTTCAGTTTATTTTGCCTCTCTTTTTCGGCAATTTGGTTTGCTTTTTCGGTTGCCATATTATTTTTCGTTTAATGTTTTTAAAATCTGTTCGGTATGCTCTTTAGTCTTTACCTTCTTAAATATTTCCTTTATTTTCCCTTCGGAATCAACAATATATGTTATGCGTAACAACCCCTCATATTCTCTTCCGTAAAGTTTTTTTATGCCCCAAGCTCCGTAAGCATGTATTATTGCTTTGTCGGTATCGGAAATCAACGGAAAAGGCAATTGATGTTTTTCAATAAATTTTTTGTGCGAAGCAACACTGTCGAAACTTACACCAACAATCCTAAAGCCTTTTTCGAGCCATAGTTCGTAGTTGTCGCGAAAATTACACGCCTCGTTGGTGCAACCTGTTGTATTGTCTTTGGGATAAAAATAAAGAATAAGGTTTTGTCCTTTAAAATTATCCAATGAAATTGTATTTCCATCTTGATCAACACCTTTAAAATTAGGTGCCTTATCGCCTTTTTTTAATTGTACCATCAAATAATAATTTTTTACAAATATACGAAACCTATTTTAATAGTAGATTAATATTCGCTTTGACGAAATATAATTTTATTTGTTACTAATCAGTCAAAAGTAATTATTCTTCAAACCAAAAAACAAGAGACTTATTAACTGTAAAACAGTGGTTATTAACTTGCGATTTTTGGATTGACTTTTCTTTCCTAAAACCAGGTGGTTGTTAACAAAAGTGGCTTTTTT
>QIKE01000012.1 GCA_003232915.1 Bacteroidota bacterium | reverse complement strand
TGAGTTTTCTACGGACACTAAATATTACGTACAGAAGTTGTTTGATAGGCATTGCGTCTTATTTCGGTTAATTTTCAAACCATAAAATATATATTACCACATTCCACGCCATAATTTGAACCTTTGCTCAATTTTACCAATACCTTAACACTCTTATAATTATAAAAAATACGAGCCACAAAAGTTAAACAACACCAAGACATTAAATCTGTGTCAATTTTAGCTGTTAAAGAGCTGTGCTGTTCTTACTATTTTTATTTTTTTTTAGGTGTAACAAATATCAATCGTATTTGGCTCTTGATTATTTCGTATAATAGAAATATTTTTGATATCTTTGTTGTGTTGCATGACCATTAAATTATTTTTTTGGTTTTTTTATTACAGATTATCAGACTATTATAAAGTCAGAATTAAAAGTTACCATATTTGGCGAATTAAAAATTTACTTTCATGAAAATATTAAAACGGGTTCTTCTATCTTTGGTTATTTTGATAATTGTGGTTGCAGCCGCAGTCTATTTTTGGTTGCGAAGTACCGCACCCGACTATTCGGGAACCAAATATTTACAGGGTTTAAGGGCAGGAGCTTCAATTGTTTACGACGGGTTTGGCGTGCCGCATATTTATGCAAAAAATGTTCATGATGCATATTTTTCGTTTGGTTATGCACATGCTCAAGATCGCTTATTTCAAATGGAAATGATACGTCTTGTAGTTCAGGGGAAATTGTCGGAAGTGTTGGGTAAAAGTCTTTTGCAAACGGATAAATACATGCGAACTTTGTCAATCAATCAAATGGCAAAACAAAGTGCCGTGAGATTTTTAAAAGAAGCAGACAGGCCGATAAGAGAAGCAGTACAAGCTTATCTCGACGGCATTAATAGCTTTATCGACAATGGAAAACTCCCGGTGGAATTTATTTTACTTGATTTTAAACCCGAAAAATTTACCGTAGAAGATGTTTTCGGTACTATCGGTTATATGTCGCTTACTTTTACTTCTGCTTTGAAAGAAGATCCACTGGTTTATCGAATTTATCAAAAATACGGTAACGCTTATTTAAAAGACCTCGGTGTTGATTCACTTTCCAATGCCCGGCATTATTATCAATACAAAAAAGGGATGATTTTGGCCGGACTATTTAAAGATATAAATTCGTTGCAAGATTTAATTCCTGTTCCGATATGGGAAGGTTCAAACAACTGGGCAATAAGCAAAGAACACTCGAAGTCGGGAAAAGTATTGCTCGGCAACGACACCCATATTAAATATTCGCAGCCTCCGGTATGGTACGAAGCCTATATTGAGTATCCGGGCTTTGAGTTTTACGGTTATTACCTTGCCGGAGTTCCCTTTGCCGTGGTGGGGCACAACAATCATTACGGTTGGGGCATAACAATTTTTCCGTTCGACAATATGGATTTGTATGCTGAAAAACAAAATCCTGATAATTCCCACCAGTATTGGCAAAAAGATCACTGGCAAAATTACCGTATCGTTAATCAAAGTATAAAAGTTAAAGGTGATTCTTCGGTAGATTTCACTCTTCGCTACACCAATCATGGGCCAGTATTAAATGATGTGTATCGGAGTATTATCGACAATAGTGCCACTCCTGTTTCGCTTTGGTGGGCTCCGTTGCATTTGAAATCCACAGCGCTTGAAGCTTTGTATTACATTAACAACGCCACGGGTTTTGATGATTTTAAAAAAGCTATGCCGCTAATTGATGTTGTGGGTTTGAATGTTGTTTATGGCGATACCGACGGCAACATTGCCTTGTGGGCTTGTGGAAAAATTCCACATCATCCTTCACACGACAATACTCGAATAATACTCGACGGCGCCTCAGGAAAAGACGATGTACTCGGTTTTTATCCTTTTGAAAAAAATCCACAAATTGAAAATCCATCCGATGGTATTTTAAACACTTCCAATAATGCACCCGTACGTGTTGACGGCATACTTTATCCGGGTTATTATTCTCCTGGCTATCGCGCACGAAGAATACGTCAACTTTTAACGGCAAAGAATAAACTAAGCATACAAGATATGGAAAAAATTCAATACGATGTGCATTCCAATCGCGATTTGCGCCTTACAAAACTCATATTGAACAATATAAAAACAAGAAGCGGTGATGAAAAAATTGTCGAATCTTTGCGAAATTGGGATGGTAATTACGATACGGCCAGTACGGGAGCAGTTATTTACACTCAATTGCTTTATTTTGTATTGCGCGACGCTATGTTCGACGAAACAGGTGCCGAAGATTTTAATAAGCTGGTCAGTTCTAATCTTGTGCGTAGTTCCATTGAGCGTCTTTTCACCAACGATAGTTCGGTTTGGTGGGATAACATCAATACCAAAGCAAAAGAAAGTCGTGCCGATATTTTCAACAGGGCTTTTTCGGAGACGTCCGTTGCTTTAAAAAATCAACTTGGCGATGATTTGTCGAAATGGAAGTGGGGAAAAGTACATCAGCTTATCAATGTTCATCTTATTGGTCGCAAAAAACCTTTTGATAAATATTTTAATGTAGGACCTTTTCCAATGCACGGCAGCAACGAAGTTGTTGACAAAGAGGCATTTGCTTACAACGAAAATGGAGTATATCCGGTAACTTCCGGCCCTGCGCTGCGTTTTCTTATTGACTTTTCAGACCCCGAACATGCTTTGTCGGTAATTCCTACCGGACAATCGGGTAATGTATTAAGTCCGCATTATGCCGATCAAGCCAAGTTATTTGTCAGTGGAAAATACCGTATCCAAATTACCAAAAAAGACGAATTGAAAAAGGGAAAAGTTTTACTTCTGTTTCCTAAAACGGAATAAGGGAAAAGAGTTGAGAAAAACAACCACAAAAAGCCCTGTTTTACGAGGTTTTTTGAAAGGATTTTCTATCCACCACATTCGGAAAATCCGCAAGCATTACAAATTTTACAGCCATCTTGATAAACAAGCGTCCCCTTTTCGCCACAAGCTGGACAGAGGTTTTTCTTTTCTTCCACAACATCGTTCAGGTAGCGTTTTAGGGCACGAACTACTCCGTTTTTCCACGTATTAATATGATCTTCGGAAGCATTAAGATTAGAAACGAGGTTTACCACATAATTAATTGGCATACCATGACGAAGAACTCCTGAAATAAGCTTGGCATAATTCCAAAATTCTTTATTAAACGAACGCGAAAGGCCTTCAATAGTAGTTTTATAACCTTGTTTATCTTCAAACCGGAAATCGTAACGTGTAACTTCTTCTTTTTCGGTTTTTATTTTGCTTCTAATTACCCAACCTTTCTCAACCCAAGGCGGAAGATAGAAATCGTCGGATTTTCCGGTAAATATCTCGTAAGGACGTTCATCAAGAATTCCGACAACGGCTATCCATTTTTCGTAGTTGTTTTGAAAACGAACTATATCGGCTTTAAGTGCTTTTGGCCTCGGTGGAGCTTTGGTTTCTTTAAATTTGGTTTCTTCGGTTTTCTCGTTGCTTACCAAAACTCCCGAGCGCGAACCTTCACGATAAATTGTCATTCCTTTGCAACCGCTTTCCCAAGCAGTAAGATAAATACTGCTCACCAGCGATTCGGGAACTTGTTGGGGAATATTTACCGTAACACTGATGGAGTGGTCAACCCATTTTTGAATATCACCCTGCATTTTTACTTTATTCACCCAGTTGATGTCAGCAGAGGTAGCTTTAAAATAAGGCGATTTTTCGATAATTTTACTTAGTTCCGTATCTGCCATAGCTTTCACTTGTTCCACATCATATCCGTTAATATTGAGCCATGTTACAAATTTGGGATGAAACACATTGTATTCTTCCCAAGCATCACCTGTTTCGTCAACAAAACTTACACTTACGTTTTTATCGTTAGGATTGACTTTTTTACGCCGTTTATATGATACCATAAATACCGGTTCGATGCCAGATGTTGTTTGTGTACAAATGCTTACGCTACCGGTTGGTGCAATTGTCAGCATCGAAACGTTGCGCCGGCCTACCCGTGTCATTTTTTTATACACTTCCGGTGCATTTTCTTTGATTCGATGTATAAACGGGTTATTAATTTCTTTTTCGGTGTCGTAAATAGGAAACATACCTCTTTCTTCAGCAAGGTTTACCGAACTGCTATACACTTCTATTGCCAACAGTTTGTGAATTTCAGTAGAAAATTTTATGGCATCGTCCGACCCGTAACGTAGTCCGAGTGCGGCCAACATGTCTCCTTCGGCCGTAATACCAATACCGGTGCGACGACCTTGCAACGACTTTTTACGAATTTTTTCCCAAAGTCGTTTTTCAACAAATTTAATTTCTTCCGTTTCCGGATCGGAATTGATTTTGGCTAATATGGCATCAATTTTTTCTACTTCGAGATCAATAATATCGTCCATCATTCGCTGAGCAATGTGGGCATGTTTGGTAAACAAATTGCCATTGAAATAAGCATCGGAAGTAAACGGGTGTTCAACATAGCTGTATAAATTGATAGCTAACAAACGACAACTGTCGTAAGGGCACAGCGGAATTTCGCCGCATGGATTAGTCGAAACAGTGCGAAAACCTTTGTCGGCATAACAATCGGCTATTGATTCTTTGATCACGGTATCCCAAAACAGTATACCAGGTTCGGCCGACAACCATGCATTATGAACAATTTTATTCCACAATTTTCGTGCGTTAATTTCTTTTTTAACCTTAGGGTTATTAGAATCAACGGGGTATTGTTGTACATAGTTTGTGTCGTTTTTAACAGCAGTCATAAATTTATCATCAAGCTTTACCGAAATATTTGCGCCGGTTACTTTCTCCTGTTCCATTTTGGCATCAATAAAATGTTCCGAATCGGGATGTTTAATGCCAATGCTTAACATTAGGGCGCCGCGTCGGCCATCTTGTGCAACTTCGCGGGTCGAGTTTGAATAGCGTTCCATAAACGGAACGATGCCTGTAGATGTTAATGCTGTGTTTTTAACAGGGCTACCTTTGGGGCGAATATGGGTGAGATCGTGGCCAACGCCTCCTCTGCGTTTCATCAACTGCACTTGTTCTTGATCAATTTTCAAAATGCCACCATACGAATCGGAATCGCTTTCGTTGCCAATAACAAAACAATTTGATAAAGAGGAAATTTGGTATTTGTTTCCAATACCCGCCATAGGACTACCTTGTGGTACAATGTATTTGAAACCTTTTATCACATTATAAATTTCCTCTTCTGATAGAGGATTTTTGTATTTTTTTTCAATACGTGCAATTTCACACGCAATGCGTTGATGCATTTCGTCGGGAGTTTTTTCGTAAATGTTTCCAGCACTATCTTTTAATGCATACTTGTTGGCCCATACCCCTGCTGCTAACGAATCACCTTTGAAATAAGCAGTGGCAGCTTCAAATACTTCTTCGTAATTTAAAACTCTTTCTTCCATTACTTTTTTTTCGCCTTTTTGTTTTGCATTCAAGTTTTTTGAGGAAATATTATGACTAAGTTGTAACTTTTTTACGTCTATTAAACTAGTATTCTCCCCTTTTAATTCTTGCTTTTTTCGCTCTTCAAGTACTTTGTTATAAAAATTTTTTTCATTATTTTTTTGTAAACTTTTCTCCTGAACAGAGTCAGTAGATTCGTCTCCGAAATCTATATAAAAATTATTATCCATATGAGATAGTTTTCATGTTTAAAGCTTAATAACTTACTGATTTTTAATTAAAAAAATAACTGGGCCTATTATTTATATTGTTTGCAAGATACAATACAAAAAAAGATTATAGAGATATATTTATTAACAAAGGATGGTGAAAAAAAAATAAATGCCGCTCTTTTAAACTATTATACACTTTAAAAATCGTGAAAAAATTTTTATTAAAAATTTGGCACAATTTTAATGGAAATTGTATGATTTTTTATAACCACTTTCTAACAAACCTCTTAATGGCAATAACAGCAAGGATTATGGCAAAAACCTTGTGCAATGTTGTTTACGGAATACTTAATGCAAATTTTGATCCTATATATAATCACCAATTCCTATAAATCAACTAAAAACGCCGGCTATCTATCCAATCGAAATTAGGATAAAAATTATACTAAAAAACATTTTCATTAGTCTTAAATATCCGTTACTTTTTTTTTGCAAGCTACACCTTTAATTATAATGAGTGACAAATGAGGTATGTTTTTGATGATAGCCTTGAGATTTATACTATACTTCACACGGGATAAATTCGTACATTTCTTTCAACTTGAAAAACCGTGTCCTTTGGGTATGGTAATGTTCTTTTGGCTAAGCCTTTTTATCTGTTGAGAGAAATTGAGTGATGAATATCAGTTATTGATTAACATTTCTTACAGGGTAAGGATGTTTCAACTAAATACTCATTACGATTCGTGCCGGAATGTTTGGTGTAATAGGGTGGTAGAACTTCCGATACAAGGAGTTTTTTTTGAAATTTGCCTATTTATTGGGGTTCAATAATTTTTATGTGTCCAATCGAAAAGAGAAATTTTAGAAAATAGGCACTTTGGAAAATATTAGAAAATACGGCTTTCCATAAGCTGATTCAAAACATTTGCTATTACTTAACGAAATCAGTTACAGAGAATTGCGTTGGCACAAATTTCAAAAACTTTGATGTTGTTCTATTATTATTCAATAATCTTGGCGATTTTTACGAAAATATCCACAATTTTGACAAAAAAACAAACGCTTATAGTCAGAAAAACTTAGAGATTGTTACGAAATACGCTGACGGTTGAATAATTTTTTATTATCTTTGCATCATGCAAAGAAATGCAAAGATAATTGAAAAGATAAAGTTGGTTTTGCCTTATCTGAACGAGGCACAAAAGCGTATTTATATAGCATCAGAAGCTTTTTATATGGAACGGGGAGGGAAGACCCTTCTGGAAAAAGAGCTTGG
>QIKE01000078.1 GCA_003232915.1 Bacteroidota bacterium | reverse complement strand
CTACCGATAAGAAAAATCCTCCCGGTAAACTTTGTGTCGGGATAAGCATCCACCTGAATATTTACGGTATCGCCCAAAGATATCTTATTCAAATCGGTTTCCTTAATCATAGCGGTTACCCATACGTTTTTCAGGTTATAAATGGTAAATATGGATTGCCCGGGAGACACTATATCGCCGGTCAAAATCCACCTTTTAGCAATGATTCCCGAAATATTTGAATACAGTTTGGTATGCGCCAGCTCCGTTTTGATAACCTGAATGGCGGAATTCAGGGTAGAGATTTTGCTTTTGGCAATTTCAAGTTCCACTTTTGCCGCCTGAAACGCCTTAAGGACGTTGTCGTATCTTGCACGGGGAATCACGCTTCCCTTTATCTGAATTTCAGCACGGTTAAGATTAATACGAGCCTGATCAAGCCTTACCTGTGCCAGTTTTATACCAAGATGGGCACTATTCAGAGAAGTAACCGCCTGATTTAAATGCGCTTTCAAATCCGATGAATCCAGAGCAACAAGCAATTCTCCCTTTCGCACAACATCACCCTCATTAGCATACAAAGCCACAACCCGACCCATAATCTGCGGGCTGAGATTTAATTTGTTGGCATCAATGTAGGCATCGTCAGTATTGACAAAACCCACCTTATCGACATACCAATACGCCGCCGCACCAAATAGGAGTAAAATGAGGGTTACAGCAATAAGCACACTCCCTGTTTTACTTTTTTTCTTTTGCTTTTTCCCAGCTTCGTTGCCGGGGTTTACCAAATTTTTCACCTCTTTCTTATCCATAATCTCACCGGTTTATTTTATTCAAAATTCTTATAAATTGTCATTAACAGAGACTCTAATTGCCCGATTTCATTTTTATCAAGATTGAGGTGCAATCTGTCATACACCTTATTATAAATTGTGTCTAATACGGTTGCGAATGCCTTGGCCTTTTTTGTAGCATATATTTTATATTCTCTTTTGTCATCCTGATTAACTTCTTTTGAAACATAACCTAGATGTACCAACCGCTTTATCCCTTTGCTAACTGTTGCTTTATCAAGCAAAATACCACGGGCAATCTGCTCCTGTGTTTTACCATCGTTATTCAAAATAAAACACAAAAAGAAAAACTGCCCCACATCAAGTTCTTTGTTTTTTAGCTGGTCGGCTACCTGGTTATATATTCCCCTGTGAATACGGGCTATCAATCTTCCAATGCTCCGGTCCATCTTTTTCATTTTTTATTTCTCATATTAAAAACAGTTTACCGGTAAACTATTTTGCAAAACAAAACCATTTTAGTTTACCATACAACTAATTACTATAATTTTTATTCTTTTTTAAGATTGGAACTAAAAAGCAACTACTCTATTACATAAAACAAGATGAAACATCCTTGACGAATAAATTCGACACCCAAAGGAATATTAAAATTGAATACATTAATAATCAAATAATTGGAAGATTATAAATACCTGATACAATCGTAATAGTTTTGGCGGGATTTTTGTTTTTTTTGACAAAAATCGTGACAAAACAAAACACATATAATCAAGAATATACGAAATTATAAACACATAAAATTGAATATCGAATATTGAGCAACGGTTAACGATTTAAGAAGTGTTTTTGAATGTGTGAATTTAAGATGTTGAACTTGAGTAAAATGAAATGCTAAGCACACAAGAGTATTGCAGAAAATTCATACAAACCACTTTACGATATTTAGTGTTCGCAAGAAAACTCTTTTCTTTTATAGTGTTTATTTAGAAAACGTAAACTTAGAGGCTAGCGAAGGTTTAAATATTGTGAGTTTATTTGAGCAAATGATTAGTTTACGAAGAATGCGTAACGAAGAAATTGACGTTTTACGGCAAGCACTTGTTCCGGCAGTACCAAATTACTGTCCGGTATTAAAACAACGAAAAGTTTATTTTTTAATGAATTTTCCTATTGATAATATTTTGCCGCTTTTATTGATATCGAAAAAGTATGTCCCTATTGTTAACTTATCAATTTTAAATGTTGACTTTTTTTGAGGAAAAGCAAAACGTTCAACCAACTTACCCGCAATGTCGAAAACGTTGATAATTCTATCATTATCGGGTTTTTTTGTTTCAAATGTAATTGAACGAAAAGCAGGATTTGGATAAGTTTTCACGGCCAAAGGATAGTAAGGGAGCGAAATAATTCCGGTGTTGGTTTGCAAGGCAAGGCTATCGACTAAAAGTTTAGAACCTATATGCATAGCTTGGGCATTTCCCGACGAAAGAAACAAAATGTTCAAGGTGTCGGGAATGTTATTGTTTTTGTACTCCATCGTTACTGTAAATTTTGTCCACGCATTAGTGTTATGCAAAAAAGTATAACCTGTTCCAATGGTATCTCTTTGTCCGCCATTGTTTTTAAAATTATAAAACAGCACGACAGCTGAATCGTTATCAACGCCTGTGTATTTGAACATCCCCGACATACTTGTAACGCGTTGGCTAATAGATAGTCCGCCCGAATAGCTATAGTTGCCATTTATAAAATCAATGTTTAAATCGGCAAAAGTTATCAAACCCGGAATAGTATATAAACCGATGATTTCGGTAGTTTCGAGTTGCACCGAATAATTACCGTCGTAGGCATCGGTGCTTCGTGTTACCCCTATACTATTAAAAACTTGTGAATAAGGATTTAGTGTATGCCATGCTTGTGGTTCCATATAAGAACCATGGTCGATCCATTGTTCAAAACTATTGTTGGGAATACTTTGGGCAAAGAGCAAAGTGATGAAAAACAGGGTGAAAACGAGTGAGATAATTTTTTTCATTTTTTTAAGAATTTGATGTTACATTTTTTTCGATTTTTACATATGATTTTGCTAAATTAAGTTATATATTCGTAGGTTGAAATTATCGTGTTGAAATTTGAAAAAAATATTACATAAAAGCTACTATTACAAGATATTATTCTTGTTTTCCTTTTCGGGTGTGTTTTTTTTCGTTGACAATGTTTCGGCTCAGCAAGATTCGATAAAATTGTTTGACTTTAGTGGTAAACTGGTATCGTCGGATAGCTTAAAACCACTTATTGATGCTCATATCCTCAGCCGTAAAAATCGCTGGGGCACCATCAGTAACAACAACGGGATGTTCCGCATTTTATTAAGTGATGACGATTCGCTATTGATTTCTTCCATTGGATACCGTTCGCGTATTGTACGGATTACCGATAGCATTCTCGACCTTACGCAACCTGTAATGTTTCGCTTAAATATTGATACCATTTTAATCCACGAAGTTATCATTCATGCATATTGGGACTATCGAACTTTTAAGCAGATGATAATAAACATGAAACCGCTTGATTTAAAGCAATTTTATCCGGATATGAATGCTAATCCTTGGCTTTATCGTAATCCGCCGATGGCATTAACCGTCAAAGGGCCGATTCAGGCATTGTACGATATTTTCAACAAAAATGCCAGGCTTCAACGAAAATTAGTGAGAGACCGAAAACAATACAATCGCTTGATGATAATGCTAGGACGCACAAAAGACACAATTCCCGCTATCCCTGAGTATATGCGAGTGAAGCAACACTAAGTTTAACATTATGAATTTGTAGCAAAGTTTCGGAACAAGCTTCAAGAGTTGCTCCGGTAGTAATAACATCATCAACAAGAAGCAGATGTTTTCCAGTAAGTTTTCCGGGGTTTCTGATAACAAAAATTCCTTTTACATTTTCCCAACGGCTATAACGTGATTTTTTTGTTTGCGATGAAGTGTGTACCGTGCGCACAAGATTGTCGGTTTGTACCACTGCTGTCATCGACTGCTCAAGGCCGCGTGCAATAAGGTTACTTTGATTATAACCTCTTATACGTTTTTTTTTAGGATGCAAAGGTACAGGAATTATAACATTTACATCACGAAATAAAGGACTATCCATCAATTGAAAGCCCAATTGTTTACCTAAATAAATGCCTATTTGAGGTTGGTTTTTGTACTTTAAACGATGAATCAAATGCTGTACTCTGCCGCCTTTGTTGAAAAACAGAAACGATGTGGCCGAATAAAGCGGTACTCTTCCCCAAAAAATACGTGCGACCGGATTTTCTTTGTGCAAATGAAAATTCGTTTGCGGAAGCCTAAACAAACAACGCGTGCAAATCACCTCTTCGTTGCGAAACAAAGGCCTTCCACAAGCATTGCACAAACGGGGATAAAACAAATTGACAAAATTGTCGAACCATATCCAAGTACGTATCATTTATTTTGATTTACGAAGGCCTAAAATACGAAAAAAATATTCAACTACTACACCAAACACAAGTCAAATAATTATTATTGTTTATTTCGAGAGATATGGGCAAAAACGCTATTTTTGAAATCAAAGAGTGCCTATGCTGAATATAAAAAATTTAAGTATCGAATTTAACACTACCTATGGGAAAATACTTGCTGTCGAGGGATTAAATCTCAGCATTATGAAAGGCGAAAGTTTCGGGCTGGTTGGCGAATCGGGTTCTGGAAAATCGGTAACCGCCCTTGCCGTTATGGGCTTACTTTCGCAACAAGCAACAATTATCGAAGGCAGTATTTTTTTTAATGGTATCGACCTTAGAAAAGCGTCGCGAAAACAATTGCAACATATACGTGGCAACCGTATCGGTATGATATTTCAGGAACCCATGAGCGCTTTAAATCCAGTAAAAAAATGTGGGAAACAAGTGATTGAAACCATTTTGTTACACCAAAAAAAAAGTAAAAAAGAAGCAGTTCAAAAAACAATTGCTTTATTTGAAAAAGTACGGTTACCTTATCCCGAAAAAATTTATAAAGCTTATCCTAACGAAATTTCGGGCGGACAAAAACAAAGGGTTATGATTGCCATGTCCATTGCTAACAATCCCGACCTGCTTATTGCCGACGAACCTACTACTGCCCTTGATGTAAATGTACAAAAAGATATTTTACAGTTACTCAACGATTTACAGCAAGATACTGATATGGGTATTTTCTTTATCAGTCACGATTTGGCAGTAGTAGCCACTATTGCTCGTAGGCTTGCCGTAATGTTTAAAGGAAAACTCGTGGAAGAAGGTAACGTAAAAAACATTTTCACTTGCGCACAACACCCTTATACCCGCGGATTGCTTGCTTGCCATCCCCCGTTGACAGGTCGACCGGCAAAACTTCTTACAATAGATGATTTTTTAAGCAATGAAAATGGTGGAGTTTTCACGGCAAATATTTCGAGAATAAAAAACAGCTCGCTAAAATCCGATAAACCGTTGTTAACAGTAGAATCGCTCAACAAATCGTATCCTATAAAAAAAGGTCTTATGGGAAAGGTATTGAAAAAAATAAAGGCAGTTGATGAGGTAAGCTTTACTGTTTTTCACGGAGAAACTTTAGGGCTGGTGGGTGAGTCAGGCTGTGGCAAAACCACACTCGGCAGAAGTATACTCCGACTGATAGAACCCGATAGCGGTAAAATATTTTTTGAAGATAATGAATTGACAAAGCTGAGTGGCAAGGAAATGAAAAAACAACGTAAAAATATGAGCATCGTTTTTCAAGATCCCTATTCGTCCCTCAACCCGCGACTGAGCATTGGAAAAGCAATAATGGAACCGATGGTAGTACATAAATTACACGATAACAACGGGAACCGAAAAATACTAACAATAGAACTTCTTGAAAAAGTAGGTTTGAAAGCTAAACATTTCAGCCGATATCCTCACGAATTTTCGGGAGGACAACGACAGCGAATAGTGATTGCTCGGGCACTTGCCGTTCAACCCAAGTTCATTATTTGCGACGAGGCGGTTTCCGCTCTTGACGTATCAGTACAAGCAATGGTCCTGAACTTGCTAAATAGCTTGAAAAGAGAATTCGGTTTTACTTATATTTTTATTTCACACGATTTGTCGGTGGTACGTTATATGTCGAACAGAATTATGGTGATGCAGTCGGGCTGTATTATCGAAACCGGCGATGCCGACGAACTTTTCAAACACCCCAAAACACAATATACCCGCCACTTGATAGATTCTATCCCAAAAATTAAATTTGAAGAAATGGAAATATAGCATTAAATAATTTTTCGGGCGTATCCAGTTAAAACATATGTAAATAATCTACCTTCTTAGAAGGTGGTTTTGGGTTGATTCCAAAGAGGCTTTTGAGCATTTTCTCTTTTTTTGAATAATGAAGACCGGTTAACGATTTTGAATCTTGAAGTTTTAATGTATATCTTAAATTTTGATTCATAACTCAATTTATCCTAACAAAAAAAGCATAGCCAAAAGAACATTACTATGCCCAGAGAATGTGGTTTTTTAAACTGAAATAAAATGCTTTTCAATTGCTACATATGAAATATGCTAAGATACTAATATAACCAGACTTACTAAGCTTTTAGGAAAATTGAGCGATTTTATGTATTTCAAATATACGTAGAAGCTACATATGTAGAATATTGCATTTTTAAGTTAACAGCTCGTGAACAATTTTTATATTTGTTTGTGGATAGATGATTAATGTTTTTCTCAATTTATCGCAGAGTGCTTGCCGTGCTTCATCAACTCTGTTTGTTGTTTGATGGTGTTTGTAGATGTATAAACGTTTATTTTTATTGTCAATTGTAATGACGGCATTAAATTTATAAAATTTTAAACGTTTCCATCAATAGTCTTTGCTACTATTTGTGGATTAATAAATTTGGAATCTTACGGTAACACCGGAAATAATACGTTGTACGTAATCAATTATCTTTGCAAAATAGTGTAATTACCGGTTTACCGCAATTTTTTTGTAAAAATATTATTATGCTTATTATTCATGTGTTTATAATTTTGTAACTAATAGATTATCTGCGTTTTGTTTTGTCACGATTTTTGACAAAAAAAAATCCCGCCAAAACGTTCCTATATTTTTCTTATACTACAGGTTTAACCTGTGGAATGGCAAAACCATTATTCCACAGGTTAAACTTTATCGGAATGGCAAAATATACCAATAAGGTATTAATGGCAAAACCATTATTCCACAGG
>QIKE01000124.1 GCA_003232915.1 Bacteroidota bacterium | reverse complement strand
TGATACCGGTTACTGTCTATTAAGATGCTATTTTCTTCCGACTTCCGGCAATTTAATAATTACACAATAAAACAGTATTCCACTAAATTCGTAGTAGTACCAAAAATACTGGATTCAATCTGTTGCACAGATAATTTTATTTTAAAAAAAAATCCAAAAAAAGTCAATTAATTTAAAATTTTCAAATCATGTCATTGAACGCCAAACTTTACAGCATAATGATTTTTTACTCACTCAATACGACCCAAAATATTTACGCATAAACCACTCACAACTTAGCAGCAAGATAATCAGGAACAAAATAAGTGGGATATCGAAAAAACCGGTATACCTCTCGGTAAAGCTAATACGCTTTTTCAACTTGCCCGTATTTTTCAACAATGCGGGAATTCTATTTATTTCGTTTTTTTGCAATACTTTACCATCGTGTGCAGCTGCAAGACGATAAAACAAGCGATGATTGGCTGTGATATTCAGGCTTTCCACCGACAATTGAGTTACCACAAAACCACCTTTGTCGAAAAACGACTTTTTACCAAGATGCGTTGAAGCCGAATAACGATATGAACCCACGGGTATCCTGCCAAGATGCAACGAATAAGCTGTTTTGTCGGGCAGAAAAGAATATTCAAACTTTTCGTTAGCTTCGTTGACGAGTTGTAACTTAACTTCGGCTGTATTTACCATTTCATACGATGGGTTGTATAATTCGGCACGTAAGATAACATCTGACGAAGCAGGATAATTTTCTTTGGTAATAACCCTAAAAAAACGCTTGTCTTTTCTTACCATAAGATATTGTACCGATTGTGATATCAACTCGTCGAAAGCATCGGTATTGCCATTTTGTAAATAATCGTGCAAACGCCACCTCCACAAACCCTCACCACAAACAAAACCTCTTTTATATCCGTTTTTTGTACCAAACGCCAAAAGCGGATAAGTTGTTTTTAGGGAGGCAATCTTTTGGTACGCAAAAACCGAAAAATCAGGATCAAGTATATAATTTCCGAAAGGAACCTGCAAGGGTGGTAGTTTTTCGATTTGTGCCGCCATTTTTTTATCAAAAGAAAACAGGCTAAATCCTTCATTGTATTTCGCCTGTGCATTTTCAGTTTTTCCAATGGCAGACTTTATTTCAAGTCCTGAATGCAAACTGTTGAAAACCGCATAATTCTCTTTATCTCCCAAAAGAAACAATAGTGATACGGTGGTTTTTTTTAGCTTTTTCGTTAAGGAGGCATAACGTCTATCGTTTGGTAACTGATCGAGAATAATCAAATTGTAAGCATCAAAAGGTTTATCGAAATTTGTGGCAAATCTTACTGTAACTTTATAATTTTTCAGTTGCTTGAGACTTCTCCTGATAGCAGCCACATCAGGATGTGGAACCGATGCAAGTATCAAAATGTGTTGTCTGTCGTTTAGTACGGTTATAAACAAATCTTTCGAGTTGTTCAATAAATTCAATTCTTTTGTGTTAACATGAAGTTGTACTTTCAAATGTTCTATTCCCTGACGCAATGCTTTTACATAAAATTTCAAGGTTTTTACAAAATCATTGCTACTAACCTTTATTTTTTCAAAAGTGCTTTCCTTACCCGAAACTAATAAGCGTACATTAACGGTTTTCCCTTTCATCCCTTTTGCCGAAAAAGTGATTTCCACAGGAAACTTATCTCCGAGATATGTAATGCTATTATACCTTGTATCAAGTATTTTCAAATCTTTGCGAACCGTCGTATCGCCGAGTGCCAACGCATACACCGGAAAGTCAAGGTTGCCTGCTGCATAAACGGGATTAATTCCTAGATTGTCAATTCCATCACCGGCTATCACCAGTGCTCCGATAGGAAAACCGGCATAATCCTGCTTTATTTTTGTAATAAAAGCACCGTAATCAGAATAAGCATCACGAAAATCGGGTACGCTACCACGCACAACTTTCGAGCCGAACAAATAAGCATCAACAGTATAGTCTTTTTTTAAATTCTTGATTAACGTCTTCATCTTACTAACGTAAACAGTTTTGTACCACACCGAATCCTTGTTCATCAACATTGAGGCGGAATTATCTTGCCCGATAATTAACAAGGGCTTTTCCACCTTTTCTTCTCTCGTAGTAATAAAAGGTGAGAGTAACAGAAAGACGAGCAGAAAAACAGCAAGAAAACGTAGAATACTCAGTGGCAATATCCAACGTAAGGGCATTTTGTTGTTTTTATTCTTGTAGTACAACAACATGCTATACGCTAAAGCCGTTAATGCAACCGGCAGAACTGCCCACCACGAATAGCTTATATTTATCCCTTCAAACAAACCTCTGTTTTGGCGCCAAAGATAAAACGAAACATCAAAAGAAAAACAATTTCCTTGCGGATTTTATTGCAACATACAATTGAAACTATTCATAAGAAATTGAATTGTTATATTGTTAGCCTGCCAAGTGAAATACTATGCTTGCCATATGAAATTCGAGGTGCGAAAATATTTCTCTGTTGTAATGGCTATCTCACTATGCGGAGTGAAAAGTTCTAATAAGGTTCAAGTCGATCAACACATAAGCCCACGATGGAACTTGCGGCACATAATTCAAGCAAAATGCTTGAATGAATTGCAAATGTGTGAAATAACGACTACAACATTGCTTATTTTAATTGGTAGAAGCAACGAGTTGCTTCTACGGCTCGACACATTATTTTTTTTCTTGGCGTTTGGTGCAAACCGCGATCCCATTCTTTTTCATAACAACTGCACGTTGAGTCGTATCGCAATAGAGCATGGTTTTGGCTTGGCAAGAAGTGAGGACGTTGTCAAGTAAAAAGACCGTAATGACTCAACTGGTTTTATTTTATTATTTCGCTGGATATCTGGAACATACTAAAAGCACGTTGCAAAATATAAAATAATTACTATACGGAATATCAGCTAGGTAGAACTTTTTATACTCCTATTAATAAAGAGAATTTTAATAATCTTTATTATATAATGTATTGATCGTTAACATTGTATACCTGCCGAGTAGTCACAAAAAACAAAAATAAAAAATTGTGTAACTATTCAGCCGAAATGACATAGTTAACACATTGAATATTACAGTCTTAATATTTTTTAATCAAATCATAACAGAACGCTACCTACAGAATATCAATGCAATAAGATATTATTCTAAAAAATATTTGAATATTTATTAAAGCTATTTTATCGTATCATATTGATATTTAGTATTATAAACCAGCTGAAAAGTTGCTACAAATAAGGGTTAAAGGGTAGTGTATGTTTGAGGATTGTTGAGGTGTGGGGTGACGGTAAGGAGCCTCTGCAAACGCAATAGCCGAAACAGCTTTGGGGCTAGAACTATAATGGAAAGACGACCCGACGCCATAATAAAAATAATCTTACAACATTATCTATTGTTTCTGTGGGACGAATGAATTATTATAGTGTCTTTTTTCGATGTGTTGCAGCAATGTTTTACTTTTGTCGAGAAACATAATTTATAATTGATATGGAACATTCTTCTTTGTTGGGAAAACTAATAGTGGTCGGTGACAGGGTTCTTATAAAGCCTAAATCGGCTAATGCCAAAACCGGTAGCGGATTGTTTTTGCCGCCGGGTTACAAAGAAAAAGAAGAAATACAAAGCGGGTATGTGGTGAAAGTCGGACCGGGATTTCCTATCCCCTTACCTTCCGACGATTTTGACGAACCGTGGAAGAAAAAAGAAAACAACATCAACTACATTCCGTTGCAGGCCAAAATTGGCGACCTTGCCATTTTCTTGAAAAAAGGTGCGGTGGAAATTCATTACCGGGGCGACAAATATTTTATTGTTCCGCAACATTCGATTTTGCTTCTCGAACGCGATGATTTGAATCCGGAATAAGAAGAAGGTTAACATATAAAATATCATTATGTTAAAACACCCAGAATACTTCATTGCTCTGCTCTTAACTTTAGCAATTCAGTCGTGTTCGTCGTTGAGTACCCGTAAAGAAGCTATTGCAAGCAAAGTTGAAAACGGGAATATTGAGTTTGCGAAAGGCTTCGGCATAAGTAGTCAAGGTGGTAAAACTTTAGTAACGGTATTTGATCCGTGGCATAAGGGACGGATATTGGCCGAATTTGTTTTGACAAAAGGAAAAGCCGCAAAAGGCGAAATTCATATTCCGATGGATAGCGTTGCGATATTTTCGGCTACCCAACTCAATTGCATCAGCAAGTTACATTTGCTTAATGCTATTATGGGTGTTTCGGATTCCCGCTATTTGCAAAACAAAAATATACTACGGAGCATTGCTGCGGGACGGATAACCGAGATGGCATCGGGCGGCACATATTTCACCGAAAAGATACTAAAGCTCAAGCCAAAAGTCATTTTTTATTCGCCTTACGAAAATAGCCGGCCCCTGCCTCCTGCCCTCGCCAAAATGTTGTTTATTCCTTATTTGGATTATATGGAATCCGACCCATTAGGCCGTGCCGAATGGATAAAATTTTCAGCAGCTTTTTTCGATATGGGAAATACTGCCGATAGCATTTTCGATAAAATTGCACAGAAATATACTCACTTGAAGAAATTGACCGACACGTTAACATACCTACCTACAGTGTTTTCCGATAAATATTTTGGTGGTAGGTGGTATGTTGCAGGTGGAAAAAGTTATGTTGCCCGTCTTTTTGCCGATGCGGGTGCCGATTATCTTTGGAAAAATTTGGACAAAGAGGGTAGCATTCCTTTCGATTTCGAAACCGTATATCAAAAAGCTGCTAATGCCGATTATTGGCGCATTGTAGGCACTTTCGGATCCGAACCATCATACAAAACGCTTGCTGCCGAAAACGAGCTTTACACAGGATTTAAAGCTTTTAGAATCAAGCACATCATCTATTGCGATCCGCAAACGACAGCGTATTTCGAACAAAGTCCGCTGGAGCCACAAATTGTATTGGCCGACTTCATAAAAGCATTCCATCCCAAACTTTTACCTGACTACCAGCCGAAATATTTCAAAATTTTACCGTAATTTTGTGGTTTATTTAGCAAAATGAATTTTCAGCACCCTAATAGCCTTTGGTTTTCGATACTCACCGTTTTGGTACCGGTGTTATTTTTTGTAAATTTATGGTTTGGGTCGATACTTATCCCTTGGGAAACGGTGTTGCACGTTATGCTTGGCACAACAGGAAATACTGAGGTGAATAAAATAATTGTTTTGCAATACCGCCTGCCACAAGCCCTCACGGCCAGCGCCACAGGCATCGCACTTTCGGTGTCGGGGCTTATTTTGCAAACTCTTTTTCGTAATCCACTTGCCGGCCCGTCGGTTTTGGGAATTAGCTCAGGGGCAAGTTTCGGTGTTGCACTTGTGGTACTTACCGGCGGAGTTTTAGGATTAAATTTTTTGCATACAGCCTTTTTTGGCGAGGCGGGCATAGTGGCGGCTGCATTTGTTGGAGCTTTGTTTGTACTTGGCATAATTATTTTTGTTTCGCGACGGATTGCCAACATTGTTACCGTACTGATTATCGGAATTATGATTGGCTACGCCGTGTCGGCCTTTGTAAGTATTTTGCAATTTTTCAGTCGTGCAAGCAATTTACAGGCTTACGTGTTATGGGGCTTGGGGAGTTTTTCGCAAACCGATCTAAACCAAGCATTAGGCTTGTTCACAGTGGTTTTGCTCGGAGTGTTTTGGAGCGGATTTTATATTAGAGCGCTTAATGCACTGTTGCCTGGTGAAGCTTACGCTCGCAGTATCGGTTTCAACGTGCGAAAAATACAAAACATTTTTTTTGTACTTACCGGACTTCTAATTGCCGTAACAACAGCTTACACAGGCCCCATTGGTTTTCTCGGGCTTGCCGTACCACATTTGGCCCGAACGATGTTTAACACTTCTAATCACCGTATTTTGTTACCTGCCGTTGTATTGACGGGAGCCGGATTGGCATTGGCGTGTAATTTTGTGGCCAAACTTCCAGGATACGATATTTCGCTACCAATAAATGCGGTAACTTCGTTGATAGGTGCACCGGTAGTGATTTGGGTAATTGTGAAAAACAGGCATATCAAACGAACTTAAAAAGCATCCGTTGAAACAACATTTTTTACATATCAAACAATTAAGTACCGGCTATTTGCAGAGTAAAGGTGATAAACTTGTTTTGCAAAAAAATATTACTGCAATGCTTCAGTCGGGCGAATTGGTATGTTTACTTGGCGCCAATGGTGTAGGCAAATCAACACTTTTACGAATAATTGCCGGATTACAAAAACCTCTCTCCGGCGAAGTACGATATGATGGATTTTCGCTGAATGAACTTTCCGTTAAAGAGTTGTCGAAAAAAGTTGCCGTTGTACTAACCGACAAAATAGACGACCTTTTTTTGCGTGTCTACGAAGTGATAGCCATGGGTCGCTACCCTTATACTTCCTTTTCGGGAAAACTAAAAACCTCCGATTATCAGCGGATACAATCGGCCTTGCAGGAAGTTGGGATAGGAAATATAGCACAAAAAGTATTTTATAAATTAAGTGATGGCGAAAAACAAAAAGTACTTATAGTTAGGGCATTGGTGCAAGATACACCTTTTATATTTTTCGACGAGCCGGCTGCTTTTATCGACGCACCCGGAAAAATTGCTTTGATGGAACTTCTGTTGAACATTGCCCACAGGCAACAAAAAGGCATTCTCCTCACCACACACGACATAGACCTTGCTTTGCGCTATGCTGAAAAACTTTGGCTTATGGGTAAGGCGATGCCGTTGATACAAGGAATTCCCGAAGATTTGGTGTTGCAGCAACAAATAAATAAGTATTTTAACCGGCCAGGAATTGTTTTCAATTTACATAAAGGAAATTTTATCCCTATTACCTCAAAACCCGAAAATGTAATTTATCTTTCGGGACATTCGATTGAAATACTGTGGCTAGAACGTGCCTTCGAACGAATAGGCTTTCGAACAAAAAATATTCCAGAATTGAAACTCGAAACGGGATTTTCTTTTCACATCGGTGTTTACTTTTTTTATAAAAATAATATTATCGAAAATCAATTTGTCAATATCGAATCGGTATTGAAAGCATTAGTTAATAACAATTTAATTTAAAACAATTATAAACTAAAGTTTCGGGTTTCGTAAGCATTTGATATACAGCTTTAAAATAAAGTGATTTAATCAAAAAAACAACAATGAAAAAGGGCTAACAA
>QIKE01000008.1 GCA_003232915.1 Bacteroidota bacterium | reverse complement strand
AATCAAAAGAAAATACGCTTAAAAGACTTAATATCTACCACTTAGATTCGTTCTGTTAAAAGTTTCCCACAAAAATGGTAGTAGAACCCAATAATGATATTTTCATCACGGCTAGGATGCAAAGTAAATGAATATAATCACACTATAAAAGATTCTGACTTATAAATTACTAAACACAACAAACTCAATCCAAAATACGATTAGTGGAGATCGGTTCATACACAAATCATTAACGTAAATAAAAAAGAAAAAGGAATTGTTAAAAAGGACCGGGTTTTTGACTGGAAACAAAAAATTCAAGATTTGAAAAAGGAAGTACACAAACTATTAATTGAAAATAATTCAGGGACTTATTATACTTAAAACGGAATAAATTTATACATTTTCAGAGAAGAAAAAACTGTATACAAAATATTATGAAATCCCTGACAAATTTCATAGGACCGTAACCGGATTTTTCTAATCACTTAATCAAACATACAAGCCGATTTAAAGAATTTATTGACATAAAACCCCATGACAAATAAATTCGACGCACAGAAGAATGATGATAGAGCTCCGAAGGAGCGCAATAATAATAGACACGGGTTTAACCTGTGGAATGGCAAAGCCATTATTCCACGGGTTTAACCCGAGGTACGAAAAATGTCAGCACCGTTTTGGCGTAATTTTCGATTGCGGAGCCGAAAATTATGACAAAACATAAAACTAAATAGATCAGTAAGATACAAAATTATAAACAGATAAAGTTCCGATTTTTTAAAAATGAAAATGTCCTGATTTATCCCATGTGATGAATAAAAAAAAACTCTCGAATATTCCGTCAACAAACTTAAAGACCTTTTCCCAAAGAAGTAGGTAAATAAGCACAAACATTGGTTCTTCTCGAGGTTGAAAAATCATAATATTTTAGTCCGGTTCTATAGTTTGGTAATAAGAAAATCGAAATCATCGGTGTACCCTGAAATTAGGATTCTTTTTTAAGTGAATAACTACCCTGCGAAAACCGGTGTTTAATACTTTTGTTCAACTATTTGTTCTTCCATTTTCTGATTTTGTGTTTGTCAGGATTATTTTTTATCACAAAATCAGTCCACTTTTGCAGAAAGGGTAGTGTTTTGATGTGTCCGCTTTTATCTTTTACATAACCGTCGTTATATTTGGTTATAAGAAAATCGCCCAATGCTTGCCAACGATGTTGCACTTTTTCTCCAACTTTTCGAGTGTATTGTGTAAGAAAAGCAATACGTTGATTCCCCGATTTTTGTAAAGCAATATTTTCAATAGAATCTTGTTGGCTAATAAAAGTGTTTTCGAGTTCTTTTTGTACTTTTTTAATGTCGATAACCATATTGCGGTAGCGGACATTGGCAAAATTGGCTACAAAATTAAAAGTCCACCATGCAGATTCGCGAGAATAATGCCTTATGTCGCCAATTGTAAAAGCTTTGGGGATTTCGGTAACGCAGCAGTAAACAGGGAAATAGCAATTTGTATAAGTGTCGTCTTCGCCAAACCACATAATACCTCCAATGTTATCGGGTAGATAGTTGCGCAATTGGGCAACAAATGAAAAAGCCGTGTTGTAGGTCGAAATAGGGCGTTCCCACGAATAGTTGGCGCTATCGCTACTCCAACTTAGCGGTCGCGGACGATTGGGATTGCCAAACGGACCACCTTCGGGTATGCTTGTCATATCGAAAGCCGTTCCTTCGTAATGATCGCGAATCAAAGAAAACACATCCTGTAGCCGAAGTTTTTTGTCGGGTTTGATAAACAACGGATATGGTTTTACACCTTCGATACCTCTATTGTAGTCGGTTGTAAAATGTAGCGAAGGTGCAGCACGCCTAAAGATACTCCACACCCGAGTTGCGGTATATTTCAGGTGAGCAGGTGAGGGCGGATCATACACGTTATTAAACTCGAATGCTTTGCCCGATGTAGGACTGTAGTAACCTTTTTCGATGGCAAAAGAAATTATATTTTTTGAATAGAGGCAATTTTTAGGGTCGTGAAGTGGGAAGATGCCAATGCGCGAGTGGTTAGCATGGGCAGTTATCATTCCGTCGGGTACACGGCGAGCAATCCAAACGGCTCCTCCGTGTCCTCCCGTTCCTACCATTTCCAAAAGCCATGCCTCCGGGGTCGGCAATCGAAAACGACTCGCCTTCGCTGCCATAGCCGTACGTTTCTACCAAATTTGTTATTACCTTGATGGCTTGACGGGCAGTTTTGGCTCGTAGCAATGCCAAACGCATCAAGTCCCAATATTTTAGGGGTTTGTCTTTGTCCCACAGCTCGGTTCTACCGGTAAAAGTTGATTCACCTATGGCCAATTGATGTCCGTTGATTTGAAAACCTACAATGGCATAAGTGTGGGCAACTTGACGAATTTTAAATTTTTTGCCCGATAAGCTACTGTATTCTAACGAGTCGGTGAGTTTATGATCGGCAACAGGAGTAAGGTTTAAGTGATAGAGCCATTCGCCATCGTTTAGATAAACAAGGTAGGTGGCGCTATCGGCGGATGCTCCTTTGGTTACCATAATGTTGGTACATGAAAATGTTTGTTCGATCGAAAACAAGACCATAACAAATAATAGTAATGTATTTTTCATCGTATTTTTTTGTAAAAGTAAAAAAAATGCTCATTTTAATTTTCCAGTATTGTTTTTAATACTGATTGATTTTGTCTTGTTAACCAAAATATCTCTATTTTTACCTCGTCGCTATTTCTTGCTTTTGGCAAAACGGACACCTCTAGTAATATATACAACCGAATAAATGAAGAAATTGATTTATAAAAACATCGGCCTAATTTATACTCTATGTTTTTTTGCTTTATTATTGTTGTTACCTTTGTTTTCGCATGCACAGTATTATCTCATCGGACAAGATCCGGCTTCGGTGAAATGGAAGCAAATAAAAACCAAAAATTTTCAGATTGTCTTTCCCGAAGAATATGCCAATATAGCACAGTATTACACCAATGTTTTGGAAATGAGCAGTCAGTATGTAAGTCGGCCTTATCTCGACAAACGCCCCAGACTTAGCATTATATTACACAACCGCAGTACTCTTTCCAACGCTATGGTTTCACCGGCACCTATGCATGCCGATTTTTTTGAAATGCCGCCGCAAGATTTGTATCCGGAAATTTGGCAAGATCAACTTGCATTGCATGAATACCGTCATGTAGTGCAGATGAACAAACTACGTCAGGGATTTACAAAAGACCTTTATTATATTTTTGGTGAGCAAGCTATTGCTGCTGTTTATGGAATATTTTATCCCTTTTGGTTTATCGAAGGTGATGCCGTTTTCAGCGAAACTGTCCATAGCAACAGTGGAAGAGGACGAGTACCGCAGTTTACTTATCCTTTGAAAGCACAGGTTCTCGACAAAAGAATTTATCCATACGACAAAGCCTTACTCGGCTCGTATAAAGATTTCGTCCCCGACTATTATACACTTGGTTATCAGTTGGTAACAAAAGGTATAGAATGGTATGGTATTTCATTATGGAATAAAATGCAAAACCGTGTAGCCCGAAAATCTTTTACACTTGTGCCTTTTACCTATAGCTTAAAAAAAACTACCGGTAAAGGAAAAATAGGATTTTATAAAACCGTAATGAAAAGTTTGCAAAGCCGGTGGGCAACTGCCGACAAACAAAAAAGCAAAGATAGAAACAATCATGTAAACAACAGATTTTATGTAGATTATCTTTTCCCTCAACCCCTGTCGGATGGTAGTCTAATCTGCGAAAAATCAGGTATTGACAACATTAACCGCTTTGTGCAACTGTTTAGCAATGGTAGCGAAAAAAAACTTTTTACTCCCGGTTTCGATTTTAAAGAATCGCTTTCGGCCAACGATAGCTTATTGTGTTGGAATGAAAAAACTTTTGACCCTCGCTGGAACAATCGTAATTATTCAGTGATAAAAGTTTATAATTTTAAAATACATAAATTACGCAAAATAAGCAAGAAAAGTCGCTTTTTCGCTCCTGCTATTTCACCCGACGGAAAGCATATTGTTACCGTTAAAGTATCTATTACCGGAAAATATTCTTTGCTTATTCTTGATGCCCTTACCGGAAAAACTGTTAAAAGCATCACTAGTTCGGATAATTTATTTTTTGAAACACCGCATTGGTCAAACGATGGAAGCTATATTGTAACAATAGCTATAGGAAAAAAAGGAAAAGCCATTGCTTTGGTTGATGTAGCTACTGGAAAAATTGAACTTCCCATGCCGTTTTCGTTTGCCGAAATAAAATGGCCTGTGATGTACGATAGCTACATTGTATATACGGGTACATACGAAGGCAAAGACAATTTGTATGTTTTCAACCTTAGGAAAAAGATACTTTTTAAACTGCGGGATGCCCGATTTGGTGTTACAGATGCCGCTTTTTCGGCTGACGGAAAGATAATATATTTTTCTGAATATACCGCAAATGGTTTTCAACCGGCACACATTGATTTTCATCCCTTGGAATTGAAATATTACAGTGGGAAAACGGTTCGTTTTCATTATCCTGTCGATAAACTTGTAACCGACACTACTTTTGTTCTCGACAATCATACGGTGGCCGATTCTGTTTATCCCGTAAAAAATTATAGCCGGCTCGGCCATTTGATTAATCCTTACAGCTGGGGACCACTTTCTGTTGATGCCGATAATTACAGTTTGAAACCCGGACTAACAATATTGTCGCAAAATAAATTAAGCACGGCAGTTACCACACTAGCTTGGTTATACGACCTCAACGAACAAACAGGAAAACTACAATTCGGTTTCGACTATTATGGTTGGTATCCCGTAGTTAGTCTCAAACTTAGTTATGGTGGCCGGCGACAATATGTTCACAACGAAAACAATATACTTCAAGAAGTACGTTGGAACGAAACTAATTTGTCCATTTCTACAAGTCTTCCTTTAAACTTTACATCCGGAAAATGGATTCGCGGCATCCGGCCTTCTATGGGCTACGATTGGCGCTTATTACAAATGAAAAAAGACAGTAAATATTCGTTTAAGCACGATCGTTTGAGTGTGGCAACAGTTCAGTTGTATGCGTACACACAGCTAAAGCGCTCGCCCAAAGATATTTTCCCCCGTGTCGGTTTATGGCTCAGCAGTGTTTTTCGTCGAAGTATTTTTTCCGATACCGTTTCTGCACAGAAAAGTATTCAAGGAGCAATATTTTTACCAGGTGTTGTTCTGCATCAAGGCTTACGGTTTTATGGTGCTTACGAAGGTCAGCAAAAAGGATTTTACACCTTTAGAACTATTGCAGCTATCCCGCGTGGTTATGCTAATTTGAGCTATAGCAGTTTGTATGTGTTCAAAGTCGATTATGTTTTCCCGATTGTTTATCCCGATTGGGATGTGCCAGCTGTGTCATATCTGAAACGCATTTATGCTCGTTTGTTTTTCGACCACCTTCGAGGCGAAAAAGATGCTAAAACAGAACATTTGTCTTCCACAGGTGTCGAACTTTATTCAAACTGGCATTTCTTAAGTTTATTTCCCGAAGTAGAACTTGGACTACGATATTCGTATTTAATTAATACACAAGGCAATCGCTTTGAATTTCTCTATAGCATGAATTTTTGATGACCGGTTAAAAATTTAGTTAGGCTAAAGAACATTCTGGTTTCTTTTGAGGCAAATTAAACCAATGTCGCATTTTACAAGTTGAGAAAAGACGGAACGTACGTGGGAATAATCGTGGCCTATTTCACAAAGTAGGGAAAAAGATGCACCTAACCCCCATCACTCTCTCACTTTCCCGCTTTTCCAATCGTTTCAAATTTTTCCGGTATCTCGAAACATTATTTCAACGGATTGTGTACATTTGTTAAAAAATTGACAAATGATTTTTTCTCCCGACAGTTTAAAACGCAAAGTGCATTTTATTGATGAGGAATTAGTTTCGATACGAAGGCATCTTCATACGCGTCCCGAATTGAGTTTTCACGAAGAAAAAACGGCAGAATACTTATCAGGTATATTGGTAGAATGGTCTATCCCACATACAAAAAATATTGCGGGAAACGGTATTGTAGGAGTATTATACGGACAAAACACGAAAAAAAAATGCATTGCTTTGCGTGCCGATATAGATGCATTACCGATAATTGAAAAAAACGATGTTAGTTATAAATCGCTGAATACGGGTGTGATGCATGCTTGCGGACATGATATACACATGACTTGTTTGCTTGGCACCTTAAAAATACTCAACGACATTAGGGAACATTGGCAAGGGTGTGTCAAATTTATTTTTCAACCGGCCGAAGAAAGACTTCCGGGAGGTGCACAACGAATGATTGCCGAAGGCGTGCTCGAAAATCCACGTCCCGAAGTTATTGTTGCGCAGCATGTTTTTCCCGAACTTGAAGTGGGGAAAGTGGGGTTTCGCAGCGGACGTTATATGGCTTCGTCCGACGAAATAAATATTTTTGTGAACGGAAAAGGCGGACACGCTGCTATCCCGTTGCATTTCGACAACACAGTTTTAGCTGTAGCCGAAATTATTGTTGCACTCGAACAAAGTATTAATAATTGGTCGAATGCCGATACGCCGACAATTCTTTCGTTTGGAAAAATAAACGCCGAAGGAGCACACAATATTATTCCGTCGGCAGTTTCGGTTCACGGTACTTTTAGAGCATTCGACGAAAAATGGCGTAGGCAGGTTCATGCGTTCATCATTGCAACGGCAAAGCAAATTGCAGTTAAACATAATACACATTGTCAGGTAGTTATAAATCTGGGTTATCCCTATGTTATGAACGATCCACTACTTACGGAAAAATTAAAACAAGCGGCTATCGAATTTCTCGGAAAAGAAAATATAGTAGATTTGGACATTCGTATGACGGCGGAAGATTTCGGATATTTTTCGCAAGTGTTGCCCGCATCGTTTTACCGGCTCGGCATTGCCAACTATACCAAAGGAATAGTATCGAATTTGCATACCGATACTTTTGATGTTGATGAAGAATGTATTGCCGTTGGCACGGGTTTAATGATTTGGAATGTTTTGAAATTGTCGAATACGAAATAAGCGTTGTATTATACATCTCACGGGATAAATCAGGACATTTTTATTTTAAAAAAATCGAAACTTCAATGTCAAGTAAATTCTCTAAATAGGCCTTTTGTTTTTGATTGACTGATTAGAAAAATCCGGTTACAGCCTCATAAAATTTGTCAC
>QIKE01000072.1 GCA_003232915.1 Bacteroidota bacterium | reverse complement strand
TTATTCTTCCCCAAAACAAAAATATATTTTGTGGTGCAACAAGGCACGTAATTAAATGCAGGTTTGAAAACTCCGGTGAAATAGGCCGGTTTGAATAGTGTAAGCCCGCTGTTGTTTTGTTGCAATACATTGCCCTGTAAGTTAACGAGAACGGTTAAATCTGAAAGTGCTTGGAGTTGCGGGGGGGGGTAAACAACTTATTTACAACACTATACAGTGTTATAAAGAAAATTTGTTTTAGTATTTTATTAACAGCTATCACGTTGGCGTGTTATTTTGTGGCGGTAAAGATAAAAAAATTATTAATACGAAAGGATTATTTTTTTAAAAAAATTTTCGTGGTTAATAGAACACTGATTTAACTGATGCGACTGATTTGTTAAGATCTGAAATCATAATCCATCATAACAATCATAACAATCAGTGTACTATTAAATCATAATTATCAGCTTACCATTTCAATAGTACACTGATTAGACTGAGGAGACTGTTTTATTATGATTTTTAATCAGTGTCAATCATAATGATCATAATAACCGGTGTACTATCAAATTGGTTCAATCCCCTAAATTATAGGACAAAATTAGTTTAATTTTAAAATACTAATTTTTTATATATGAAAACGATTAAATGCAGTTGGTATATTGAAGAAAAGACACCAATACTCAAAGACATTGAACAAACAGGTGTGGTAGAAGGTTGCCGTAAGCACGGTATTTTTGCAATACTTATTTCTCGTTTACCAAAAATTTAGACTGACGAATAATTTGCCAGTTGTTACCAAAAACATAATAGGTTTTTAAGGTTCCTTTGTTATTGTAAACTTTTGCGATAGCTACATCGGCGCCTGTAACGGTATTGAAAACCTTTACGCTGTTGTCGATGATTTTCAAAATAGATGGTTCTTTGATGCCATTTTGCTTTTTGGCTCTTCGACGTATAGCGAGAAAATCTGCGATGTTGTTAAATGGTTTAGTGATTATTTTTATAAAAGTTGTTTTATGTTTTGGTGATTCGTCTTCAACGAAAATATAATCTGCTATTTGAGGTAATATTTCTATATTATTATCTAGCAATTTCGCTTTTTCTTTAATGTGAACACTAAAAACAACTTCGCTTTTTTTCATTAATTCTATGGGGACGATAGTTTTTTTTCTCATAGTTTTGTGAGGAGGACGAAGAAATGTTTTTTTATTTGGAAGAAGAAGTGATAATTGCTTTGACGTTAGCAAGTTTATGTTAATGAGCTTTGAAGGAATTTTGTCGATAGTTGCGATATCTGTTTTCGCAACACGATTATTTATATTCTTACCAAATGGATTGATTATTAACATTCCCAACAAAATTGCTGCTGCTGCCATTGTCATACGAAAATATAAGGGAATAATCCGCCTTTTTTCCAAAGAGGTTTTACCGGGGAAAAGTATTTCTTTATCAGGTTTAACCTTTGCAAGGGCAATACGGTTCATTTCGGCTTTTAAAAAAGTGTTCGATTGAAGAAAGTTTTCGAAAACGTTTTGTTGGTCAGTTGTTAGTTCACCGTCTGAATCCCAAACCATATATTCCTCAAAATTGTTTTCGTTGATAAAACTTACGGTTGAAATAGGTGGCTTTTTCAACTTATCTTTTTGTGTAAACAGCAAAGATTCATTGGGCAAAGTGATGTTAACAAAGTCATAAAATTCCCATTTCAGTTCGGGATGATTATCAAAAAAAACCAAAAGCAATTCCTTTTCTATTTCCGAAAGCAAGTCTTCGTAATAGTCGATAATAAAACTTCCGTAATTTTCTTTATTAATATTCATTATTCTTCCTTCTATATCACATAATCGGGTTTAACAATGTAATTTTTCAATGTTGTACGTGCCCTGAAAATATATACTTTCACTTGTGTTTCCGATAATTTAGTTATTTCGCTGATTTCCTTATAGCTGTAACCCTCATAATCGCGCAAAAGCAATACAACTTTCTGATCGGGTGGAAGCGTGTCAACAGCTTTGTTTAATATTTCACCGAGATCGGAATAATGCCGATCATTGAAATCTATTTCATTTTCGTCAATGTCGCTCAACATACTTTTGTTCTGCTTCCGTACGTAATCAATCAAAGTGTGATAAGCTGTTGTGAAAAGATATGATTTGCTTTTTGGAAAAGCAATGTTGCGCCGTTTTTCCCACAGTCGTAAATACGACTCTTGCACAAGGTCTTTAGCAGTTTCGGTATTTCGTATGTTTTTCAACACAAACCGAAAAAGTCCGTCCGAAAAATTATCTACACATTGATTGTATTCGTTTATCGTCATAGATAGCCAATAAGTATCCTCTTTTGTAAAGTATAAGACGAATGAAACTATTCAAATGTTACAATAAAAAAGAAATATTGGTGTTTGGTGTTTGGTGATGCCTTAAGCAGCTTTGCAAACGGCCAGCATATTTCAGGACTTTTTACAAATTTCTCGCTTCTTTCTTGCTTTTCGTAAGTTAATGTTTTAGCTGTTCTTTGTAAAAGAATCAAGAATTAATTATGCACATTTATCAAGTCAGAAAAATCGGCGTTTTAGTCAAATTGATTTCAAGAGATCAGGAATTATTAATTATTTTCAGTGTGTTATTATGTATAATTGTAACAAGACCAACGATTTAGTATTTGGTCAATAAGCGAATAAGTTGCTACCGGATTGGTCTATAGAAGTGTAGATACTTCTTTATGGAGATGTGGGCTAACGATAAAAGTAATGCGCAATCCAAAAAAAGCCAATGTCACATTTGCTAAAAACTTTCTATGCTAAGCTAAGATAAAATTAAACTGCAAAAACTGTTGGAGGAACAATTCTCTTGCTTTTGCAGAAACTATGGCACAACAGCAAACTTTACTTATATATATGGAGTAAGCCACCGTCGTAAACAGCTTGATATTGAATAAGCGGATAGCGACCATTTCCGGTAAAAATACTACCATTGAGAAGCAAATAGCTGTTTTGTGTACAAGTATCTTTCACCATAGGATAATAATCGCCGACGATAAGTTTTGTACATTGTCCGTTGTTGTTGCAACATTTGTCGGGTTCGTTGGGGGGCATACGATCGTAGGCCATAAATTCCGTTAGTGATTTTCGATAAACAATTACCCCCCTACTGTTGCCCGAAATATATGCATTGGGCTGTCCGTTGTCTATGTAAGTCCAACCCCCCACGGTATTTAGCTCCTGATAAAAAGTGGAATTAGGGTCTATATCAATTCTAATCACCCCCTTTGGAATGTTGGGGTTAATGTTGCTTTTGTTACACGACATAATACCCAAAACAAGTATAATTCCCAGGACAGACAGATAAAAAAACTTTCTCATGCTTATTGTATTGTGTTGAAAACGCAATAAAAAATAAAAAATTTTATCATTGATAATAAAAAATCAACTTCATTTGCAATAATATTGTTTTTTGGATCAATAAAATTATCTATGAAGAAATTGTTAATGGTATTTTTGTTTATTGCTTTTACGATTGCTTCTCCCTCGTGCTTTTTACTAACGCAAAGTGCTCAAGTAACAAAATCTGAGAAAACCAAAAATATTAGCAACAAAAAAGTAACAAAAGATTACAAGATTGCAAAGAAAGAGCACTTCAAAAAACAATCGGATCGTACCAAGGAATTGATAAAAGAGGCCAAGAAACAACAACGCAAAGTAAATCATATTCATCAAAGAAGTTTGTGGGACCGGCTTTTTAATAGAAATTGTCGAACAGGCAAACGGATTTCATAAATAATGCGACTGGAGCAGGGTCTATTGATTTTCCCACAGCCCTAATCAGAATAAAACAAATCTTCCCTACGGCACTTCTTAATTTTATTATTTACTATCAAAATGTTGGGCATACATGGCTAAACGGAAAAAACTATTGATCTTACCAGGATATATTATTGAATATCAATAGCTAATTGCGTTGTTATTAGTTTCGACATAGACAACATATTGGTAGAATTAGATATTATTTAGTGCCGGCAAGAAAACACCGATTTTAAAAATTTATCAAAACATCGGAGGGAAAATTTCGTACAATTTATCAACAATTTTCAATGGAAGTTATAAACATTCTATTGTTGATATTCAGTACATATGGCATTTTCTTACAGATACCATTTACTCACGGATTTAAGGGTAAATGATTTTAATAATTCATATGGTTTTTTTAGCATATTTTTGTGAACTATTTTACTCACTATAAACGATTCATAAAATGATAAAAAAGATTATCCTGAGTTTTACCTTAATTTTACTAAGCTTCGGCTTTCTTTATGCACAGTTGATTACTGCTGAGCCGCCTTTTCCCACAGCCGACGATAGTGTTATCATTGTGTTCGATGCTTCTCTCGGTAATGGCGGGCTATCGGGTTTTACGGGCGATATGTATGCCCATACAGGCCTTATCACCAGCGAAAGCAATTCAAATTCAGACTGGAAACACGTGAAAGCCGGCTGGAACGAAAATATTCCGGCCTGCAAAATGCAACACATAGGTCAGGATTTGTGGCAATTGAACATCTCGCCAAGCATTAACGATTACTATGGAGTAAATACCGGCGAAACAGTTTTGAAACTGGCCTTTGTTTTTCGTAGTGCCGACGGTTCGTTTACGGGTCGTACGGCCACTGGAGGCGACATTTTTTACGATGTATATGATCAAGGCGTTAACGTGCAAATTACATTGCCCGAACAACATCCTCTAATTGTAGAACTTAACGATACAATACACGTTGAAGGAAATAGCAGTAATGCCGATACCACTTTTTTATATCTCGACAACGAGCTGATACTTGCCACTACTGCAAATAGCTTTTCAACCGACATTATTACCGGCACATACGGTAAACACCGAATTAAAGCCCTTGCCAAAAGCACAAACCAACTGGCTATCGATTCAACCACCTATTATGTGCGACGATTTCCCGTTACCGAAGCTTTACCAGAAGGTGTTATCGACGGAATAAATTATGTGAACGACAGCACGGTTATACTCAGCTTATTTGCACCGGGAAAAAATTATGTCTTTGCCATTGGCGATTTTAGCAATTGGGAAGTTGACGATCCTTATTATATGAAAAAAACTCCCGACGGAAAGCATTTTTGGGTGGAACTATCGAATCTCGGTGCCGGAAAGGAATATATTTTTCAGTATTTTGTTGACGGACAAATAAGAATCGGCGACCCATATGCCGATAAAGTAAGCGATCCATGGAACGACAGATACATTAGCAATACTACTTACCCCAATTTAATTTCTTATCCGACAGGCAAAACAAGTGGCATCGCCACAGTATTACAAACTGCCCAACAAGCATATAACTGGCAGGTAACAGATTTTATACCTCCTGACGAAAACCGTTTGGTAGTTTACGAGTTGCTCGTACGCGATTTTACGCAAGGACATACTTTCAACGATATTATCGACACACTTAATTATTTACAAAAGTTGGGTATTACGGCCATTGAACTTATGCCGGTGAGCGAATTCGAAGGTAACATCAGCTGGGGGTACAATCCTAATTATTATTTTGCACCCGATAAATATTACGGTCCAAAAAACACATTTAAAGCTTTTGTTGACCAATGTCATAAAAAAGGTATAGCCGTTATTATGGATATGGTGCTCAACCACGCTAACAATACCTGCCCGTTGGTAATGCTATATTGGGATGCTGAAAATAACCGTCCCGCTGCCGACAATCCATGGTTTAACGTTAGTTCGCCTAATCCCGACTATAGTTGGGGAAATGATTTCAACCACGAAAGTCAAGATACCAAAAATTTTGTAGACAGAGTAAACCGCTACTGGATGTCGGAATACAAAATAGACGGTTTTCGTTTCGATTTCACCAAAGGGTTTACTAATAAACACGGAAACGGTTGGGCTTACGACCAATCACGTATCAACATTCTCGAACGTATGGCCGACTCCATTTGGGCTTTTAAATCCAATGCCTATGTCATTCTTGAACATTTTACTGCAAACTCCGAAGAAAAAGTGCTGGCTAATTACGGTATGATGATTTGGGGTAACTCCAATTACAACTATAATGAGGCTACTATGGGTTGGAACGATAATTCCGATTTTTCGTGGATTTCGTACAAACAACGCGGATGGTCGTCGCCTCGCGTAATGGGCTATATGGAAAGCCACGACGAGGAACGACTGATGTACAAAAATATTGCGTACGGAAATGCTTCGGGCACCTACAACATTAAAGATACCGCCACAGCACTCAAACGAAACGAAATGGCCACTGCTTTTTTTATCCCTATTCCTGGCCCTAAAATGATTTGGCAATTCGGCGAACTCGGCTACGACTACTCCATCAACCATTGCGAAAATGGCAGTATAAACGAAAATTGTCGCACCTCGCCAAAACCGGTTCGCTGGGATTATTATTACAATGCCAACAGAAAGCATTTGTACAATGTGTATTCGACCTTGAATCGGTTAAAACAAACCGAAAATGCTTTTAATACCGGTAATTATACACTTTCGGTTTCGGGCACAATAAAAACAATCCATCTTTCCGATGCTTCGATGAACGTTACTATCGTCGGCAATTTCGATGTAAATGCAGGCTCAACTACACTGCAATTTCAATCTGCCGGAACATGGTACGATCTATTCGGTGGCGATTCGATAACGATAAGCAACGCCTACAAAGACATTTCGCTAGAACCAGGTGAATATCACATCTATACTAGCAAAAAAATTAATGTCGCGTGGCTTGGAATTCAAACTCATAGGGCAGAAAGTAGCGTAAACACTTTGCGTGTTTTTCCCAATCCGGTTTCTACCACCTTGTATCTGACTATGAAAACTAAAAAAAGCGAACCCGTTCTTATCTTGTTGTATAATGTGCAAGGAATACAGGTCTCAAGGCTTTATTCGGGCATGTTAAAACCCGGTCAAAATCCTTTACATTTTGATGTGAGCTACCTAAAAAAAGGCTTATATCTTTTAACGGTTAGCAGCAGAGGGAAAACAATAAACCGAAAAGTTTCAGTGGAATAAACCGTTTTGCTTCATTTGCGTTTTTTTGGTATTATAAACAGAGAACGATTACGGATTTTTCCTGTTTGTAGACAATCGCCTCTTTACAACCGCCAAACTCCATAATGTTTTAACTTTTCAGAAACGTAAATAAAATTCGTAACTAATCAATCTTCAGGTTTGCAATAAATCGTAAAGCATTCAAAACATCCAATTTGTTTTTCAGGACAGTATCTGTAATAGATCGTAAAACAGCAAAACG